>DASRYE010000026.1:0-3912 GCA_035653915.1 Novosphingobium sp. | reverse complement strand
CCCGAGCCATAGCGGCGCACCATCCGGCGGAAGGGCAGATCGGTCACACCCGTCATCGGCGCCAGCACCACCGGGCAATCGATCATCACCCCGCCCACGCTGATCGGCGCGATGGCGGGCGGAACGGGCGGCTGGGGCGTGGGGCTGGTTTCGGTCATGTTCTGCTGCTGCCTAAAAAACAGGCAGCGCATAGTGGATTGCGCGGGCTGCGGCAAGCGATTAGGCGCCCGCCTGATGACAGCGACAGCGAATCTCGACGGGCGGCGCGTGGCCGCCGTGGTCGTCGCCGCCGGCCAGGGCTTGCGCGCCGGCCAGGCCGTTCCCAAACAGTTTGCCCCCTGGCGCGGCAAGCCGGTGCTGCGCCATTCGGTGGAAGCGCTGGCCAGGGCCGGCGTGGCCCCCATGCTCGTGTGCATTCCCGAAGGCGCCGATGCCATTGCCACGGCGGCGCTGGCCGGCCTTGCCGGCGTGCGCTTCGTCACCGGGGCGGCCACCAGGCAGGGCTCGGTGAAGGCCGGGCTGGAAGCGCTGGCGGCCGATGCCCCCGATCTGGTGCTGATCCACGATGCCGCCCGCCCGATCCTGCCGCAAGCGGTGATCACCCGGCTGGTGGCAGCGCTGGGCCAGCAGCCCGGCGCCATTCCGGTGCTGCCGGTGGTGGACAGCCTGTGCCATGCCGAGGGCGGGCTGATGGGCGCGCCTGCCGTGCGTGAGGCGCTGCGCCGGGTGCAAACCCCGCAGGCTTTCCGCTATAAGGATATTCTGGCCGCGCACCGCGCCTGGGGCGATGCCCCCAATGCGGGCGATGATGCCCAGGTGGCCCGCGCGCATGGCCTGGCGGTGGCCCTGGTGGATGGAGACGAAGCCTTGCACAAGCTGACCTTTGCCTCGGATTTTGGCGGCGATGCCCCTGCCCTGCCGCCTGTGCGCATGGGCACGGGCTATGATGTCCACCGCCTGGAGGAAGGCGAGGAACTGTGGCTGTGCGGCGTGAAGATCGACCATAGCCACGGCCTTTCCGGCCATTCCGATGCCGATGTGGCGATCCATGCGCTGGTTGATGCCATTCTGGGCGCCGGCGCGCTTGGCGATATCGGCCAGCATTTCCCCCCTTCCGATCCGCAGTGGAAGGGCGCTTCTTCCGATCGCTTCCTTGCCCATGCGGTGCAACTGGCCGGCGCGGCGGGCTATGCCATCGGCCATGTCGACGTGACGATCATCTGCGAGGCGCCCAAGATCGGCCCCCACCGCAATGCTATGCGTGAGCGCCTGGCCGGGATCATGGGTGTCGATTGCGCGCTGGTCAGTGTAAAAGCCACGACAACCGAGAAGCTGGGCTTCACCGGGCGCGGCGAAGGCATTGCCGCGCAGGCCGCCGCCACGCTGATCCGCCGCTGAGCGCACCCGCCCCGCCCACAGGAGATTGCCCCCCATGTTCCTGTCCAGATCCCTCCTGCTGGCGCCGCTGTCGGCGCTGTTGGCCGTGATCCCGGGGGTGGCCCGCGCGGCCGAGCCCCCTTGCCTCACGGTGCGCGAATTCACCGCGGTGGCCACCTATGCCCTGCCGGATATCCTCCATGGCGTGGGGGCGGCCTGCGTGCCGGTGCTGGGCCAGGGCGCCTTCCTGGCGCAGGAAGGCCCGGCGCTGGCTGATCGCTATGCCGCCGCGCGGCCGGCCGCATGGCCCGCCACCAGGGCCGCCCTTGCCCGCATCAGCGCCAGCCAGGGCCTCGCCGGCGCGCTGGTGGCCCGCCTGCCCGATGCCACCCAGCAGCAGCTGTTCTCCACGCTGGTGGCCGGCGTTGTTGCCGAAAAGGTGCCGGCGCAGCGCTGCGGCCTTATCGACCAGATCCTTTCCCTCATCGCCCCGCTGCCGCCGGAAAACACGGCCGCCATCATCGGCATGGCGGTGGGCCTTGGCGCGCGCAGCGGCCAGGCCCGCATGGGCAAATTCCAGGTTTGCACAGAATGACTGACACCCTCATCCCCGCAGAGATCTACGAGCTGGCCGCCCGCGTGGTGAGCGAGAACGCCGCGCAAGGGCGCAAGCTGGTGCTGGCCGAAAGCTGCACCGGCGGCCTCGTCGCCAGCGCGCTGACCGAGGTGGCCGGCTCCTCCGCCGTGCTGGAGGCCAGCTTCGTCACCTATTCCAACGCGATGAAGAGCCGCATGCTGGGCGTGCCGGCCGATATCATCGACACGTTCGGCGCGGTGTCGGTGGCGTGCGCCTGGGCCATGGCGCAAGGCGCGCTGAAGCATTCCGATGCCGATGTGGCCGTGGCGATCAGCGGCATTGCCGGGCCCGATGGCGGCAGCGCGCAAAAGCCGGTGGGGCTGGTGGTGTTTGCCAAGGCCGTGCGCGGCAGCGACGAAGTGCTGGCCGAGGAGCGCCAGTTTGCCCCCACCAGCCGCGCCGCCGTGCGCGCCGAGGCCGTGAAGGTGGCGCTGGAGCTGCTGCTGCCCTGACCGTTTCAGGCCGCGGGCGGCCGCAGCTCAGCCATAAAGCGCTGCCGCCCGCGCCTCGAAGGCTTCCACCATCTTGCGGAAGGCCTTGTCGAAATACTGGCCGGCAATGCGCTCGAACAGGGCATTGCGGAAGGTGAAGCTGACGTTGAACTCCACCTCGCAGCCGCCATCGGCCGCCGGGCGGAACTGCCAGCAATTGTCGAGATCGCGCATCGGCCCGTCGATATAATGCACGCTGATCTGGCCGGGGCGATCCTTCGTCACCCGGCTGGTGAACTTCTCGCGCAGCGCCTTGAAGCCCACCAGCATGTCGGCCACCATCTCCTGCCCGTCATCAGACTTGACGCGGGTGGCCACCACCCAGGGCAGAAATTCGCCATAGCGCGCAACATCGGCGACCAAGTCGAACATCTGCTCGGGGCTATAGGGCAGATGGCGGGTTTCGTGGATGCCGGGCATGGGTGCCTCAGCCCTTGGCGGCCTGGCGGGCCAGCTGGGCTTCCCGCGCGGCGCGCATCTGGGCGAAATCCTCGCCGGCGTGATAGGACGAGCGGGTGAGCGGGCTGGCCGCCACTTGCAAGAAGCCCTTGGCCCGGGCGATCGCGCCATAGGCGCCAAAGGCCTGGGGCGTGACGAATTCCTTCACCTCGGCGTGCTTGGGCGTGGGGCGCAGATACTGGCCCATCGTCAGGAAATCGATCTGCGCGCTGCGCATGTCGTCCATCACCTGATGCACCTCGAGTCGTTCCTCGCCCAGCCCCAGCATCACGCCGCTCTTGGTGAAGATCAGCGGATTGTGGGCCTTCACCTCTTCCAGCAGCCGCAGCGAGGCATAATAGCGCGCGCCGGGGCGGATAGTGGGATAAAGCCGCGGCACGGTTTCCAGATTGTGGTTATACACATCCGGACCCGCCGCCACGATCGCCTCGATCGCCGCGCGCATCTTGCCGCGAAAATCGGGCGTCAGGATCTCGATCGTGGTGTTCGGCGTGTTGCGGCGCAATTCGTTGATCACCTTCACGAACTGGCCGGCGCCGCCATCGGGCAGGTCGTCACGGTCAACCGAGGTGATGACGATATGTTCCAGCCCCAGCTTGGCAGCGGCTTCGGCCACATGGGCGGGCTCGCTGGCGTCCACCTTGCGGGGCATGCCGGTCTTCACGTTGCAGAAGGCGCAGGCGCGCGTGCACACATCGCCCAGGATCATCACCGTCGCGTGCTTTTTCGTCCAGCATTCGCCGATATTGGGGCAGGCCGCCTCCTCGCACACGGTGTTCAGCGAGAGGCCGCGCATCAGCTCGCGCGTCTTGCCATATTCCTTGCTCACCGGTGCCTTCACCCGGATCCAGTCGGGCTTGCGCTGGGTGGCGGGCTGGGCCTCATCGGCCGAAGGGGCGGGCGCTGCGGTGCTGATGGCTTGTGTCATGACAGGGGGCAGATAGGCCG
>DASRYE010000025.1:0-9014 GCA_035653915.1 Novosphingobium sp. | reverse complement strand
AGGCCAGCGGCCGGCCCAGCCGCTTTTCCACCTGCGCCTTTTCCCATTCCGGGCCAAACCACGGCAGCAGGCCAAACACCCGCGTTGCCCGCAGGGCCAGCCCCACGCCCCAGCCCAGCAGCGGGAAGACGAACCACAGGTGATGCGGCGAGGTGGCAAGGTTGATCCCCGCCAGCAGCGCCATCACCACCACATAGGTGAACAGGCCGAAATAGAATTTCCGCACCGCCCGCACATGGGCAAAGGCCAGGGCCAGCTCGGTCTTGTCGGCATCGCTTGTCATGTCTCGCACGGTTTGCTCCTGAAGCTCGGCAAAATCGACGTTGAACGCCGCGCCCAACGCCTTGTACGATTCGAGCGCGGCCGGCTGGCCCTGCTCCATGCGCTGGATGGTGCGCACGCTCAGCCCGCTCAGATCGGCCAGCTGCTGTTGCGACCATCCCCGTTTCAACCGCATTTCCTGGATCAGCATGTGTCGCCTCGTCTCGTGGGGCCCGTGCCTAGGCAAACGCCCTTTTGCCGCAACGTCTGCTGGCCGACAATGGCCGCCGGTGCCCCGTCAGCCACCCGCCAACGGCCCGACAGCGACCCGCCACCGCCTGTCGCCCCCTCTCAGAAATGCCGCTTGCCATCGCCCGGCCCGCTTCCTAACCATCTGGCGCGAAAGGCAGGGCAAACGAATGGCCGAAGCATCCCCGCGGTTTGACAGCACCGAGAATTACGTTGCCACCGAGGATCTGAAAGTGGCGGTGAATGCCGCCGTGCTGCTGCGCCGGCCCTTGCTGGTGAAGGGCGAGCCGGGCACCGGCAAAACGGTGCTGGCCCAGGAGATTGCCCGCGCGCTGGATGCGCCGCTGATCGAATGGCATGTGAAAAGCACCACCCGCGCCCATCAGGGCCTGTATGAATATGATGCGGTGGCGCGGCTGCGCGATGGCCAGCTGGGCGATCCGCGGGTGCATGACATCGCCAACTACATCCGCCGCGGCAAGCTGTGGGAGGCCTTCGCATCCGAACGGCTGCCGGTGCTGCTGATCGACGAGATCGACAAGGCGGACATCGAATTTCCCAACGACCTGCTCCACGAGCTGGATCGCATGGCCTTCGATGTCTATGAAACCGGCGAGCGGATTGCCGCGCGCGAGCGGCCGGTGGTGGTCATCACCAGCAACAACGAGAAGGAGCTGCCCGACGCCTTCCTGCGCCGCTGCTTCTTCCACTACATCAAGTTCCCCGAGCGCGAGACGATGCTGTCGATCATCGATGTGCATTTCCCCGGCATCCAGAAGGTGCTGGTGCACCGCGCGCTCGACATGTTCTACGAATTGCGCGAAGTGCCCGGCCTCAAGAAGAAGCCTTCCACCAGCGAGCTGATCGACTGGCTGAAGCTGCTGCTGGCCGAGGACATGCCGCTCGACGTGCTGGCCAGCCGCGATGGCGCCAAGGCGATCCCGCCGCTGCATGGCGCGCTGCTGAAGAACGAGGCCGATATCATGCTGTTCGAACGGCTGGCCTTCATGGCCCGGCGCGGCGGCTGACAGCAAGGAGAGCAAACATGTCAGACCATCTGCAACAAGGCCCCCACGAAGGCGGCTGCCTGTGCGGGCAGGTGCGGTTTTCAGTGGATGCAGCGCCCTTGGGCGCGCGCATGTGCTGGTGCCGCGATTGCCAGCGCATTGCCTCGGGCTCGGCCACGGTGAACGTGCTGTTCCCGGCCGAGGCCTTCTCCTTCACCGGCGAGATCGCCACCTACCACCGCAGCGCCGACAGCGGCAATGTGGTGGAACGCGGCTTCTGCCCGGAATGCGGCGCGCAGATCTTCAGCCGCCCGCTCGACAATCCGGGTCAGCCCATCCGCCTGCGCGCCGGCGTGCTCGACAACCCCAACCTCATCGCCCCGCAGGCGATCATCTGGACCGCCAGCGCGCCCTCCTGGGTAAAGTTCGATCCCGATCTGCCCGCCTATCCCAAGGCGCCGCCGGCCGCCCCCCACAAGATCTGATGGCGCCATGCTGACCGGCTTTCTGGAAGCGCTGCGCGGGGCCGGCATCAAGGCCGGGCTGAAAGAGCATCTGCTGCTGCTGGAAGCGCTGGAGAAGCAGGCGATCGAGCCCACACCCGAGGCCTTCTACTATCTCGCCCGCGCCATCTATGTGAAGGACGAGAGCCTGATCGACCGTTTCGACCAGGTGTTCGCCCGGGTGTTTCGCGGCGCGCTGGGCGAGAGCGAACTGGCCGCCGAGATCCCCGAGGAATGGCTGCGCGCCGTCGCCGAAAAGTTCCTCAGCCCCGAGGAGATGGAGAAGATCCAGTCCCTCGGCAGCTGGGAGGAGATCATGGAGACGCTGAAGCAGCGCCTGGCCGAGCAGCAGGGGCGCCACCAGGGCGGCAACAAGTGGATCGGCACTGGCGGCACCTCGCCCTTCGGCAATGGCGGCTATAATCCGGAAGGCATCCGCATTGGCGGCCAATCGCGCCACAACCGCGCGATCAAGGTGTGGGAAAAGCGCGAATTCGCCAATTTCGACGCCACGCGCGAGCTGGGCACGCGCAACATCAAGGTGGCGCTGAAACGCCTGCGCCGCTTTGCCCGCGAGGGCGCGGCCGAGGAGCTGGACCTGGATGCCACCATCCAGGGCACCGCGCGGCAGGGCTGGCTCGACATCCGCCTGCGGCCAGAGCGGCACAATGCGGTGAAGGTGCTGCTGTTCCTCGATGTCGGCGGCTCGATGGATCCCTATATCCGCCTGGTGGAGGAGCTGTTTTCCGCCGCCACCACCGAATTCAAGAACCTGGAATTCTTCTACTTCCACAATTGCCTCTATGAGGGCGTGTGGAAGGACAACCGCCGCCGCTTTGCCGAGCGCACCGCCACATGGGATATCCTTCACACCTATGGGCATGATTACAAGGTGGTGTTCGTCGGCGATGCGGCGATGAGCCCCTATGAGATCAGCCATCCGGGCGGCAGCGTGGAGCACTGGAACGAGGAGGCCGGCGGCGTGTGGCTGGAAAGGGTGGCGCGCACCTATCCGGCCAGCGTGTGGCTGAACCCGGTGCCGGAAAGCCGCTGGGCCTACATGCAATCCACCAGGCAGGTGCGCGAGATCATCGGCGGGCGCATGTTCGCGCTGACGCTGGAAGGGCTGGATGGGGCGATGCGCGAACTGTCCCGCAAGCGCGGCTAGGGCGCTTGCGGGGGCACGGGCTAGCCTCAATACGGGCGGCCCTCAATAGAGGAGGAAAGGCGCCCGTTCCTCCTGCCAGCGGGCCTCGTCATGGCTGGCCAGCGCTTCGAGATCGGCCGGCACAGCAGCGGCATCATCCACCCACTGGCGCAGGGCCGGGCCGCCGTTGATCACATCGATCGCCAGGCGGTCATACTCATATTCATAGGGAAAATCGCGCCAGAGCGGATAATCCGGATAAAGCCGGCGGATCGCCTTGAAGGCCAGCGCCTGCAGGCGCCAGGGGCGAAAGGCGGCGTGATCGTAGAACGCCCCTTCGGCATGCACCATCAGCGCACTGCACAATTGCCCGGCATGCTTGTGGAAGGTGGGGGTGAACCAGCATTCGCGCAGGGCGCAGCCGGCCAGCCATTGCGGCGCCAGCGCCCGCATTTCGGCCAGCACTGCCCCTGCCGCCACATCGGGCGCGCCAAACAGCACTTCGAGCGGCCGCGTGGTGCCCCGCCCTTCCGACAGCGTCGCCCCTTCCAGCATCACCGTGCCGGCATAGGCGCGCGCCATGTTGAGGCTGGCGGCATTGGGGCTGGGGTTCACCCAGATGCGGCTTTCCGGCCAGCCATGGCCGGGCGCGGCATGGGGCTGCCAGCCTTCCATGGTGATCACCCGATAATCCACATCCAGTCCGAAATGGCGGATGAACCAGTGCCCCATCTCGCCCAGCGTGAGGCCGTGGCGCATGGGCATGGGCCCTGCCCCCACGAAGCTTTCCTCGCCCGGCAGCAGCAGCGTGCCCTCCACCGGGCGGCCGGCGGGGTTGGGCCGGTCCAGGACCCACACGGCCTTGCCGGTGCCGCTGGCCGCCTGCAGCAGATAGAGCAGCGTCGTCACGAAAGTGTAGATGCGGCAGCCCAGATCCTGGAGGTCGAACAGGAACACATCGGCGCTGGCCATCATCGCTTCGGTGGGCCGGCGCACCTCGCCATAGAGGCTGAAGACGGGGATGCCGAGGGCGGCATCGATCTCGTCCCCGGTTTCCACCATATTGTCCTGCTTGTCGCCCTTCAGCCCGTGCTGCGGGCCAAAGGCGGAAGCCAGGCGGATATCGCCAAGCCCGGCCAGCGCATCGAGGCTGTGGACGAGGCCGGCCGTGACCGAGGCCGGATGCGCCACCAGCGCCACGCGCCTGCCGGCCAGCGGCGCGCGCAGGGAAGGATCTGCCAGCAGGCGGTCGATACCGAAGAGCACTTGCGTCATGGCGCCTCGGCTGCCCCAATCGCCAGCGCAAAGCAAGCGCTTGCGTGGAAATCGGGCTGGCCGGGGCCATGCGCCAGCGCCCAGTAGGACAGGTGCCCGCCGGCCTCCTCGATCACCGCGCACAGGCCCGCGGCCCGGGCCCCCGCCAGCAAGGCCGCCGGCAGCCGCACCGTGCAGGCAAACACAGCGCCGCCCGCAGCGCCCGGCGTGATCTGCGGCGGCTGCGGCATCTCCTGCGGCGCCATGCCATCGCGATAGGCGGCAAAGCGATAGGCCGCCCAGCGCGTGGAGGGCGAGAGGTTGAATTCGCAGTAGGCCGTGCCGGCATCGGCAAGGAACAGTTCAAAGCAGGTCGTCTGCCACAGGCCATCTGCGCGGGCGGGCGCCACCGCCGGCGGCACCACCAGATGCGCCGCGCCCGCCACCTGCCAGCCCAGCACGAAATGATCGCCATCCGCCCGCCAGTCCACGCTGACGGCGCGCACGGCCCTTGCCGGCCGTGCCGGATGGCACACCAGGGCGAAATGGCCCGCTGGCGCCGCGAGGGCTTCAACTGCTGTATCTTTGTCCGTTTGCCCCAAGGCCATGTGCTTTTCTTCCGCGCCAAATCAGGCTAGGCGCGCCCTTCGAGGAAAAGAGAGAGCCCATGTCCGCATACCAGTCCACCCTGCTCCGCCTGCTCGACGAGCGCGGCTACATCCACCAGCTGACCGATGCCCACGGCCTCGACAAGCTGGCGCAAACGCAGGTGGTGCCCGGCTATATCGGCTTTGATCCCACCGCGCCATCGCTGCATGTGGGCAGCCTGGTGCAGATCATGCTGCTGCGCCGCCTGCAGCAGGCCGGCCACAAGCCCATCGTGGTGATGGGCGGCGGCACCGGCAAGATCGGCGATCCCTCCTTCAAGGACGAGGCGCGCAAGCTGATGACCGACGAGATCATCGCCGGCAATGTCGCCTCGATCCGCAAGATCTTCGACCGCTTCCTGACCTTTGGCGATGGCCCTGCCGATGCCATCATGGTCGACAATGCCGAGTGGCTGGACAAGCTGGGCTATATCGCCTTCCTGCGCGAGGTGGGCCAGCATTTCTCGGTCAACCGCATGCTGTCGTTCGATTCGGTGAAGCTGCGGCTCGATCGCGAGCAGTCGCTGTCCTTCCTCGAATTCAACTACATGATCCTCCAGGGCTATGATTTCCGCGAGCTGGCGCAGCGCTATGGCTGCCGCCTGCAGATGGGCGGATCGGACCAGTGGGGCAATATCGTCAACGGCATCGAACTGGCCCGCCGGATGGATGGCACCGAGGTTTATGGCGTGACGACGCCGCTGCTCACCACCGCCGATGGCGCGAAGATGGGCAAGACGATGAACGGCGCTGTGTGGCTGAATGAGGACGCGCTGCCGGCCTATGATTTCTGGCAGTACTGGCGCAACACCGACGACCGCGACGTGGGCCGCTTCCTCAAGCTGTTCACCGATCTGCCGCTGGACGAGATCGCCCGGCTGGAAGCGCTGGAAGGCAGCGAGATCAACGCCGCCAAGGTGGTGCTGGCCAATGAGGTGACCAAGCTGTGCCGCGGCGAGGAAGCCGCTCGCGCCGCCGAGGCCACCGCTGCCGCCACCTTTGCCGGCGGCGGCCTGGGCGCTGATCTGCCGGTGCTGGATGTGCCGGCAGAAGGCCTTGCCATCATCGCCGCGCTCACCGCCATCGGCTTCACCGCATCAAACGGCGAGGCCAAGCGCAAGGTGGCCGAAGGCGCCGTGAAACTGGATGATGCGGTGATCACCGATCCGGCGCTGGTGGTGCATGAGGGCAAGCTGAGCCTGGGCAAGAAGAAGCACGGCGTGCTGCGCCGGGCCTGACCCTGCGCCGCGGGCAAGCGCGCCGCTGCGCCGCTTGCCTGCGGCCAGCCGTGCGCCAGCTGCCACAGGCCGCGCGGAAAACCGCGATTTCTTACCCAACCTTTACAATTCCTTTGCAAAATTGCGCCACAATCCCTTGGCTTGGTTTTCAAAAGCAAGGGAATACAATCAGATGTCAGGCGGCGCGCAACTTTCGGTCACCGAATTGCGCCGGTCGACTCGCCATCCGGTCAGCTATGCCGTGGCGGGAGAGCACCGGCAGATAGGCGAGATCCAGCTGCTGATCGCCAATATCTCGGCACATGGCTTCATGGCCACCGGCCAGATCCAGATCGGCCGCGGCGAGCGGGTGGTGATCCGCCTGCCCCATATCGGCCGGATCGAGGCCCACCTTATCTGGAGCACCGAGGATCGCGCCGGCTTCCAGTTCGAGCGGATCATCCGCCCGGATGATTTTACCCAGCTGATCAAGACCCTGCAGCCCAACCCCCGCCTGCGCCGCGAACGCTGAAACCCCACCGGGCCGGCGGCAAAAGCGCTTGGCAAGGCCGGCGGGCAGTGCCACATGGCGCTGTGTGAGCAAGATCCCCCCTCCTCTCGCCCCGCGCTCGCCGCTGCACATCGCCGATTATCGCCGCTTCTGGCTGGCGCGCTGCTGTTCGGTGCTGGCCACCACCGGCATGGTAGTGATTCTGGGCTATCAGCTCTACGATGTGGCCCGCAACCAGTATGGCTATTCCATCGCCCAGGCCTCGTTCCAGCTGGGCGTGCTGGGCTTTGTGCAGTTTGTGCCGCTGTTCGTGCTGACGCCGCTGGCCGGCGTGGTGGCCGACCGGTTCGACCGGCGCCATGTTGGCGCCCTCTCGATGAGCATCGATTTTCTGGTGGCGCTGGCGCTGGCCATCTGCACCGCCCGCCACTGGCTGAGCCTGCCGCTGCTGTTCGCGCTGGCCGTGGCGCATGGCACGGCGCGGGTGTTCGTGGCCCCCTCGATCGGCGCCATCGCTCCCAAGATCGTGCCGGCAGAGCTGCTGCCGCGCGCCATTGCCCTCAATTCCACCGCCATGCAGGTGGGCACCATCTTTGGCCCGGCGCTGGCCGGCCTGCTGTTCGGCCATGCCCAGGCGCTGCCCTATGCGGTGGCGGCGATGCTGCTGGGGGCGGGCGCGGTGTCGATCAGCCTGATCCGCCCGCTGCCAGCGCTGGCCGCCAACCGGCAGACGCACCCGCTGCGGCTGGTGGCCGAGGGCTTCTCCTATGTGCGCCACAACCGCTTCCTCCTGGGCTGCATCACGCTGGATCTGTTCGCCGTGCTGCTGGCCGGGGCCACCGCGCTGCTGCCGGTCTATGCGCGTGATATCCTCCATGTGGGGCCGGCCGGGCTTGGCCAGATGCGCGCCGCCCCTGCCATTGGCGCCACGGTGTTTGCGCTGGTGCTGTCGGTGCGGCCGCTCAAGCACAATGTGGGGGTGAAGATGCTGTGGGCGGTGGCCGCCTTTGGCCTGGCCACGGTGGTCTTCGGCCTGTCGCGCTGGTATCCGCTGTCGCTGGCGGCGCTGGTGGTGATGGGCGCGGCCGACATGATCTCGGTCTTCGTGCGCGGCAGCCTGGTGCAGCTGGCAACGCCGGATGACATGCGCGGCCGGGTGGGCGCCATTTCGGGCCTGGCGATTTCCGCCTCCAACGAGCTGGGCGAGATGGAATCGGGCATGGCCGCCGCCCTCATGGGCGCGCCGGCAGCGGTGGTGGTGGGCGGCATTGGCGCGGTGCTGGTGACGCTGGTGTGGAGCCTGCTGTTCCCCGAACTGCGCCTGGCCCGCACATTCAGCCATTTCGGCCCCGAAGGCGCCCGGCGCGAGGAGCCTGCCGCCCCCGAACATCCCCCGCAAGAGGTGCCCCATGCTTGAACAGATCGCCTATGCCGACCGCGACACGCAGCTGACCGGCTGGCTGGCCCGCCCGGCCAGCGCCCCCCGCGCCGCCGTGCTGGTGCTGCCCACCATCGCCAACGTTACCCCCAATGTGGAGCGCAAGGCCGCCGCCTTGGCCGAGGCCGGCTATCTTGCGCTGATCGCCGATTTCTATGGCGCGCCAGTGCCCAGCTTCGAGGCCTCGCGCCCGCTGGCAGAGGCGCTGCGCGCCGATCCGCGCCACTATCGCCAGCGCCTGCATGCCGGCCTTGCCACCCTTTGCGCCCTGCCGGAAGCGGCCGGCCTGCCGCGCGCGGCCATCGGCTTCTGCATGGGCGGCCAGGCAGCGCTGGAACTGGCGCGCGATGGCGCTGATATCGCCGCGGCCGTCAGCTTCCACGGGCTTTTGAACACGGAAGTGCCGGCCGCCCCCGGCGCCATCAAGGCCCGCCTGCTGGTGTGCCATGGCGATGCCGATCCGCTGGCCCCGCGCGCGGCGGTGCAGGGCTTCTGGCAGGAGATGGACGCGGCCGGCGCCAACTGGCACTTCCACAGCTATGGCAGCGTGCTGCATGGCTTCACCGATCCGGGCAGCGATGCGCGCGGCGTGCCGGCGCTGGGCTTCAACGCCAGCGCCGACCGGCAGAGCTGGGCGGCCATGCACAGCCTGTTCGACGAGCTGTTCGGCGCCTGATCCGCCTCTGGCCCGGTGGGGTGGCTCAGCCCTCCACCGGCACCAGCCCATCGCCCTCCAGCCGGCGATAGAAGCAGCTGCGCGCGCCGGTGTGGCAGGCGGGG
>DASRYE010000024.1:0-3862 GCA_035653915.1 Novosphingobium sp. | reverse complement strand
TTGACCCCGCGCCTGGCTCTGGCCGATCAGGGCAGCCCCGGCCGGCGCGATGCCGAGGAAGGCCTGCGGGGCCTGCGCATCGCGCTGAATCTGGCCGTGCTGCAAAACCTGCGCACGCAAATGGAACGCAGCCCCCGCGCGGCCATTTCCCGCGTGCTGAAAACCGTGGCCGCCCATTTCGGCGCGCTGCCGCCGGTGCGCCGCCCCCCCGGCGCGCCCGCCGCGCTGCTGGAGCAGATCGACCTGGCGCTGGGCCGCCTGGCCATCAGCCAGGAGCACCACCGCGCCGAGGCCATCGCCACGCTGGTGGCGCTGCGCCGCAACCTCTTCCCGCAGGCCAGCGCTTCCACCCCGCTGCCCGCCCCGCCCCCTCCACCGCCAGCCGACGGCCAGACCGCATGATCGCCGAATTCAACCTCAATGGCGTCTATTTCGCCTCCATCCCCATCACCTCGCTGCTTGCGCTGGTGGCCACGCTGGTGTTGCACCGGCTGCTGGCGCTGGTGGGGGCCTATCGCTGGATCTGGCACGCCGCGCTGTTTGATGCGGCGCTGTTCATCTGCCTGTGGGCGCTGCTGGTGACCACTTCCCTCGATCACATTCTCGGAAAGATCGCATGACCAAGCTGCCCCCCCTTGCCGACACGCTGAAACCTGCCATCAGGCTTGCCGTCACCGGTGTGGTGGTGGTGGCCGCCGGCTTTGCCATCAAGGCCCTGTGGGACCGCTACGAGGTGGACCCGTGGACGCGCGACGGGCGCGTGCGCGCCGATATCGTGCAGATCGCGCCGGATGTGCCGGGCCTTGTCACCGCCGTTTACGTGGTGAACGACCAGAGCGTGAAGAAGGGCGATCCCATCTTCCAGGTCGATCCGGCGCGCTACAGGCTGGCGCTGTCGCAGGCCCAAACCACTATCGAGCAGACCCGCGCGGCGATCACCTCGGCCAGTGCGGCGCTGGCCGAAGCCCGCCGCGAGGCCGCCCGCAACCATCAGCTGGGCGAGCTGGTGCCGCTGGAAACCACCCAGCAAAGCGATGCCAAGGTGGAAGCCGATGCGGCAACGCTGGCGGCCGCCAAGGCAGCGGCCGATGCCGCGCTGGTGGCGCGCGATACCGCCAAACTGAACCTCGATCGCACGCTGGTGCGCGCGCCCTATGATGGCGTCATCTCCGAAGCCTATGTGAAGGTGGGCGATTACGTCAGCCCGGGCAAGATGGTGATCGCCCTGTTCGACCGCGCGACCCTGCGCATCGAGGGCTATTTCGAGGAAACCAAGCTGGCCGGCGTGCATCTTGGCCAGAAGGCCACCGCCCGGCTGATGGGCGATGGGCGGCTGGTGCATGGCCATGTCATCTCCATTGCCGCCGGCATCGAGGACCACGACCGCCAGGCCAGCGCCAACATGGTGCCCAACATCAACCCCAGCTTCAGCTGGGTGCGCCTGGCCCAGCGCGTGCCGGTGCGCATTGCCATCGACGATGCCCCCGGCGATCTGGCGCTGGTGGCCGGCCGCACCGTCACCGTCTCGCTGGAGCGCGACGAGCAGAGCCGCCGCCAGGCCGCCGCCGGAGCCCGCAAGTGAAGAGCGCGGCCTGTCGGGCAAAGCTGGCGCTGGGGGCGGCCTGCCTCGTGGCGCTGGCCGGCTGCAAGGCGGTGGGGCCGGATTACCACCTGCCGCAGAAGGCCGCCATCAACCTGCCGGCCGCGCAAGGGGCCTTCCTGGGCGCCGCGCCCGCCGGCGCCGATGCCAAGCCACTGCCGCCGCGCTGGTGGCACCTGTTCGATGCCCCCGTGCTCGACCGGCTGGAAGAGCAGGCGCTGGCTGCCAACACCGATCTGCGCGTGGCCGCGGCCAACCTCAAGCGCGCGCAGGAAGCCACCGGCATGGCCGAAAGCGCGCATGAGCCCGATTTCACCGCCTCTTTCGCGGGCGAACGGGCGCGGCTTTCGGGCGAATCCTTCCTGCTTTCAGAGCCTGTGCCGGTGATGAATGTGGGCAGCGGGCAGATCGCGGTGGGCTATCAGCTCGATCTGTTCGGCCGCATCCGCCGGGCGGTGGAAGAGGCGCGCGCCAGCGAACAGGCCGTGGCCGCCGTGCAGGATGCGGTGAAGGCCAGCATCGCCGCCGATGTGGCGCGCAGCTATGTGATGGCCTGCGCGGCGGGCGAGGATATTGCCCTTACCGACGAGGCGATCGCGGTGGAAAAGCGCCGCCTCGATGTGGACGAGCGCCTGCAGGCCGGTGGCCGCCTCACCCCGCTGGAGCTGGCCGCCTCGCGCGCGCGGCTGGCGCAGGTGGAAGCGGTGCGCCCGGCCCATGTGGCCCGCCAGCGCGCGGCGCTGTTCCGCTTGGCCTATCTCTTGGGCAAGCCGCCGGCCGAATATCCGCGCGAGGTGGAAAGCTGCGAGGAGATCCCCTCGGCCAGCGGCATCATGCCGGTGGGCGATGGCGCATCGCTGCTGGCCCGCCGCCCCGATGTGCGCGCTTCCGAGCGCGAACTGGCCGCCGCCACCGCCCAGATCGGCGTGGCCACCGCCGCTATGTATCCCGATATCCGCCTGGGCGCGGCGCTGGGCTCCTTCGGCAAGCTGGGCGATTTTGGCACAGCGCCCGCCAATTTCTGGAATGCCGGCGGCATGATCGACTGGGCCTTCCCCACCCATGGCGCCCGCGCCCGGGTGCGCGCGGCCAATGCCGGGGCCGATGCGGCGCTGGCCCGCTTCGATGGCGTGGTGCTGGCGGCCCTGCGCGAGACGGAAACCGCCCTTTCCACCTATGCGCAGGATCTCAACCGCCAGCACGCGCTGGCCGAGGCCCTGCACCAGAACGAGCTGGCCACCGCCGATATCGAGCGCCTGCGCCGCGCCGGCCGCAGCCCGCTTTCGGCCCATCTGGGCGCGGAACAGGGCACGATCTCGGCCAAGGCGGCGGTGTCGGAAGGCAAGGCCCGGCTGGCGAACGATCAGGTCGATCTGTTCCTCGCGCTGGGCGGCGGCTGGTAAGGGGAAGGCGCGCGCCTTCCCCTCCACACACAAAATCAGGCGGGCGGCGCCACCTCGCCATCGCGCTGCTCGCGGTTGACGGCGGGCACGAAGAGATAGCCCTCGTTGCGCACGGTGCGGATGATATCCTCGCTGCCGCGGCCCACGGCCAGCTTGCGGCGCAGGCGCGAGAGCTGCACATCGATCGCCCGGTCGTAATGCTCGCTCTCTTCCCCGCGTGACCATTCCAGCAGCTGATCACGCGTGAGCACCCGGCGCGGATGTTCGGCAAAGGCCTTCAGCAGGCGGAATTCGCCATCCGAAAGGGTGATCAGCCGCCCTTCCGGATCGAACAGCAGCCTGAGGCCCAGATCCATCCGCCAGCCGCCAAAACACAGGTTGTCGCCCGAATTGGGCTCGCTTTCGGCATCGCTGCGCGGCTTTGGCGGGGCGATGGGGGCATCATCATTGGCCGGATGGGGCGCGCCCTTGCCATAGCGGCGCAGCACGGTGCGGATGCGCGCCAGCAGTTCGCGCGGGTTGCAGGGCTTGGCGAGATAATCGTCGGCGCCCATTTCCAGGCCAACGATGCGGTCAATGTCGCTGCCCACCGCGCTCAGCATGATCACCGGCGGAGCATCCGGGCCAAACTGACGCAGCGCGGTCAACCCGTCTTCCCGGGGCATCATCACGTCGAGCACGACCAGATCGTACACCTCGCGGCCCAGCATCTCGCGCATTTCGATCGGATCGGCCGCGGTGGCCGTGGCAAAGCCATGCTTGCCCAGAAATTCCGATATCAGGCTGCGAATGCCCTCATCGTCGTCGACAATCAGTATGCGTGTATCCAGATCCATCGTGGCTCGGCTCGTTTTCATCG
>DASRYE010000023.1:0-10111 GCA_035653915.1 Novosphingobium sp. | reverse complement strand
GGGCCATCGGCCGCGCGCCATAGAGCTTGTCGTAGCCACGCTCGCCCAGCCAGGCGCGCGCTTCCGCATCGAACTGGATGTGCACGTTCTGGTCGGCCAGCTGCAGTTCCAGCTGCAGGATGAACTTGTCCACCACCCGGCTGACGACCGTGGTCGGCAGATAGGCAAAGGGCACGATCGCATCGAGGCGGTTGCGGAATTCCGGCGTGAACAGGTTCTTCACCGCCTCATCGCCGGCATCCTGCTTGGACACATCGCCAAAGCCGATGCCCTGGCGCGCCATGTCGGAAGCGCCGGCATTGGTGGTCATGATCAGCACCACATTGCGGAAATCCACCGTCTTGCCGTGGTGATCGGTCAACCGGCCGTTGTCCATCACCTGCAGCAGGATGTTGAACAGATCCGGATGCGCCTTCTCGATCTCGTCGAGCAGCAGCACGCAATGGGGCTGCTGGTCGATCGCATCGGTCAGCAAACCGCCCTGATCGAAGCCGACATAGCCCGGAGGCGCGCCAATCAGCCGCGAGACCGAATGCCGCTCCATATATTCCGACATGTCGAAGCGCTGCAGCGGAATGCCCATGATCTCGGCCAGCCGCCGGGCCACTTCCGTCTTGCCAACGCCCGTGGGGCCGGAGAACAGGAAGCTGCCGATCGGCTTGTCGGGATCGCGCAGCCCCGCGCGGGAGAGCTTCATCGCGGCCGACAGCACCTCGATCGCCTTGTCCTGCCCGAACACCACCCGCTTCAGGTCGCGCTCCAGATGTTCCAGCACCTTCTTGTCGTCGCTGGACACGCTCTTGGGCGGGATGCGCGCCATGGTGGCGATCACCGCCTCGATCTCGCGCGCGGTGATCGTCTTCTTGCGCTTCGATGGCGGCACCAGCATCTGCATCGCGCCCACCTCGTCGATCACGTCGATCGCCTTGTCGGGCAGCTTGCGGTCGTTGATGTAGCGGGCCGACAGTTCCACCGCGGTCTTGATCGCCTCGGGGGTGTATTTCACCTTGTGGTGTTCCTCGAAGGCGGTGCGCAGGCCCTTGAGGATCTTGATCGTGTCTTCCACCGAAGGCTCGTTCACGTCGATCTTCTGGAACCGGCGCAGCAGCGCGCGGTCCTTCTCGAAGTGGTTGCGGAATTCCTTGTAGGTGGTCGAGCCGATGCAGCGGATGGTGCCGCCGCTCAGCGCCGGCTTGAGCAGATTGGAAGCATCCATCGCCCCGCCGCTGGTGGCGCCGGCGCCGATCACCGTGTGGATTTCATCGATGAAGAGGATGGCATGGGGCATCTTCTCCAGTTCGGAGACAACCTGCTTCAGCCGCTCTTCAAAATCGCCGCGATAGCGCGTGCCCGCCAGCAGGCTGCCCATGTCGAGCGAATAGATCACCGCATTGGCCAGCACCTCGGGCACTTCGCCTTCCACGATCTTGCGCGCAAGGCCTTCCGCGATCGCCGTCTTGCCCACGCCCGGGTCGCCCACATACAGCGGATTGTTCTTGGAACGGCGGCACAGGATCTGGATCGTGCGGTCCACCTCCGGCCCGCGGCCGATCAGCGGATCCACCTTGCCCAGCAGCGCCTTGTCGTTGAGGTTGACGCAGAACTGGTCGAGCGCGGAATCCTTCTTGCCCGCGCTCTTCGTCTCGGGCTTTTCCTCGGCATGGGGGGCCTCGGTCTCGGCGCCCTTGGGGGTCTTGTCCTCGATGCGGCGGCCGCCCTTGCCGATGCCGTGGCTGATATAGCTCACCGCATCCAGCCGGCTCATGTCCTGCTGCTGGAGGAAATAGACGGCATAGGAATCCCGTTCCGAGAACAGCGCCACCAGCACATTGGCGCCCGTCACCGTATCCTTGCCCGAGGATTGCACGTGCAGGATGGCGCGCTGGATCACCCGCTGGAAACCGGCGGTGGGGGCAGGGTCGCCCTTTTCCTTGGTTTTCAGGCTCTGGTATTCCTGGTCGAGATACTGGCGCACGGCATCGCCCAGTTCGGAAAGATCCACCCCGCAGGCCTGCATCACCTGTGCCGCATCGGGATCGTCGATCAGCGCCAGCAGCAGATGTTCGAGCGTGGCATATTCGTGGCTGCGCTCGGAAGCGTGGCCAAGGGCGGAATGCAGGGTCTTCTCAAGGCTTGGGGCAAAACTGGGCATCTAGGGCTCTTTCGCTGAGGGACGCCATGCCAGATGGGGGGCACGACCCCAGGTGGAGGCCAGAGGAAGATATGCGACGAGTGAGGTTAACCAGGCCTATATGGGCCCCCCTTGCAGGATTACGAGGGGGGGAAGAACCAAGGGCCCCGCGGCTCATCCGGCGTTTGGCCTGAACAGCGCCTCGGCGGCGCGGCGGTGGGCCTCGGCCTTGATCCGATGGGCACGCACCCTTTCGGTTTCGGCAGCCAGCAGGCGGATGCGCTCGTCCAGCTCTTCGAGCGAGTAGGCATCAAGGGCCTCGCCGGAGAGCAGGCTGGCGGCATCCCGGCGGGCGCCGGAGCGCGGAAGGATGTCTTCGTCCTCCATTCGGGCAGCATCCCCCTCGCCGCGCTTGCTGTCAACCATCTCAAAGGCTAATCACCGGGTAACAGGCGTATCAGCCGGAAACAATCGAGGCACAGATGGCCGGGGGCGAGCCCGAACTGATGATCGACGTATTGCCCGAAACCATGCGGGCCGTGGCCCTTGATGGCGCCGGCGGGCCCGAGGTGTTGGGCATTGCCGCTCTGGCGCTGCCCCGTCCCGCGGCGGGACAGGTGCTGGTGAAGGTGGCCTATGCCGGCGTGAACCGGCCCGACATCGTCCAGCGCCAGGGGCATTATCCCGCGCCGGCCGGCCATTCGCCGCTGCTGGGGCTGGAAATTTCCGGCCATGTGGTGGCGCTGGGCGAGGGGGTGTCGGAAGCGCTGCTGGGCCAGCCGGTGTGCGCGCTGGTGAACGGCGGCGGCTATGCCGAATATTGCCTCGCCGAAGCGGGCCACTGCCTGCCGGTGCCCGCCGGCCTGCCGCTGGCCGAGGCGGCCGCCATGCCCGAAACGCTGTTCACCGTGTGGCACAATGTGTTCGAACGCGGCTGGGCCTGCGAGGGCGAGCATCTGCTGGTGCATGGCGGCACCAGCGGCATCGGCACAATGGCGATCCAGCTGGGCAAGCTGTTCGGCCTCACGGTCATCGTCACCTGCGGGGGGGCGGAAAAATGCGCCCGCGCGCTGGAGATTGGCGCGGCCCATGCGATCGACTATCGCGCGGCCGATTTCGTCGAGGAAGTGCGCCGCATCACCGGCGGGCGCGGGGTGGAACTGGTGCTCGATATGGTGGCGGGCGATTATGTGGCGCGCAACCTAAAGTGCCTGGCCGATGATGGCCGCCATGTGACGATCGCTGTGCAGGGCGGCGCCAGGGCCGAAGTGCCGATGTGGCAGGTGATGGCCCGAAGGCTGACGCTGACCGGCTCTACCTTGCGGGCGCGCAGCAATGAATTCAAGACGCTGGTGGCCCAGGAACTGGCCGCCAACGTGTGGCCGCTGGTGGCCGCCGGGCAATTGCGCCCGGTGATGGACGAGGTGTTCCCGCTGGCCGAAGTGGCCGCCGCCCATGCGCGGATGGAACAGGGCGCCCATATCGGCAAGATCGTGCTGGCGGTGGCCGGATGAGCGCCGCGCTGATCCTGCACGAAGACCCGATTTCCGCCAATTGCTACAAGATCCGCCTGACCGCGGCGCTGCTGGGCCTGCCGCTGGCGCGCCGCGCCTATGATATCCGCAAGGGCGATACCCGCAAGCCGGAATTCCTGCGCGATATCAGCCCGGTTGGCAGCATTCCCGTGCTGCAGGTGGGCGAGGGGGCCGATGCCCGCTTCCTGCCCGAAAGCAACGCGGCCTGCTGGTTTCTGGCCGAGGGCAGCCGGCTGGTTCCGCAAGACCGGTTCGAGCGGGCCGAAACCTTGCGCTGGATGTTCTTCGAACAATACAGCCACGAGCCGAACGTGGCCACCTTGCGCTTCTGGCTGGCCTTTGTGGGCGAGGCGAATCTGTCGGCCGAGCGGCGCGGGCAGATCGCCCTGAAGCGCCAGTATGGCGAGGAAGCGCTGGCGCTGATGGACCGCCATCTGGCCGGGCGCGACTGGTTTGTGGGCAATGCCCCCAGCCTCGCCGATCTCGTGCTTTATGCCTATACCCATGTGGCCGAGGAGGGCGGCTTTGCGCTGGCCGGGCTTGGCCATCTGCGCGGCTGGCTGGGCCGGGTGGCCGGGCTTGATGGCTATGTCGGCATGGATTGACGGCACCGATTTCGAAGCGATTTACAGGCAATGCGCGCCTTTTTCTTGCAGGGCCGGGGCAAATCGCTTATCACGCGCAGTCGAAGGGCCGCTCCGTGAAGGGGCGGCCTTCTTGTTTCAAGTCCCTTTTCGGGCCGCAATTTCCCGGCCGCGACGGAGAGCTCTCGTGACCCAGCCCACCCCGCTGATGCCCCATGCGACGGCATCGTGGCTTGTTGACAACACCGCGCTCACCTTCGAGCAGATCGCCGAATTCTGCGGCCTGCACATGCTTGAGGTGCAGGCGATGGCCGACGACCTCGCCAGCGCCAAATACAAGGGCCGCGACCCTGTGCGCGCGGGCGAGCTGACCAATGCCGAGATCGAGAAGGGCCAGGCCAACCCCGCTTACCGACTCAGGATGTTCAAGGCGCCGGTCACCGTCAGCCGCACCAAGGGCCCGCGCTACACGCCGGTGTCGAAGCGGCAGGACAAGCCCGATGGCATCGCCTGGATCCTGCGCCACCATCCCGAACTGTCGGATGCGCAGGTCTCCAAGTTGATCGGCACCACCCGCAACACCATCGCCGCGATCCGCGATCGCAGCCACTGGAACATCGGCAACATCAACCCGAAGGATCCGGTGACGCTGGGCCTGTGCTCGCAGCGTGAGCTGGATGGCATGGTGGCCAAGGCCGCCAAGGGCCGCAGTGCCGAGGATGACGAGGCCGATGTGCAGCGCCTGGGCAGCGACCGCGATGCGCTGATCGAGGAACTGCGCGCCGCCCGCGAGGCGCAGGCCCGCGCTGCCGCCAATGCCGCGCAGGAAGCCGAAGCCGCCGCCTGGCTGCTGGCCAAGCGCGCCGCCGAGGCTGAAAACGGCGAATAATTTTCTGCATTTTATGCAGGCAAAAGGCCGGCCTTCCGTTGGGGGAGGGCCGGCCTTTTCGTGTGTGGCAGGGTGCCTTGCGCGGCGCCTTAATCCGCCGCCAGCAGCGGCACCGCGCCCTTGCCGGGCAGCTCCTTTGCCGGCTCGCGCTGGGCAAAGCGGCCTTCCACCTGCGCGCCCTGCTCGATGGTCAGCTGGTCGTAATGCACATCGCCATGGATGCGCGCGCTTTTCTGGATGGTCAGCTGGCTGACCGAGATGCTGCCGCGCACCGTGCCGGCCAGCCGCGCCGAGGCAGCGGCAATCGCCCCGGTGATCTCGCTGGCCTCGCCCTGCACCAGCGCGGCGCAGGCAATGTCGCCCTCCACCCGGCCGTCGATATGGAGGTCAGCACTGGCCGAAATGTCGCCGCGGATCGCCACATCGGCGCCCAGCATGGAAAAGCCGGTGGCCACAGGGTCAGTCGTCTGCCGCGCCGGCCACGATGCCGGCGCCGATTTTTTCTGGAACATGCAAGCGAACCTCCAGGAAGGGACGGGGATTGACGGGGCGGTCGTTGATCCGCACCTCGAAATGCAAATGGGGCCCGGTGGAACGGCCGGTGGAGCCGATCGCGCCGATCTGCTGGCCGGCCACCACCTGCTGGCCCACCCGCGCGCGAAAGGCCGACATATGCGCATAGCGCGTGACCAGGCCCGGCCCATGCGTCACTTCCACGCAATTGCCATAGCCCGAACGCTGCCCGGCAAAGCTGACCGTGCCGGGCGCCGCGGCATAGATCGGCGCGCCTGTGGGCCCGCGAAAATCAAGGCCGGGGTGAAAGGCGCCGGCATGGGTGAACGGATCGGCGCGATAGCCAAAGCCCGAGGAGATATAGTCCATCCGCGCGGGCAGCACCTGGGGCACGCGGGTCAGTCCGGCATCCAGCGCGCTCATCCGCGCCAGGCTGGCGCCCAGCCGGGCAAAGCGCGGATCAAGGCCGCCATCGCTCTCGGTGGCCAGGCGCAGCAGCGGGCCGCCCTCGGCCTCGCCATTGTTCTGCGCGGCCAGCAGCATGGCCGGGTTGAGGCCCAGCCTGCGCAAGCGGTCGGTCTCACCGGTGGCGCGCCGGTCGGCCCAGCGGGTCAGCTGTTCGGCAAAGGCCAGTTGGCGCGCTTCCATGCGGGCAAGGGGGGCTGCCTCGGGCACGGCGGCGCTGATCTTGGAGACCGCCTTGCCCGCCTCGGTGCTGGAATCGGACACGGTTTCGCCGGCGCGATGGTCCGCAGGCAGTTCGCCCACATGGGCCTCCACCATCTTCTCGATGAAATCCTGCCGGCGGCGCAAATCCGCCGCCACGGAATCGAGGTTGCGGCGATAGGCGCCCACGCGCTTTTCGGCGCTTTCCACGCGGGCGGCGCGGTTCAGCAGGCTTTGCTGGTCGAAACTGTCGTGCAGGCGCAGCAGCGCCACCGTGGCCAGCGTGCCCACCCAGCCCAGAGCCAGGGCCGCAACGCCGGCGCACAGCTGCATCTGCAGCCGGGTGGAAAGGCGGATAAAGCGCACCCGCCCTTCCGAGCGCATGAGAAACTCGCGCTCGGGAAAATGGGCGCGCAGGCGAACCAGCGCGGCCCTTGCCGAAATCCTGTCCAAAGTGGCCCCGTTTCAAACACTTGGTTACGATCCGGGCCGGCCCCATAACAGCCGGGCCGCCCCCAGGCGAATCCGCCATCGGCGGCGCTGCGTCAAATTGCGCCAGAATGCCCCTCGTGCACGATGAATCGAGCGCTAGGCCGCGCCTCTGCCCGCCCTTCCTGCCGCTTGGGCCTGACAGGGCCGCATCAGGGTGCTAGAGCGGCAAGATTATGTCGCACACCGAAACGCTCGATTCCCCCGCCACCGAAAGCGCCGATGCGCTGGTGGTGCGCCTTGCCCATGCCGGCCGTGCCGCGCAAGCCGTGCTGGCCCGCCTGTCGCCGGCGGAGAAATCGGCCGCGCTGGTGGCCGCCGCTGAAGCCCTGCGCCGCGCCGCGCCAGCCATCCTTGCCGCCAATGCCGAGGATATGGCCAATGGCGCGGCCCGCGGCCTCACCGCCGCCCTGCTCGACCGGCTGCGGCTGGACGACAAGCGGCTGGCCGGCATGGCCGATGCGGTGGAGAATGTGGCGCGCCTGCCCAATCCTGTCGGCCAGGTGATCGGCACGGATACGCGGCCCAATGGCCTGGTGCTCAGCCGCGTGCGGGTGCCCATCGGCCTGATCGGCATCATCTACGAAAGCCGGCCGAATGTGACGGCCGATGCCGCCGCCCTGTGCCTGGCCTCGGGCAATGCGGTGCTGCTGCGCGGCGGCACGGAAGCGGTGCATTCCAACCGGGCGATCCATGCCGCGCTGGTGGCGGGGCTGGCAGCCCATGGCGTGCCGGCCGCCGCCGTGCAGCTGCTGCCCACGCAGGACCGCGCCGCCGTTGGCGCCATGCTGACGGCCGCCGGCCTGATCGACATGATCGTGCCGCGCGGTGGCAAAAGCCTGGTGGAGCGCGTGCAGGCCGATGCCCGGGTGCCGGTGCTGGCCCATCTCGATGGCATCTGCCACACCTATGTGCACGCCGCCGCCGATGTGGAGATGGCCAAGGCGGTCACGCTCAACGCCAAGATGCGGCGCACCGGCATTTGCGGCTCGATGGAAACGCTGCTGCTCGATGCCGCCTTCCCGGCCAATCAGGCGGTGGTGGCAGGGCTGATCGAGGCCGGCTGCGCCCTGCGCGGTGATGCCCGTGCCCGCGCGCTCGATCCGCGGATCCAGCCGGCCAGCGCGGCGGATTGGGATACGGAATATCTCGATGCCATCCTCTCTGTTGCCGTGGTGGATGGGCTGGAAGCCGCGCTGACTCATATCGCCGCCCATTCCAGCCACCACACCGATGCGATCCTCACTGCCGATGAGGCGGTGGCCGAAGAGTTCCTCAACCGGGTCGATTCGGCGATCGTCATGGTCAACGCCAGCACGCAATTTGCCGATGGCGGCGAATTTGGCCTGGGCGCCGAGATCGGCATTGCCACCGGCCGCCTCCATGCCCGCGGCCCGGTGGCGCTGGAAGGGCTGACGACCTACAAGTGGCAGGTGCGCGGCACGGGGCAATTGCGCCCCTGAGCGCTGGCGGCATGGGCAATGGTTTCCGATCCGGCCGGCGGGCGGGGCCGCGCATCGGCCTGCTGGGCGGCAGTTTCAACCCGGCCCATCATGGCCACCGCCACATCAGCCTGGGCGCCCTGCGCGCGCTGGGGCTGGATGAGGTGTGGTGGCTGGTCTCGCCCGGCAACCCGCTGAAGGAGGCCGCCGGCATGGCGCCGCTGGCCGCCCGCTTTGCCAGCGCCCGGGCAGCGGCGGCCCGCGCGCCCATCCGCGTCAGCGCGATCGAGCGGGAAATGGGCACGCGCTTCACGCTCGATACCCTGCGCGCGCTGGCCCGGCGCTATCCGGCGCGGCAGTTCATCTGGTTGATGGGGGCGGATAATCTGGCCCAGTTCCACCGCTGGCGGGGCTGGCGGCAGATCGCCCGCATCATGCCCGTTGCGGTGATAGCGCGGCCGGGATATGATGCCACTGCCCTCGCCAGTCCGGCGATGGCCTGGCTGCGCCGTTTCCGGCGGCCGCTGGCCAGCATGGCTCACCGGGCCGATGGGGCCCACCGGGAAGGATGGAGCGCGCCGGTTCTGGTGCTTCTGGCCTTTGATCCCGATCCGCGTTCGGCCAGCGCTGTCCGTCTGGCCAATCCGGGATGGAGCGCAACCCGCCCCCTGCCGCCCGGGCGCGATGATTTGACCCATCGCCTCATATCTTTTGCCGGAGCGCCCGGGGCATGATGCCGGCGGCGGCCCCTGTGCGCTTGCCCCACGGCGAGACAGCCCGCCCACCGCGCCACGCGCTACCGCTTGACAATCGCCCCATGAGAGAGGAGTGCATCCAGACTACATGAACCACACCACACCTTCTGCGGCGCCTTCCGCCGCCAGCCCGATCCCGCCCACAGCTCTTGGCCAGCAGCCCCTGCCTGAAGCCGAGCCGGGCTCGCTCCACGCCCTCGTCCTCCAGTCGCTGGATGATGATCAGGCGCAGGAGATCGTCTCCATCCCGCTTGCCGGCAAAAGCGCCATTGCCGATCACATGGTGATCGCCTCGGGCCGTTCCACCCGCCAGGTGGCCGCCATGGCCGAAAAGCTGGCCGAGCGCGTGAAGCACGGCGGCTTTGGCCACGCCCGGATCGAGGGCCTGCCCGCGGCCGACTGGGTGGTGGTTGATGCCGGCGATGTGGTGGTGCATCTCTTCCGCCCGGAAGTGCGCAGCTTCTACAACCTCGAGCGGATGTGGACCTTCGGCGGCAGCAACGCCCCGGCCTGAGGTTCTGCCACGCAGGGCAGGGGGCTGCCCCGCTTGGGCCGGCCGCCCCGGGCGGATCCGGCATGCCGGTTGAAGGGGCAAGATGCAGCTGCATATCATCGCGCGCGGGCGGATAGGCCGTTCGCCCGAGGCAGAGCTGGTCGATCGCTATGTGAAGCGCATCACCTGGCCCTGCCGCATCACCGAACTGCCCGATCGCGGCGGCACGGTGCCGCCTGCCGCCGGCGCCACCCGCCGCGTGGTGCTGGACGAGCGCGGCCGGCAGATCTCCTCGGAAGAGCTGGCCGCCCTGCTGGGCCGCTGGCGCGACGAGGGCGTGCGCGAATGCCGCTTCCTGATCGGCGCGGCCGATGGCCATGCGCAGGATACCCGCGCCGAAGCCGATCTGCTGCTGGGCTTTGGCGCGATGACCTGGCCGCACATGCTGGCCCGCGCCATGCTGGCAGAGCAGCTCTATCGCGCCACGGCGATCCTGGCCGGCCACCCCTATCACCGGAGCGGCTGAGATGGTGCGGCGCGGCACCTGGCCGGCGGCGCTGGCGCTGATGCTGGCGGGCGGCTGGCTGCAGGCGGCCACGCCCCAGGCGGCGCCT
>DASRYE010000022.1:0-24848 GCA_035653915.1 Novosphingobium sp. | reverse complement strand
CATAGCCCAGACGCTTGCCGATGTAGAGGCAGCCCACCAGACCGGCGATACCGGCGTTGATGTGCACCACGGTGCCGCCGGCAAAGTCCAGCGCGCCCTTGGTGAAGAGGTAGCCGCTGTCAGGCGTGGCGGTCGAGGCGGTGGTGTAATAGAAGTCCGGGCCAGCCCAGTACCACACCATGTGCGCCATCGGGAAATAGACCAGGGTCAGCCACAGCACCACGAAGATGATCAGCGGCGTGAACTTGATACGTTCCGCAAAAGAGCCCACGATCAGCGCCGGCGTGATGCAGGCGAAGGTCATCTGGAAGATCAGATAGGCATATTCGGGAATGTAGACGTTGTTCGAGAAGGTCGCGGCATAGGTGGTGTTGCTCACCCCCATCAGCAGCGCCTTCGACAGGCCGCCCACAAACGGCGTCGAACCGCCGGTGAAGGCCATCGAATAGCCGTAGGTCACCCAGATCAGCGCGGCCACCGAAACGATCATGAACACCTGCATCAGCAGGCTCAGCATGTTCTTGGTGCGCACCAGGCCGCCGTAGAACAGCGCCAGGGCCGGCACGCTCATCAGCAGCACCAGCGCCGAGGAGATGAGCATCCAGGTGGTGTCACCCTTGTTCACCAGCAGGCCTTCAGCCGCGCTCTGCTTGTCGGCAGCGAGCTTGGCGATGTCGACCAGGGCCGGCGTGGCAACGGCCGATGCGGTGGCGGTGGCAGAAGCGGTGGCGGTGGCAACGGCGCTGGCCGCCGACGAGGCAGCCCCCGCTGCCGTTTGCGCAAAAGCGGTGGTGGCGGCAAAGAGCGAAGTGCCCAGTGCGCCAGCGCCGCAGATCAACTTGCGGATCATCGTGGTCTCCCTCCAAAGGCTGGCGGCGCTCACAGCGCGGTATCCCCGGTTTCGCCAGTGCGAATGCGGGTCGCAGAAGCAAGGTCCAGCACGAAGATCTTGCCGTCACCGATGGCCTCGGTGCTGGCGGTCTGCTGGATCGTCTCGACAACACGCGGCGCCAGCTCGTCGCTGGCGGCGATCTCGATCTTCACCTTGGGCAGCATGTTGGTGGAGTATTCGGCCCCACGATAGATCTCGGTTTGCCCCTTCTGCCGCCCAAAGCCCTTGACCTCGGAAACCGTCATGCCTGCGACGCCCAGTGCGCCGAGAGCTTCACGCACCTCGTCCAGCTTGAACGGCTTGATGATGGCGATGATGAACTTCATCCCTGCCCCCTTCTAGCCCACCGGCCCTTTTGCCGGCGAAGGAGACATCGCAAGGGGCGTGCCAATTTACGAATTGGTGAGAATTGGGGGATTTATGCCGCCCACCCCTTCGCATCTGCACAAAGGGCGGAAAAAGAGGCGCCCGAATCTTGCGCATATGCCCAAAATTTAGGCACAGCTATCAGCCCTGCCTGCCGCGCCGGCAGGCAGGGGCGGCCCGGCTCAGCGCTCCTTGGTGGCGCTGAAGGTCAGCTCGGGGTTGCGCTCCTGCTGATAGGACACATCCCAGGCCGAACGCGCGAGGAACACGAAAGCGCCATCGCGGTCGCGCGCCAGGTTGCTCTTGTTGAACTCGGCGAAATCGCGCAGCGCATTGTCCGCGCCCTTCAGCCAGCGCGCGGTGTCGAAAGGCGCCGGCTCCAGCATCGCCTGCACCTTGTATTCCGCCTCCAGCCGGCTGATCAGCACATCCAGCTGCAGCTGGCCCACCACGCCCACGATCCATTGCGCGCCGATCTCGGGATAGAACACCTGGATCACCCCCTCTTCGGAGAGGTCATCCAGCGCCTTCCTCAGCTGCTTGGTCTTGGTCGGGTCTTTCAGGGCCACGCGGCGCAGGATTTCCGGCGCGAAATTGGGCAGGCCGGTAAACCGCACCTTATTGGCCTCCGACAGCGTGTCGCCCACGCGCAAGGTGCCGTGGTTGGGGATGCCGATGATATCGCCGGGCTCGGCCGTATCGGCAATCTCGCGGTCCTGCGCGAAGAAGAGGATGGGCGAGTGGATGGCGATGGGCTTGCCCAGCGCGCTCGGCGTCAGCTTCATGCCGCGCTTGAAAGTGCCCGACACCAGCCGCATGAAAGCGATGCGGTCGCGGTGCATCGGGTCCATATTGGCCTGCACCTTGAAAATGAAGCCGGTCACTTCCTTGTCGGTCGGCTCGATGGTGCCCTGCTCGCTGGGCTGGGGGCGGGGCGGCGGCGCGATGCGGGCGATCGCGTCGATCAGCTCGGCCACGCCGAAATTCTTGAGCGCCGAGCCAAAGAACACCGGCGTGAGGTCGCCATGACGATAGGCCTCCAGATCGAAGGCGGGATAGCCGGCCTGGCCCAGCTCGATCTCTTCGGCCACCTCATCGGGCAGGGCCACGCCGGTTTCCACCTTGCCGAGAAATTCGCGGCTGTCGCCCTCGGGCCGGCTGACGCGGTTGCTGGCAAGATCGAGAATGCCCTCGAAAGTGCCGCCCATGCCGATCGGCCAGCTCTGCGGGCTGACATCCAGCGCCAGCGCATCGGCCACCTCATCGAGGATCTCGAACACCGAGCGCCCCTCACGGTCCACCTTGTTGACGAAGGTGATGATCGGCACGCTGCGCATGCGGCACACCTCGAACAGCTTTCTCGTCTGCGGCTCGATGCCCTTGGCGGCATCGATCACCATGATCGCCGAATCAACCGCCGTCAGCGTGCGGTAGGTGTCCTCGGAAAAATCCTCGTGGCCCGGCGTGTCGAGCAGGTTGAAGGTGATATGCCCCAGCCCCTCGAACTCGCGCGCGAAGGTCATCACCGAGGAGGTGACCGAAATGCCGCGCTGCTGCTCGATTTTCATCCAGTCCGACCGGGCGCGCCTTGCCGCGCCGCGCGCCTTCACCTCGCCGGCCAGATGGATGGCGCCGCCGTTCAGCAGCAGCTTTTCGGTCAGCGTGGTCTTGCCCGCGTCCGGATGCGAGATGATGGCAAAGGTGCGGCGGCTGGCGGAAGGGTGAGAGGCGTTCGACATGGCCGCGCCGCTTACAGCGGACGCAGGCTCACGTCCATGCGGAAGGCGCGCTCTGCCCCCGGCGCCAGCAGGATGATGCCGGGCTTCTCGGCCAGATCCCCGGCAAAGCCTTCAGGATCGGCATGGCCCGCCCATGGCTCGATGCACAGGAAGCGCCCGCCCGGCTTCTGCCACAGGCCCAGCTGCGGGCTATCGGGAAAGGCGATGTCGAGCCAGGGGCCTGTTTCCGACCCATAAGCCAGCGCCCGGCTGGCCAGCTGGTCCCAGATCACGGCGTCTTCGGCAAACAGCCCCTCGTCCAGCGCCAGATCGCGGCCCGCCACGGGGCTCGGCTGACAGGCGGGCAGCAACAGGCCATCGGCCGCCCCCACCCGGCGGATCGGCGCGGGCTCGGCCTCGGCAAAGCGGATCAGATGCGCTTCCTTGGCGCCGCCGCCCGGCAGCGGCCAGGCAAAGGCCGGGTGATAGCCAAAGCTGAAAGGCAACGCTTCCCCGCCCGGATTGCGCACCCGCGCTTCCATCCGCAAGGTCAGCCCCTCCAGCGCAAAGCCCATCTCCAGCGCGAAGGCAAAGGGATAGGCCACCCGCGTGGCCGCATCATCACGCAGCAGCAGGCGCACGGCAGATGCCGTCTGCGCCACCACCTCGAACCGGCTGCGGCGGGCAAAGCCATGGCGGGCCAGCGCATATTCCTTGCCGCCATGGCGCAAATGGCCGCCCGCCAGTGCCCCCACGATGGGGAACAGCAGCGGCGCCCGCCCTGCCCAATAGGCCGGATCGGCATCGGTCATATATTCCGCGCCGGCCGCATCCGTCAGCGACGACAGCTCCGCCCCCAGCGGGTTGATCCGGGCGGCAAGGGCGCCCGAGGCAATCGCGATCAGCTCATCCCCCACGCGCCCTCTCCCTTATCCGCGCAGCACCGCGCCCAGCTTGGCCGCCGCTGCCGTCACCTTCTCGGCAATCGCCTTGAGGTCGGCCTCGGCATAGCTCTTCTCGCCCGGCTGCAGCGTCACTTCCACCGCCAGCGATTTCTCGCCCTCGGCCACGCCCGCCCCGCGGAAATCGTCGAACACGCGGGCCGCCACGATATTGGCCTTGTCCGCCCCGCGAATGGCGCGCAGCAGATCGCCCGCCGGTACCTCGGCCTTCAGCAGGAAGGCAAAGTCACGCGTCACCGCCTGCAGCGCCGGCGGGGCATAATTCACCCGGGCAAAGCCGGCCGCGCCCTTCTTCGCCGGAATGGCATCGAGATAGATCTCGGCCACCGCCACCGGCACCTCGATGTCAAAGGCCTTCAGCGTGGCCGGGTGCAGCATGCCAAAGCGCGCCAGCACATTCTTCGGCCCCAGCCGCAAGGTGGCAGACTGGCCCGGATGGAACTGCGACCCCGCCTCGCCCATGATCTGCAGATTGTCCACCGGCGCGCCCGCCTCGGCCAGCAGCGCCAGCGCCGCGCCCTTGGCATCAAACGCATCGAAGGCCTGCGCCTTGCCGCCATTGGCGCGCGCATCCCAGCCGCGCGCGGCCTTCTCGCCCACCAGCGCCACGGCCAGCGTCAGCTTTTCATCGCTGCGGCCATCGCTCCCGCGCAGATAGCGCCGGCCGATCTCGAACAGGCCAAGGCCGGCCGCGCCTCGCGCCAGATTGCGCCGCGCCGCCATCAGCAGGCCCGGCAGCAGCGAGGGGCGCATCGCCTTCATGTCCTCGCTGATCGGGTTGGACAGCACCCAGAGGTCGCCCGCGGCAAAATGCCCGGCCTCTGCCATCGGCAGGAACGACCAGGTGACAGCCTCGTTCAGCCCGCGCGCGGCAGCCGCCCGGCGCAGGCGCCGCTCCAGCTTCTGGGCGGGCGTTGCCGTCGGCCGCGCCACGCCATCCACCCGCGGCAAAGGCACGCTGGCGATATTGTCCAGCCCGTGGATGCGCACCACCTCTTCCACGATATCGGGCGCGCCATCCACATCGGGCCGCCAGCCCGGCGCGGTCACCGTCCAGTCCTCGGCCACGGCAAAGCCCAGCGCGGCCAGAATGCGCCGCTGCTCCTCAGCCGCAATCGCCACCCCGCCCAGCGTTTCGGCCAGGCGCGGATCATAGGCCACCTGCCGCGGCGCCACGGGCGCGCTGCCCGCCCGCACCACGTCCGATGCCTCGCCGCCGCAGATCTCCAGCACCAGCCCGGTCAGCAGGTCGAGCCCGGTCTCGAGGAAGGCCGGGTCCACCCCCCGCTCGAAGCGGCCCCGCGCATCCGAGGTGAGGTTCAGCTTGCGGCCGGTGGCGGCAATCCGCTCCGGGTTGAAATAGGCGATCTCGAGCAGCACATCGCGCGTCTCGGCCGTGCAGCCGGAATGTTCGCCGCCCATGATGCCGGCGATATCGTGCACGCCCGCCTCATCGGCGATCACCGTCATCGTCTCGTCCAGCGCATAGGTCTTGCCGTTCAGCGCCACGCAGCTTTCGCCGGCCTTTGCCCGGCGCGCCACCACCGCGCCCTGCAACCTTGCCAGATCATAGGCATGGGCCGGGCGGCCATAGGTCAGCATCACATAGTTGGTGATGTCCACCAGCGCCGAGATCGGCCGCTGCCCGGCGCTGGCAAGCGCTGCCTGCAGCCAGGCCGGGCTCTCGCCATTGGCAACGCCGCGGATCACCCGGCCATAAAAGGCGGGGCAGCCCTCGGCATCCTCGGTGCGGATCTCCACCGGGCAGGCAAAGCTGCCGGCAATGCCGGGCGCCACAATCGGCTTCAGCGTGCCAAGGCCGGCCGCCGCCAGATCGCGGGCAATGCCATAAACGCCCATGCAATCGGGCCGGTTGGGCGTGATCGCCACATCGAACACCGGATCGGCGCCATGATAGCTGGCAAAATCCGTGCCGACAGGCGCATCCTCCGGCAGCTCGATGATGCCGTCATGGCCCTCACCCAGCTCCAGCTCGCGCAGCGAGCACATCATTCCGTTCGATTCGACCGAACGCACCGCGGCCACCTTCAGCACCATGCCATTGGCCGGCACCACCGCGCCCGGCAGCCCCAGCACGCCCACCAGCCCGGCCCGCGCATTGGGCGCCCCGCACACCACCTGCAAGGGCGCGCCCTCGCCGGTGTCCACGCTCAGCACCTGCAGCTTGTCGGCATTGGGGTGGCGATCGGCGGTCAGGATCCTGGCCACGCGGAAGCCCTTCAGCTTCTCGGCCGGGTCCTCCACCCCTTCCACTTCCAGCCCGATGGCATTCAGCCGGGCGGCGATCTCGTCCACACCGGCATCGGTGTCGAGGCAGGCCTTCAGCCAGGAAAGCGCAAATTTCATATCCCCGCCCCCTTACGCCGGCACGCCTACGCCGGCCGACAGCGTCGGCACGTCGAGCGCGCTGAAACCATAGTGCGACAGCCAGCGCTGATCGCCATCGAAGAAGGCCCGCAAATCATTCATCCCATATTTCAGCATGGCCAGGCGATCGACGCCCACGCCAAAGGCAAAGCCCTGCCATTCCGCCGGATCATAGCCCCCTGCCCGCAGCACATGAGCGTTGACCATGCCGCTGCCCAGCAGCTCCATCCACGAATGGCCCGGCGCATCGCCGCTGCCGCCCACCACGCGGCGCCCGTCCTGCCAGGAATAGCCGGTGTCCACCTCGACCGAAGGCTCGGTGAAGGGGAAATAGCTGGGGCGCAGGCGCAGCACGATATCCTCGCGCTCGAAGAAGGCTTTCAGCAGCGTCTCCAGCGTCCACTTCAGATGGCCCAGATGGATATCCTTGCCGATCACCAGCCCTTCCACCTGATGGAACATCGGCGTGTGAGTGGCATCGCTATCGCTGCGATAGACGCGGCCCGGCGCGATGATGCGCAAGGGCTGGTTGCCGCCAGCGGCCAGCATGGCGCGGATCTGCACCGGGCTGGTGTGCGTGCGCAGCACCATCTCGCGGCCCTCTGCCGTCAGGTCGGGCAGGTAGAAAGTGTCGTGCATCGCGCGGGCCGGATGGCTTTCCGGCATGTTGAGCGCGGTGAAATTGTGCCAGTCGTCCTCGATCTCCGGCCCGCTGGCGACCGCAAAGCCCAGATCCGCGAAGATCTCGGCCAGCTCGTCCATCACCTGCGAAACCGGGTGCACGCTGCCGCGCGGCGCCACAGGGGCCGGCAGCGACAGGTCCACCGTCTCGGCCGCCAGGCGCGCGTCCAGCGCCGCGCCTTCCAGCGCCGCCTTGCGTTCGGCCAGCGCCGCCGTCACGCCCTCACGCAGAGCGTGGATGCGCGGGCCCACCGCCTGCCGCTCGTCCGGGCTCATCGCGCCCAGCGTCTTCAGCAGGGCCGAAACCGAACCCTGCTTGCCCAGATAGGCGATCCGCAGCGTCTCCAGCCCGTCCAGATCGGCCGCCGCCGCGATTTTCTCCAGCGCCTCGGCGCCCATGCCCTCGTAGTCCACGTCGTCACATCCGTCCTGTTGCGTGCCCGTGCAGGGGCAGGCCGGCGCCCCGGGCGCCTGTCGCGCCGTCCTTACGAGCCGGCGCGGCCAAGGGCAATGGGTTCGGGCGAGACAGGGCCGGTCAACGCCTGCATCGGCGCGCCGGCCAGGCGCTGGCGGGCCTGCGTGGCCGCCCGCAGCACCGGCAGATCGAGCGCCGCATATTGCCGCGGGCTCATCCCCATGAAAGCGCGGAACTCGCGCACGAATTGCGCCTGATCGTGGTAATGCCCATCCAGCGCGCCAATCCACTTCAGCGAGGGATCGAGCATATATTGCGCCAGGCTGCGGATAAACCGCTGGCGGCGCAGCAACTGCTTGGGCGCAAAGCCGAAAGCGCGGTGACACAGGCGCTCCAGCGTGCTGTGCGAAAAGCCCACCCGCTCCACCAACTGCGCCACGCTCGACACTTCATGATCAACGAGCGCTGCATGCACCGCCACAATACGCTCGGCATCGGGCACGGGCGGCAGGCCGGCATCCAGCGCCAGGAAGAAATCGGTCAGGCAGGCCAGCTCGCGCTCCACCGCGCGCTCTTCGCCATACAGCCCCTGCGCCAGCGGCAGAAAGCGGGCCAGCGCCGGCTCGTGCTGCCCGTTCAGCACCCTGTCGGCCGTGCCTGCCGCCGGCAGGCCCACAAACCGCGCCCAGCCCAGCGGCGGCATGCCAATGCCCCAGATGCGGCAACTGCCCACCGTGAAGCGCACCGCCCGGGTGCTGGGCCCTGTTACGGAAAAGAACAGATCCGGCTGGTTACGCCCGAGGTAATCCACCGTATGCGCAGGCGTTCCTGCATGGAATCGGATCGTTCCCCATTCGGGGTGCAAGTAATCGGTGATCAGGCCCGGCCCGTCGATTTCGACTTCAGCCAGGGCAAATGTCGGAAAATAGGGACTAAGCGCAAGCGGAGGCGGGTAATAAGTGACCTCCACTGTGCATCTTTTCTGCATTGCGCCCCCTGTCTTGTTTCCTTCACCTGCTACAAATTTCCCCGATTGACAATCCCTTAGCCATAATCCGCCACCATTGCGGACGCAAAAAAGGCGCCAACCGCCTATGCGATTCGCGCCTTTTTGTTTAGCCCATGGCCGCCGGCATCACACCGGCAGCGCCATGTGCAGGCTTCAGGCCGCCGGCAGGGCAGCCTTGGCCTGAGCGAGCACGGCCGAGAAGATCGCGCCCTCGTTCATCGCCAGATCGGCCAGGGCCTTGCGGTCCAGCTCGATACCGGCCAGCTTGATGCCGTTGATGAACTGCGAATAGGTCAGGCCTTCAGCGCGGACAGCCGCGTTGATGCGCTGGATCCACAGGGCGCGGAAGGTCCGCTTCTTGATCTTGCGATCGCGATAGGCATACTGGCCAGCCTTTTCGACGGCCTGACGGGCAACGCGAATGGTGTTCTTGCGACGGCCGCGATAGCCCTTCGCCTGATCCAAAATCCGCTTGTGCTTGGCGCGAGTGGTAACACCACGCTTGATACGGGACATCGGCTAGTCTCCTCAGTTCAGCCCGTAGGGCGCCCACTTCTTGATCACCTTCGCATCAGCGTCGGAAATCACGTCGGTACCACGGTTCTGGCGGATATACTTGCCGTTGTGGCTGATCAGGCGGTGGCGCTTGCCGGCAACGCCGTGCTTCACCTTGCCAGTGGCGGTGAGCTTGAAGCGCTTCTTGACGCCGCTCTTGGTCTTGAGCTTGGGCATTTTCGTCTCCTTTGCAGGGCCCGGAAATGCGCGCCGTGGCAGCCCTAGTTGGCCAGGCGCACAGCGAATCCCCAAAGCGGAGACTCAACCGAGCCGTTCGAAGGCGCGGCCCTTAAGGGCAATGGCCGGCAATTGCAAGCACTGTGCGCCCTCAGCCCGCCGCACCAAAGGCCCTGCGCCCGGTATCGGCCAGCCAGCGGGCAAAATCGCCCCCCGCGATCGGCAGGGCCCCGGGCGGCAAGGCCCGCGCATAGAGATAGGCCTGCGCCTCCCCCTGCCCGCCGGCCCAGGCCACCGGCACCAGCGCACGGCAATATTCGCTCACGCCCGGATCCTCGGGAAAACACAGCTCATAGCGGTCAATCGCGGCCAGCTGCGCCGCGCCAAAGCCCGGCAGCGCCTCATACAGCCGGCCGGCCACCTGCCCGCCCCCAGCATCAGGCAGCAGCGCCGGATACCAGCCCCCGCCCTCCTCCAGCCCCACCAGCCGGCCCGGCGCCCGCGCCGCGCCCAGCAGGCGCATATGGGCGGCCACCACCTGCGCGCCGGCATTGCCATGCCCGCCCATCAGCGTGCCATAGAAAAAGAAGCGCAAGGGCAAAGCGGCGGCCATGCCCCCATCTTGCCGCGCCGGCAGCCATCTGCAAACCTTGGCGCATTCTTTGGGAGCAAAATGCCATGGCCATCGTTCAAACCTACAGGCTTGCCGCCCGCGCCGACAGCGCCGCCGCGCTGGCCGCCGCCCTTGCCGAACTGGCCGCAGCCCTCGCCGCCGCCCCCGGCACGCAAGGCACCCGCATCCTGCGCCGGGCAGACGCCCCCGCCCACTTCCTCTTCCTCGAATTCTGGGACAGCGAAGAGGCCCGCAAGGCCGCCGCCCCGCTGCTCCCCAAGGCCGCCATGGCCGCGCTCATGGCCGCGCTGGAGGGCAAGCCCGAAGTCGCCACCTACGCCGACGCCTGACACGAAAAAGGGGCGGATTTCTCCGCCCCTCATCGCATCGCAAGCAAGGTGAGGGCTTATTCGCCCGCCTTGTCCGCGTTGGCAGCCTTGCTGAACGAGGCATACTGCTCGTTGCCGACAAAGCCGAACTTGGTCACGCCCGAACCCTTGATGATGTTCAGCACGTGAGCCGTCAGGTCGTAACCGGCCTGGGCCTCGGGCTGGAACTGCAGTTCGGGTTCCGGGGTCATCTGCGTCGACTGCTGCAGCAGCGTCAGCAGCTGGCCCTGATCCACGGGATTGCTATCCCACAGGATCTTGCCATCCGCCGTGACGTTCACCTTGTTCTTCACCGGCTCCACCTTGATATCGGGCGGGGTCGGGCTGGGGGAAGGCAGGTCGATGTTCACCGCATGGGTGGCCACCGGAATGGTGATGATGAACATGATGAGCAGAACGAGCATGACGTCGATCAACGGCGTCGTGTTCATTTCGTTCATCGGCTCGCCATCGTCCTTGCCGCCTGACATAGCCATAGGAGTTGCTCCTGTAAGTTGCCGCGCGCGTCAGCCGTTCGGATCGACCGGGGTCGAAATGAAGCCAACGGTGGGATAGCCCGAAACCTGGACATTGTAGATGGCACCGGCCACGCAGCGCCAGGGCGCGTTCACGTCGGCACGGATATGCACCTGGGGCACCTTGTCGGGCTCGGCCCGCAGTGCTTCGGCGCCACCTTCACGCTTCACGATGGCATCAAGGCGCTTGTACGCCTTGTCGCGCAGTTCATCCGAGGTGACAGGGGTGATGTTGTTGAAATAGATCCGGCACTCGCCCCCGCGCGACGAACCGGTGTAACCCGGGTCGCCGGCACTGTGGCCAGCTTCATCGGTGGTTGCCACGGTCAGCAGCAGATTCTCCACCTTGTCCTTCGATTCTTGCGAGACCATCACCGGGATCTTGAGCTTCTGGATCGTCTGGATCGCGACCGGCACCGCGATCAGAAAGATGATCAGCAGCACCAGCATCACGTCCACCAGCGGTGTGGTGTTGATGTCGGACATCGGCTTGTCTTCGCCGCCGCCGCCTACTGACATTGCCATGGGTGAATTCCTATCCTTGCATGATCCCCGTCAGGGGAGGGGAGGAGCGGATCGTGGCATGCCGCACGGCCCACCCCTTCCCGCCTGGGCCCGGCGCCGCCCCGCAAGGGGCGCCGGCGCTCCATCATCAGGCGATTACTTGCCGGCCGGCTTGGCGGCGACCGGAGCAGCCTTGGCAGCAGCAACGGCAGGCTTGATCGCACCCTTCGAGTTGATGTTCGCCAGAACATCGTTCGAGAAGGCCGACAGCACTTCGTTGATGCGCTTGTTGCGGCTCATCAGGAAGTTGTAGGCAAGCACGGCCGGCACGGCGACGAGCAGACCGATGGCGGTCATGATCAGCGCTTCACCCACGGGGCCGGCCACCTTGTCGATCGAGGCCGAACCGGCGATGCCGATGGCGATCAGGGCGCGGTAGATGCCGACCACGGTGCCGAACAGGCCGACGAACGGCGCGGTCGAACCGACGGTGGCGAGGAAGGGCAGGCCACGCGACAGGTAGGAAGTGATGCTGTTCTCGGCGCGGGCGAGCGAACCGTGCAGCCAGTCATGGGCTTCCAGGGCATCAACCAGCTTCGAGTGCTGCTCTTCAGCAGCCAGACCGGCTTCGACGAGGTCGCGGAACGCGCTGCGCTTGTCGAGCTTGGCCAGGCCTTCCTGCAGGGTCGGGGCCTTCCAGAAGGCGTTCAGATTGCCATACTGCTTGAGGATCTTCGACTGGTCCGCCCACTTGGTGAACAGGATGAAGAACGAACCGAACGAGAAGATCGCCAGGATGGTGACGATCGACCACGACAGGGCGCCACCCTGCTGCATGGCTTCCATGAAGCCGAACTTGTTCTGCGGGGCCGAGTTGGCGCCAGCGGCGAGAATTTCAGTAAGCATGCGATGGTCCTCTCAAGAAAAAGATGAACAGCGGGGCGGGTGGATCAGCCGCGCCCCTGTAGGGGGGATTGGGATAAGGCCGCAGGTCAGTCCTTCGGGATGACCCACTTGACGCGGTTGGCATAGCTGTCGGTCATTGGCTGACCATCGCTGCCCACCGCCGGCTTGAACCGGGCGCGCCTTGCAAAATAGGTGCAGGTCGCCTTGTCCAGCTCGTCATTGCCGCTCGAACCGGTGATTTCGCAACCGGTCACGCGGCCGTCGGGGCCGATCGTCACGCGAAAGCTGGTCACACCCTGCACGCCTTCACGCAGCGGACGCGAGGGATAGTCTTCCGGCGTCACCCAGTCGCCCGGATTGCCGCGCGGCACCGCGCGTTGCGCGGCCACCTTGGGCGGCGGCGGTGCCACCGGCGCAGGCGGCGCCAGCACCGGCGGAGCCGGTGGCGGCGCAACCGACACGGTTTGCACCGGCGGCGGCGCCACGCTCACGTTCACAGGAGGCGGCGGCGCCACAATGGGCGGCGGCGGCGCGTCCTGCTTCGGCGGCGGCGGCGGCGGCGGCGGTTTCGGTTTGTCCTCCTTGATGTCGACCGTGGTCACTTTCTTGATGATCTGCTTGGCGGCCGAATAGGCAAGGCCAGTGATCAGCGCGTAACCGACTGCGACGTGAATCAAGGCAACGATGATAAGCGCGGTTACCCTAGAACCGCTCATCTGTTGATCAGCGTAAGCCATTCAGCCACATCACTCCATGCACAACCCCCGGGAAAATCCCGGCCATGCCCCAACCTCCGGCAAACCGGATGCTGAAGCGAAAACTCATATTCCACCCTGCCGGAAATTCCGGAATGCCAAGGGCGGCGCTAGCGCCGCCCCCATGCTTATTGTGGGCCAAAATCAGCCTTGGCCCAGTTTTGCAGGACGTTTAACGTCGATGTGGCACCCGTGCAACGGCTTATCGGCATAAGTGCGGGGTTAACCGTCGATTCAGCTATGTTAATGCCATGGCTTAAAATATTTTGCGGACTATCCGGGGATTTGAGCAATGAAAATGGCAGGGCCTGTATGGTGCAGCGCAGCGTTTGCCGCGGCGATTCTCGGCGGAGCTGTTCCTTTTGCCAGGGCAGCCCCCCCACCCCCCGCGCCTGCCCCCCATGCCTATGCCGACATTGTCGACCTTGCTGATTCGGCCCGGCTGGTGATGCAGGCCGAAGTGCGCGGCCAGGCCACGGTGGAGCCGGCCCGCGCGCCCGGCGTGAAACCGGGCTGGGCGCGCATCTATGTGGAAGCGCGGCCGGCGGTGATTTTGCGCGGCGATGTGCCGCTGGCCGAATCGGTGCATTATCTGGCCGATGTGCCGCTGGATGCCAAAGGCAAGGTGCCCTCGCTGAAGAAGCAGCAGGTGCTGCTGTTCGCCCACACGCTGGCGCGCGGCGCCGAGGACCTGCAGCTGGTGGCCGCCGATGCGCAGTGGCTGGCCGATCCCGCGCTGGTCGATCGCGTGCACAAGGCGATCGGCGATCTGTTCGCGCCGGATGCCGCGCCGCCTGTCACCGCCATCACCCAGGCGCTGTATGAGCCCGGCACGCTGGCCGGCGAAGGCGAGACCCAGCTGTTCCTGGCCACCGCCAAGGGCGAGCCGGCCTCGATCAGCGTGTTGCACCAGCCGGACCAGCCGGTGCACTGGTCGGTCTCCTTCTCCGAGGTGGTGAACCCCGATGCGCCGCCCCCTGCGCATGATACGCTGGCCTGGTATCGGCTGGCCTGCTTCCTGCCGGCGCGCCTGCCCGATGGCATCAACATCTCGGCCACGCCCGATGCCCGCCTCCAGGCCGAGCGCGACTATCGGCTGGTGCTGGCCGAACTGGGCCCCTGCGGCCGCCTGCGCGACTGAGCCCCGCAGGCCGCCCTTCCCCATTGCGAAGGGCGCCATAGGGCCCTATCGGAGCGCTTTTTGCAGCTTGGCCCGCATGGCGCGGGCAGCAAAGGGATCATCATGGCAGACAGCTCCTCTCCCGCCGCGCGGCCGCCGCTGCGCATTGCCCTGGCCGGCCTTGGCACGGTGGGCGCGGGTGTCATTCGCCTGATCGAGGCCAATGCCGCGCTGATTGCCCGGCGCGCCGGCCGCCCGGTGCAGGTGGTGGCCGTCTCCGCGCGCGAACGCGGCAAGGATCGCGGCGTTGATCTGTCGCCCTATGCCTGGGAAGACGACATGACCGCCATGGCCGCGCGCGATGACGTGGATGTGGTGGTGGAACTGGTCGGCGGCTCGGATGGCCCGGCGCTGACCCTGGCCCGCAACGCGATTCGCCACGGCAAGGCGCTGGTCACCGCCAACAAGGCGATGATCGCCCACCATGGCATGGAACTGGCCGGCGCTGCCGAACAGGCCGGCGTTGCCCTGCGCTTCGAGGCGGCGGTGGCCGGCGGCATCCCGGTCATCAAGGGCCTGCGCGAGGGCGTTGCGGCCAACCGCGTCGAGCGGATCTATGGCATCCTCAACGGCACCTGCAACTATATCCTCTCCACCATGGAGGATACCGGCCGCGATTTCGCCGAGGTGCTCGCCGAAGCCCAGGCCAAGGGCTATGCCGAGGCCGACCCCACCTTCGATATCGAGGGCACGGATGCGGCGCACAAGCTCTCCATCCTCTCGGCCATTGCCTTTGGCGCGCGGATCGATTTCGCCTCGGTAGACACCAGCGGCATCAGCCGCATCCTGGCCGCCGATATCGCCGAGGCCAATGCGCTGGGCTATGTCATCCGCCTGATCGGCATGGCCGAAAGCGGGGCAGAGAGCGGGGCTGAAAGCGGCACCGGCGGCCTGTTCCAGCGCGTGCAGCCCCATCTCGTGCCGTTCGACAACCTGCTCGCCCATGTCGATGGCGCCACCAATGCAGTGGTGGTGGAAGGCAATTTCTCGGGCAAGCTGCTGTTCCAGGGCGCCGGCGCCGGCGATGGCCCCACCGCCTCGGCCGTGGTGGCCGACATCATCGACATCGCCCGCGGCATGGACACCGGCTTTGAAGCCGACATGAGCTTCTCCGTCCCCGTCACCCAGCTGGAACCGCTGGCGCCGGCCAACAGCGGCGCGCGCGCCGGCTGTGCCTATATCCGCTTCCTCGTGGAAGACCGGCCCGGCGTGCTGGCCGAGATCACCGCGGCCATGCGCGATGCCGGCGTTTCCATCGCCAGCTTCAGCCAGCGCGGCCGCGCCGAGGCCGGCGGCCAGGTGCTGGTGGCGATGGTCACGCATGAAGGGCCCGAAAGCGCCGTCACCCGGGCGCTGGCGCTGCTGGAAGGTTCCGCCAGCCTTGCCGGCGCCCCGCTGGTGATGCAGATATTGGGCGCCTGATCGCTGCGGCGTATCGGGGCGCTTATTTGGATGATTGTAACAAAGCCGGGTTATTCGGCTGGCTGACCCGGCCAACTGGCCGCTCTCGACAAGCGGCGCCGGCCTGTTTAAGCGGCTTTGCCACATGCATAGCTATGCATAACTATGCGTGGCACCGCGAATAGAGGATTGCGACTGATATGACCGCTACCCCCGCCAGCAAGGTTCTTGACCGTGTTCTCGTGCTCGAAATGGTGCGCGTGACAGAAGCCGCTGCCATCGCTTCTGCCAAGCTGATCGGCCGGGGCGACGAGAAGGCCGCCGATGCCGCCGCGGTGGAAGCCATGCGCGCCAAGCTGAACGACCTTTACATGGACGGCACCGTGGTGATCGGCGAGGGCGAGCGCGACGAGGCGCCGATGCTTTATATCGGCGAGAAGGTGGGCAATGCCATCGGCAAGGGCCCCAAGATCGATATCGCCCTCGACCCGCTGGAAGGCACCACCATCTGCGCCAAGGCCGGCCCCAACTCGCTGGCGGTGCTGGCGATCGCCGAGGAAGGCGGCCTGCTCAACGCGCCCGACGTTTATATGGACAAGCTGGCGGTGGGCCCGGGCTATCCCGAAAACATCATCGACCTCGACAAGAGCCCGACCGAAAACGTGCAGGCGGTGGCCGCGGCCAAGGGCGTGCAGCCCGAGGATATCGTGGTGTGCGTGCTCGATCGCCCGCGCCATGCCGATCTCATCGCCGAGCTGCGCGCGATCGGCTGCGGCGTCTACCTCATCGGCGATGGCGATGTGGCCGGCGTGATCGCCACCACCAATGAGGAAACCAATATCGACCTCTACATGGGCCAGGGCGGCGCGCCGGAAGGCGTGCTGGCAGCTGCCGCGCTGCGCTGCGTGGGCGGCCAGTTCAAGGGCCGCTTGGTGTTCCGCAACGAGGACGAGCGCCTGCGCGCCAAGAAGTGGGGCATCGAGGATCTCAACAAGATCTACGACCTCACCGAACTGGCCAAGGGCGATTGCATCTTTGCCGCCACCGGCGTGACCGACGGTTCGCTGCTGAAGGGCGTGAAGAAGCTGAAGAACGGCCGCATGACGACCGACAGCGTGGTGATGCGCGCTTCCTCGGGCACCGTGCGCTGGGTGAAGGGCGATCGCCGCCAGTAATCGGGCATCAGCAATCGGGCGCCAGAAATCGGGGGCGCGTTTTCCTGTGCGAAAATGGGGCGGATCGCCGCCCCGCCCCCACGCCCATATTGCAAAAGCGTGACTGTCGGCTAAGGGCGGGCGCGCCGGCATGCGAGTCGCCCCCAGGGGATTCGCCCGAGGACCGGACGTTCGGGGCAGCAAGCAAAGAGAGCACACGCAATGAAGATCATGGCCGGCAACAGCAACCTGCCGCTCGCACGCGCGATCGCGGGCTATCTGGAACTGCCGCTCACGGATGCCGCCGTGCGCCGCTTCGCCGATGAGGAAGTTTTCGTGGAGATCCACGAGAATGTCCGCGGCGAGGATGTCTTTGTCGTGCAATCGACCAGCTACCCCACCAACGACAATCTGATGGAACTGCTGATCTGCATCGATGCGCTGCGCCGCGCCTCGGCCAAGCGGATCACCGCGGTGGTGCCCTATTTCGGCTATGCCCGGCAGGATCGCAAGCCTGGGCCCCGCACGCCGATCTCGGCCAAGCTGGTGGCCAATCTGATCACCACGGCGGGCGCTGATCGCGTGCTGGCGGTGGATCTGCACGCCGGCCAGATCCAGGGCTTCTTCGATATCCCCACCGACAATCTGTTCGCCGCCCCCACCATGGCGGCCGACATCCAGGCCCGCTATGGCGACAAGGACCTGATGGTGATCAGCCCGGACGTGGGCGGCGTGGTGCGCGCCCGCGCCCTGGCCAAGCGGCTCAACAACGCGCCGCTCGCCATTGTCGACAAGCGCCGCGACAAGCCGGGCGTCTCCGAGGTGATGAACATCATCGGCGACGTGAAGGGCCGCACCTGCATCATGATCGACGACATCATCGATTCGGGCGGCACGCTGTGCAACGCCGCCCAGGCGCTGATCGATGCGGGCGCCGCTTCCGTGACGGCCTATATCAGCCATGGCGTGCTGTCGGGCGCGGCGGTCAGCCGGGTCAGCAATTCGGCGCTGAAGGAACTGGTCATCACCGATACCATCCTCGCCACCGAGGCCACCCAGCAGTCCGACAAGATCCGCGTGCTCACCATCGCCCCGCTGATCGGCGAGGCCATCCGCCGCATCGCCGACGAAAGCTCGGTCTCCAGCCTGTTCGACTAAGGGCCTGTTCGGCTAAAGGCCCGTTCGACTAAAGGCCGGCGCTGGCGCCTGCGGGTGCCAGCCCCCCTTTTCGCCCGCGCGCTTTTCGGGCAAGGCAGGGGCCATGAAACTCGATGCCGATATCGCCCTTGCCATGCGCCTTGCCGATGCGGCGGGCGCTGCCATCCGCCCGCATTTCCGCGCCGGCCTCTCCTCCGAACGCAAGGACGATGCCAGCCCGGTAACGCTGGCCGACCGCGCCGCCGAGGAAGCCATGCGCCGCCTGCTCAAGGCCGAGGCCCCGCGCGATGGCATCATCGGCGAGGAATTCGGCCATGAAGGCGCCGGCGCCACCCGCCAGTGGGTGCTCGATCCGATCGACGGCACGGCAGGCTTCCTCGCTGGCCGGCCCATCTTCGGCACGCTGATCGCGCTGGTGGTGGATGGCTGGCCGGTGCTGGGCATCATCGATCAGCCCATCCTCAACGAGCGCTGGGTCGGCGCCTCGGGCTATCAGACCCTGCTGAACGGCAAGCCCGCCCACACCCGCGCCTGCCGCCAGCTGGCCGATGCCAATATCGCCACCACCGGCCCCCATTATTTCGACGAGCACGAGGGCGCCCACTTCATGGCCCTGGCCGCCAAGACCGACCACCGCCGCATGGTGATGGGCGGCGACTGCTACAACTATGCCATGCTGGCCAGCGGCGAGGTGGACATCATCTGCGAGGCCGGCCTCAAGCTGCACGACTGGGCCGCGCTGGTGCCGGTGGTGGAAGGCGCCGGCGGCACCATGGCCGACTGGAACGGCGACCCGCTGCATATGGGCAGCGATGGCCATGTGCTGGCGCTGGGCGATCCGGCGCGGCTGGAAGAGGTGGTGGAAGCGCTCGCCTGCCATCACTGAGGGGCGGCGGCGCACGCTTCCATGTCGCCCATGGCCAGCGCCGCCAGCGCCTCGGCCTCGAACAGCAGTTCCTCCTCGCCGCTGCCGGCCGGCAGCCCCTCGCGGCCGATCATCGTCAGCACCGGCACCGCCAGCGGGCTGACGCGGGCCAGCGGCACATGTTCGATTGCCCGCCCGGCCCGCTCCAGCACCTCGGCCACGCGGGCCACATCGGTCAGGCGCTGGCGGGCATCGGCCCAGGCCGCCTCGATCAGCAGGTGGTCGGGCTCGTATTTCTGCAGCACGTCGTAGATGAGGTCGGTGGAAAAGCGCACCTGCCGCCCGCTCTTGCGCTGGCCGGGCTGCTGGCGCTCCACCAGGCCGGAAATCACCGCCACCTCGCGGAAGGCCCGGCGCAGCAGATGCGATTCGCGCACCCAGGGCAGAAATTCCTCGGCCAGTATGTCGGCCGAAAGCAGGGCGCCGGGCGCCTCTATCGGCCGCAGGCCCCACACCGCCAGCGCATAATCGCTGGCCACAAAGCCCAGCGGCGCCAGCCCCTGCGCTTCCATCCGCCGGGTGATGAGCATTCCCAAGGACTGGTTCGCCGGCCAGCCCTCGAACGTGTAGAACACCGCGTGATGGCGCCCGGCATGGGGGAAGCTTTCCACCAGCAGCCCCTCCTCGCCCGGCAGGCGCGCCACATGGGCCTGCATCTCCAGCCATTCGCGCACCTCGTCGGGCAGCGCCGGCCACAGCGCCGGGCGCGCCAGCATCGCCCGCACGCGCGCGGCCAGATGGCTGCTGATGGGAATGCGCGCGCCCATATAGCTGGGGATGGCACCGGCGCGCTTGGCCGCCCGCACCTGCATCTCGGCATGGCCCAGGCGCATCAGTTCAAGGTCCAGCCCGGCAAAGCGGAACGTGTCGCCCGGCGCCAGCGAGGCGGCAAAGCCCTCCTCCACCCGGCCCAGCGACCGGCCATTGCCAAAGCGCACCTCCACCATCTCGGCATCGACGATGATCCCCGCATTCAGCCGATGGCGCGCGGCCATCTCGGGATGGGCCAGGCGCCAGGCGCCATGTGCGCTGCGCACCAGCCGGCGGAACCGGTCATAGGCCTTCAGGGCAAAGCCGCCGGTGGCCACGAAATGCAGGACCCTTTGCCACACCCCCTCCTCCACCCAGTGATAGGGCGCGGCAGAGCGCACCTCGGCCAGCAGCGCCGCCTCGTCGAACGGGCCGGCGCAGGCAAGGCCCATCACATGCTGGGCCAGCACATCCAGCGCGCCGGGGCGAAAGCCCTCGCCATCGCGCTGGCCTTCGGCCACCGCATCGCGCGCGGCCAGCGCTTCGAGATATTCAAAGCGATTGCCCGGCACCAGCAGCGCCTTGCTGGGCTGATCCAGCCGGTGGTTGGCGCGGCCAATGCGCTGCAGCAGCCGCGAGGAGCCCTTGGGCGCCCCCATCTGCACCACCAGATCAACATCGCCCCAATCCACCCCGAGATCGAGGCTGGACGTGCACACCAGCGCCCGCAGCCGCCCCTCGGCCATGGCCGCTTCCACCCGCGCCCGCGCCTCGCGGCTGAGCGAGCCGTGGTGCAGGCCGATCGGCAGGTGATCCGCATTCGCATCCCACAGCCGCTGGAAGATATATTCGGCCAGAAACCGCGTGTTGGTGAACACCAGCGTGGTGCGGTGCCGGCCAATCGCCTCATAGATCTGCGGCACGGCCCAGGCGGCGGCATGGCCGGCCCAAGGCACGCGCTGGCCCCGGGGCTCCAGTATCTCCACCACCGGCGCCGCGCCTGCCTCGCCTGTCACCAGCGCCACATCGCCAGCCTCGTCCCCCGGCGCCAGCCAGGCCCGGGCCGCTGCCACATCGGCCAGCGTGGCCGACAGGCCCGCCCGCCGCATCTGCGGCGCCAGCACCTGCAGCCGGGCCAGCGCCAGCGCGAGGAGATCGCCCCGCTTGCCGGCGGCAAAGGCGTGCAGCTCGTCCACCACCACGCGCTTCAGGCTGGCGAACATCTCCGCGCTTTCCGGACAGGTCAGCAGCAGCGAGAGCGATTCGGGCGTGGTCAGCAGCACATGGGGCGGGCGGGCGCGCTGGCGGGCCTTGCGGTCAGAGGGAGTGTCGCCGCTGCGGGTCTCGATGCGCAGCGGCAGGCCCAGATCCGCCACCGGCCGGGCCAGCCCGCGCTGCACATCCTGCGCCAGCGCCTTCAGCGGCGAGACATACAGCGTGTGCAGCCCTTCCGGCACCGGCGCCGCCCCCTGCCGGCTGGGGCAGAAAGCGGCCAGCGTGGGCAGAAAGCCGGCCAGCGTCTTGCCGGCGCCGGTATCGGCCATCAGCAACGCGTGGCGGCCGGCATCGGCCTCGGCCAGCATCGCCAGCTGGTGCCCGCGCACGCGCCAGCCCCGCCCGGCAAACCAGCCGGCCAGCTCTGGCGGAAGGGGATCGGTGGCGGCCATGATCGGCCCAATGTGGGGGCCCGGGCCGACGGATCAATGCCCCCCGGCGCGCGCCACGCCAGAGGCGGCCAATTGCCCGTCCAGCTCGGCCAGCAGGCGGGCAAGGCCGGCCGCATCGGCGCTTTCGGCGCGGGCCACCAGCATCTCCTGCGTGTTCGAGGCGCGCAGCAGCCACCAGCCATCGGCCCGCCGCACCCGCAGCCCGTCGATGGTGACGACATCGGCCCCTTCGGCCCGCAGCCGCGCCGCCACTTCGGCCACCACCGCCGCCTTGCGCGCGGCCGGCACGGCAAAGCGCAGCTCCGGCGTGTTCACCCACACCGGCATCGCCTCCAGCATATCGGCCACCGATCGCTCCTGCCGCGCCACCGCCGCCATCAGCCGCACGGCGGCATACAGCGCATCGTCAAACCCGAAATAGCGATCGGCGAAAAAGAGGTGGCCGGTCATCTCGCCGGCCAGCAGGGCACCGGCCTGCTTCATTCTGGATTTGACCCAGCTGTGCCCTGTCTCACACATCAGCGGCTGGCCGCCCAGCGCGGCAATGCCATCGAACACGCCTTGCGAGGTCTTCACATCGGCCAGAATCCGCGCGCCCGGGTGGCTTTCCAGCAGATCCGCGGCAAACAGCAGCAGCAGCTGATCGCCCCACACCACCCGCCCGTGCCCGTCGATCACCCCCAGCCGGTCGCCGTCGCCATCGAAAGCCACTCCGAAATCGAGGCGTTCCGACAGGACGAGGCTACGTAAATCTGCGAGGTTTTCTTCGACAGTCGGATCTGGATGATGGTGAGGAAAATGGCCGTCTACACGGGTGTAAAGCAGATGATGTTCCCCTGGCAAACGGGCGCAGAGCGCCTCTATCGCCGGGCCGGCAGCGCCATTGCCGGCATCCCAGCCCACGCGCAGGGCCGCCAGCGGGCCGGCCGGAGCTTCCTCCAGCGCGGCGGTGAGGGCATCGATATAACGCCGGAAAATCTCGCCGCCTTCGCCCGCGCCGTCGGCATCCCCGAGGATCGGATCAACGCCCGCGCCGCCAGCCAGCCCGTGCCACACCGCGCCGAACCCCTCGGGGAGGACAGCTGGATCGAACCCTTCGGCGATCTGCCCGAGCCGGAGGAGATCCGCCCCGAAGAAGGGGGCACCCTGCAATACTATCTTGAAGCCATTGTGATCGGGGGGATTGTGGCTGCCAGTTACCTGAATGCCGCCCTCCACCTGTTCGGTTGACCGTTCGGCGAAATAGAGCAGCGGCGTGGGCCCCTGCCCCACCGGCAGCACAGCAGCGCCCCCTGCCCGCAAGCCCGCCGCCAGCGCCGCTTCCAGCACGGGCGAACTGAGCCGCCCATCGCGCCCCACCGCCACGCGCCGCCCGCCCGCTTCGGCCACCACCCGGGCAAAGGCCCAGCCCAGCACAAAGGCATCGGCCGGCCACAGCGTTTCGCCACAAATCCCGCGGATATCATATTCCCGCAGGATGGAAGGGTGCAGGCGATAGGTCACCAGATCACTGGCCGGCAGCGCTGCGCCGCGCCAGATCGGCCAGCAGCAGATCGCGCGCGGCGGTGGCCTCATGCACCTGCTCGCTGGTGCCGCCGCGATCGGGGTGAACGATCATCAGCAGGCGCTTGTGCGCCTCGATGATCTCGCCATGGCTGGCCCCGGCGCCAAGGCCCAGCAGCGCGCGGGCATGGGCCAGCGCCTGCTCTGCGCCCCGGCCGCGCCCCGGCAAGGCGCCCCGCGCCTGCCACGGCCAGCGCCCGGTCTGCCATTTGAACACCAGGCAGCCGATCGCTGCCAGCCAGATCAGCTTGCTCATGGGCCTGCCTGCGCCGCCGGCTCAGTAGTAGGGCTGCACGGGCGCGGGCTCTGACCCTGCCTGTTCCATGGGCGCCTGTTCCATCGCCGGCTGTTCCATGGGCGCCTGCCCCATCGGCGGCGCCATGGCGGCCGGCGCCGGCGCGAAGGGCGGCAGCGGCAGGCTGAGGCCTGAGAGCAGCGCGCGCAATTCCTGCCGGGCCACCAGATGGCTGGTGCCCAGATCGCCCAGATAGCCCTTGTCGAGCAGGGTGAGGCCCGAGGGGAACAGCTCGCGGTAGATCACGCGTTCCGACAGGCCCTGGGCAATGCGGAAGCCCACCCGCCGCGCCAGTTCGGCCAGCGCGCCATCGATGCGGCGCATGTTGCGCGCCTCGATATGCTGGGTGCGGTTGCGCACCACCACCCAGTCCATCTCGCGGCGGTTATCGGCAAGGGTGCTCAGCGCGCGCTTCTTGCGCGTCTCCCAGATCAGCTCGGCATAGAACGACAGGCGCCGCACGCGGAAGCTTTCGGAATCCACCTGGCCGATGAGGTCGAAATCGACGAAACTGTCGTTCAGCGGCGTCACCAGCGTATCGGCCTGGGTGGCCACATGGCGGGCAAAGACATCGTCGCGGCCGGGCGTGTCATAGATCAGGTAATCATGGCCGGCGCCCATCGCGGCGCTCAGCCCATCCAGCTCCTCGGTGGTGGAGCCATTGAACACGCCAAAACTGATCATCGGCAGCGAAATCTGGCGGCGGCGCAGGGTTTCGGCGCGGTTCTCGAAATAGCGGTGCAGCGTGCGCTGGCGCGGATCGAGGTCTATCGCGGCCACCCGCCCGCCCAGATAGGCCAGTGCAATGGCCACGTGCACGGCCGTGGTGGATTTCCCGGTTCCGCCTTTTTCATTGGCGAAAACAATGCGATGGGGGCCTGGGCTGGGGGGGCTTGCGTCACTCACGGCTCACACTCTCTTCGCAGGTTCAGGCCCTTTGAGGCCCAGACAGGGCGGCTTGCGATATCAGGCGCGGCGAGGCATGAGAGCCCCCACTCACAAACTGTAAACTACCGTAAGGGGCGCTGGCGTGCAAATCATCGAGGAGCTTCATCCACTGCGGCGTGCGCTCGAAGCGCTGAGGGCCGAGGGGCCCGTGGCGCTGGTGCCCACCATGGGCGCGCTGCATGAAGGCCATCTGACGCTGGTGCGCGCGGCCAGGGCGCGCGGCGCGCAGGTCGTCGCCTCGATCTTCGTCAACCCGCGCCAGTTCGCCGCCGGCGAGGACCTCGAGGCCTATCCGCGCCAGCTGGCCCGCGATGCCGCCCTGCTGGAGGCAGAAGGCGTGGCGGTGCTGTGGGCGCCCACGGTTTCGGCCATGTATCCGGCCGGCTATGCCACCAACGTGTCGGTGGCGGGCGTTAGCGAGGGGCTGTGCGGCGGCACCCGGCCCGGCCATTTCGACGGGGTGGCAACGGTGGTGCTCAAGCTGTTCAACCAGGTGGCGCCCGATATCGCCCTGTTCGGCGAGAAGGACTGGCAGCAGCTGGCGGTGATCCGCCGCATGGCGCGCGATCTTGATCTGGCCCGGCCCGCGGTGGAAAACATCATCGGCGTTGCCACCGTGCGCGAGGCAGATGGCCTCGCCCGCTCCTCGCGCAATGCCTATCTCTCGGCCACAGAGCGCCAGCAGGCCGCCTGCCTGCCCGCCGCCATGCACAAGGCCATCGCCGCGCTCCAGGCCGGCACGCCCGTGCCGGAAGCCCTGGCCGCGCTGGAGGCAGACCTGCTGGCCGGCGGCTTCAGCGCGGTGGATTATGCCGAACTGCGCGAGGCCGACAGCCTGGCGCCGCTGGCCACAGTCGGCACGGTGCCCGCCCGCCTGCTGGTGGCAGCACGCATCGGCAAGGCCCGGCTGATCGACAATATGGCGGTGTGAGGGCCCCCCCTCACACCCCGTGATAGGCCTT
>DASRYE010000021.1:0-5113 GCA_035653915.1 Novosphingobium sp. | reverse complement strand
TCGCGCCGGGAATAGACGTGGTGGGCGCCGGGCGTGACCGCCAGCTGGCCGGCGCTGCCCATCAGCTTGCCCGGCCAGCCGGCATAGGCACGCAGCCAGGCAATGGCGGCGGGCACGTCCACCGCCTCGGCAATCGCCACCGGCTTGCCGCAATCGAGCGCCTCGAGCGCGGCAAGGCGCGGCAGGTCGGCCTCCATCGCATCGGCCAGGCCATGCAACAGCCGCTCGCGCGCCAGCGGGGCCAGATCACGCCAGGCAGGATCGGCCAGCGCCCGCCGCGCGGCCGCCACCGCCGCTGCCACCGCCGCCTCGCCGGCCACCGGGCAATCGGCGAAAAACGCGCCGGTGCATGGGTCTTCCAGGCCATAGCGGCCCGTTTCCGGCAGCAATTCCTCCCCGCTCCGCAACTGCATGTCGGGCAGTTGCAGATGGGCAAAGCCAGCCTGCATGGTCATTGTCCTAGTTCCTGGTTCGCTTGCGAAAATCGCTGGGCGCCTCGCCGGAGAACTGGCGGAAGGCGCGGGTGAAATGGCTCTGGCTGGTAAAGCCCAGGCTTTCGGCGATCAGCGCGATCGACATGTCGGTCTGGTGAAGCATCTGCTGGGCCTTGTCGAGCCGGGTCTTCATCACATACTGGTGCGGGCTGAGCCCGGTGGCGCGGCGGAACACCCGGCAGAAATGCGAGGGCGTGAGCCCTGCCACCGCCGACATCTCCTCCAGCGAATGCTGCGCGCCGGGCTGCTGCAGGATGGTGTTCATCACATGATGGATGCGATAGGCCGAGAAGGCCGAGGTGGGAATTTCCTGCGCCGTGACCGAATTGGCGCCGCGCAGGATATGCGCCTTCAGCGCATTGACCAGCGCGCCGATATAGACCTCGCGCTCGGCGCATTGCGGGGCATAGAGCTCTGAGAGAACCTGCCGGGTGAGCGCCGCGCCCAGCGGATCGGAAAAGGCAAAGCGCATCTGGCGGAACTGATCGGCCGCGGGCGCCTTCTGCAGCTGGTCGGACGAGACCGACAGCGTCACCACATCCAGCTCGCCATCGATCAGCCAGCCGGTCTGCTGGCCGGCCGGCACGATGGTGGCGCAGCCGGGCATGGAGGCATATTCGCTCCACCCGCCATCCAGCCAGGTGCGGTTGTGCTGCTGGCCGGCGATATGCATCGTGTAAACGGGCTCTGGCAGCGCCGGCACCGTGTAGGAGCCGACGAACTGGCGCCAGCGGCACAGGTGCCAGCCATCGCCTTTGGAGCCCAGCTGCATGTCCGGCCCACGCCCGATGGCATCGGAAATGATCGCCTCGCTGGTGCCGGCCGGGTTGAACCGGAGTGCCTCTTGCATAATCCCTCTCCCAAGGGCGTTGATCTTCATGCGGGGTGCAATTTCACGTCGAGATTCTTGAGCCCGTTGATGAAATTGGACCGGAACCGGCGCGGCCGGCCGACCAGCTCGAAGCGGCCCACCCGCTCTGCCAGCAGCCGGAACGCCACCCGCAACTGCATTTCGGCCAGGCGAGAGCCCACACACACATGCTGCCCGCTGCCGAAGCCCAGATGCTGGATGTTTCCGCGGGTGATGTCAAAGCGATCCGGCTCGGCAAACACCTGCTCGTCGCGATTGGCGGCGGTATACCACAGCACCACCTTGTCGCCCCGGGCGATGCGCCGGCCGCCCAGTTCGGTGTCCTGCGTGGCGGTGCGGCGCATGTGCATCACCGGGCTGGCATGGCGCACCATTTCGCGCACCGCGGTCTGCACCAGATCGGGCGTCTGGCGCAGCAGATCCCACTGGTCGGGGTTGGCGGCGAAATTCACCACCGTGTGGCTCAGCGAATTGCGCGTGGTTTCATTGGCGCCCACCAGCGCCAGCACCATGTTGGCGAGAAAATCGCGGTAGGCCACCGGCGCGCCATCGATCTCGGCATTGGCCAGCAGGGTGGCCAGATCCGCCCCCGGCCGCCCCCGCCGCGCCTCGAACAGCTGGCCGGTGAGCGCGAAGAAGCCGGTGAGCAGCGCGGCCATCTGCGCCGGGCTCTGGCGGAATTCGGGGTCGTCCTCGCCCACAAAGGCGTTGGTCCAGTGGTACAGGTCGCGCCAGTCCACCTCGGGCGGCAGGTCGAACAATTCGCACAGCGTCATCAGCGGCAGCGGCGCGCACAGGGCCTGCACCAGATCAACCGGCCCTTCCGGCGCAATCGCCTCGATCAGGCCCTGGCAGCGCTCCAGGATGCGCGCCTCGATGCCGGCCAGCCGGGCGGGCGAGACGGCCGGCATCATCAGCTTGCGATATTGCGTGTGCACCGGCGGATCGATCGAGATGAAGGGGATGCCGATGGCGCTGTCGCCGGCGCCTGTCAGCCCCACCTCGTTCTCGTTGAAGATGCGGTGGCCGCCATGGGCATGGGCCGAGGAATAGAGCCCCGGCTGGCGCGACACCTCGACGATATCGGCATAGCGCAGCACCGCCCAGAAGCCGGGCCCATCAGCCTCCGCGTTCCAGTAGACGCCCTCCTCGCGGCGCAGTTGCGCAAACAGGGCATGGGGCACCGCCTCGACATAGAGGTCGGGGTTCTTGAGATCGGCGGCCATCAGAAGCTGACCCTGCCGCTGAGCCCGAAACTGCGCGGATTGGCCGGCACCAGGAAGTTGTAGGGGAAGCCCGCCCCGCGCAGATCCAGCCCATAGGCCAGCACCCGCGCGTTGAAGGCATTGTTCACCCACAGGCGCAGCTGGAAGGGGGCATGCTTCCACACCAGCTGGGCGTTCACCTTGGCATAGCCGCCCTGTTGCAGCTGGGCATTATCCTGCGCGGCGCTGGCGTTGAGCAGGTTGAACGGGGTGAAATAGACATGGCCCGTATAGGCCAGGTTGGGCGACAGCGTCAGCTCATCCGCGCCATGGCGATAGAGCGCCCAGTCCATGCCGATCTGGCCGGTGAAGCGCGGGGCAAAGGGCAGGTCCTGGCCGGCCAGGTTCACCCCCTGCAAGGTCAGCTCCTTGTATTTGGCATGCAGCAGACCCACCGATCCGTTGAAGGACAGCGTCGGCGCTGCCCGCCAGGTCACTTCCGCCTCGGCGCCATAGATCTGGGATTTGGGCGCGTTGACGAGGATGGCAACCGGGCCCGGCAGCGTGTTCTGCAGCTGCTGGTTGATGTAATCATAGTAGAAGGCGGCGGCCGAGAAGGTGAGCCGGCGGCCCAGCAGATGGCCCTTCAGCCCCAGCTCATAGGCATTCACCCTTTCGGGCGAGACATAGTTGATGCCGCTTTGCGAGGTGTAGCTGCCGCCGTTGAAAGCGCCCGAGCGATAGCCGCGATTATAGCTGGCATAGGCCAGCAGCCCGCCCTCGAACTTGTAGCTGAGCGCCGCGCGCCCGGTCAGCGCCGAATTGGCCTCCGCCAGCGCATAGCGCGCATTGGGATCATAGGCGCATCCGGCCGCATTGTAGCACGGCACGGTGGAAGCCAGCGGCACTTCGGCCGTGCCCCCCAGCGCGCCGCCGGCATAGAGATAGGCATAGCCATCGTCGTAATGCGATTTGTCCCATGTCTCGCGCAGGCCCAGCGTCAGCGTCAGGCGCGGCAGGATCTCGTAATCGGCTTGCGCAAAGGCGGCCACGGAGTAGCGGTTCTGCACATAATGCTGGAAGAAGCCGCCCGGCGTCAGATAGGTGGTGGCAGAAACCGGCACCACGCCGATGTTGAAGTCATTGTCGGTGATGGTGCGATCCCAGCCGTAGAAGGCGCCGCCCACCAGCTTCAGCCGCCCGTGCTCGTAGTTGACGCGGGTTTCCTCGGTGAACTGGCGGAATTTCGAATGCCAGTTGATGTAGAGGCCGGGGAAATAGGCGCTGGCGGCATAGGCGCCGTCCTCGGGCGTGCCATCCGACTGGGCCTGCATGGCCAGCCGCCCGCCATCATAGGAAGTGATCGAGGTGACCGTCAGGCCGGGGTGGATCTCATAGGCGACATTGGCCATCACCCCCCAGGCGCTGGTGCGGAAATGGCCGATATTGCCTTCATTGACGCTGAAGAAATCCAGCCCCTGGCGCGCCGAGGCCGGCCCGAACACCGCCGATGAGGTGGGATTGTCGCGCCCGGCATAGGCGCGGATGCGGATATCCAGCCCGCTGCCCGCCGGCCGATAGCGCAGCGACAGGCGGCCCTGCAGCGTATCCTGGCTGCCCGGATCGAGCGCGCCGGGGTGGACGTTGTGGAACTGCCCGTCGCCCTTCACATAATTCACCGCCGCGCGCACGCCCAGCTGGTCGTTGTCGGCCGTGGTTTCCAGCGCCCCTTGCGCGGTGAAAGTGTTGAAATTGCCATAGCCCAGATCGAGATAGCCGTTGGTGCCCTGCAATTTGGGCCCGCGCGTGATGAAATTGATAGCGCCGCCAGTGGTGTTGCGGCCAAACAGCGTGCCCTGGGGCCCGCGCAGCACTTCGGCGCGATCCAGATCGAACAGGCCCATGCCATGGGCCGAACGCGCCGCCAGATAGACATCGTCCATATAGACGCCCACCGGCGAGACCTGGTTCGAATTATACTCATTGGCCACCGACACGCCGCGCATCGAGAAATTGGGCTGGGCATTGCCGAAATTGGTGCTGACCTGCAGGTTGGGCACCGCCTGCGCCAGGTTCACCGAATTGGCGATGCCCTTGCTGGCAAGCCCCGCGCCGGCAATCGCCGAGATCGCCAGCGGCACCTCCATCACCGATTGCGCGCGGCGCTGGGCCGTTACCACGATTTCGCCATTGGCGGGGATTTCCGCTTTGGGCTCCCCTTCGGCGCGCGCGGCCGGGGCAGCCCCCATGGCCACCCCCAGCGCCACTGCCGACGCACACACACCCAAGCCCCGTTCAGCCAGCCAACGCATCCTGTCCTCCCATCCGCCGCCGGCTCGTGCCAGCGGTCTGCTTCATGGTGAGGCCTGTGTAGCCGGGGCGCCGGGCGATGGCTTTAGCCCTGCCTGCTGCGATTCTTGACATTTCCTGCGCCGCCATTGCGCCACGGGCCCCCGCACTGTTTCTCCCCCGGCAGCAGCGGGGCCAACCCGCAGACCATATGGGAGAGGCCCACTTGCTACATCCGCGCCACCACGCCGCCG
>DASRYE010000020.1:0-29192 GCA_035653915.1 Novosphingobium sp. | reverse complement strand
CGCGATGGCCGACGAGAGGGGGAGATTGCGCCAATGACCGAGCCTGCACGCCATCCGGATATTCAGCCCAGTGCCGCCGACATGCGGCTGGTGATCGCCGCCAGCAGCATGGGCACGGTGTTCGAATGGTATGATTTCTTCATCTATGGCACGCTGGCCGGGATTATCGGCAAGACCTTCTTCCCCGCCGGCAATGAAACGCTGCAGCTGCTGCTGGTGTGGGCGGGCTTTGCCGTGGGCTTTGGCTTCCGGCCGCTGGGGGCGGTGCTGTTCGGCTTTCTGGGCGATCGGCTGGGGCGCAAATACACGTTTCTGGTAACCGTGGTGCTGATGGGCGTGGCCACGGCCGGCGTTGGGCTGGTGCCGCCGGCGGCCAGCATCGGCATGGCCGCGCCGTTGATCGTCATCGGCCTTCGGGTGTTGCAGGGGCTGGCGCTGGGCGGCGAATATGGCGGCGCGGCGATCTATGTGTCGGAACATGCGCGGGCAGAGCGGCGCGGCTTCTTCACCAGCTTCATCCAGGCCAGCGTGGTTGGCGGCTTTCTGCTCAGCCTGGTGGTGGTGCTCAGCTGCAAGGCGGCTTTTGCGCCGGTGCAATGGGCCGGCTGGGCGTGGCGCGTGCCGTTCCTGATCAGCCTGCTGCTGCTGGCGGTCTCGATGTGGATGCGCCTGAAGCTTTCGGAAAGCCCGGTGTTTCAGGCCATGCGCGAGGAGGGCGAGCTGGCCGGCAACCCGTTTGTCGAGAGTTTCACCTTTCCCGGCAATGTGAAGCGGATTGTCGTGGCGCTGTTTGGCGTGGCGGCGGGGATGACGGTGATCTGGTATACCGGCATGTTCAGCGTGCTCTCCTATCTCAAGGGGGCGATGCATCTGGAGGATACAGCGGCCGAGCTGCTGGTGGGCGTGGGCGGCTCGCTGGGGGCGGTGCTCTATATCGCGGCCGGCGCGCTGTCGGACAGGGTGGGGCGCAAGCTGCCGATCATCGCTTCCTATGTGCTGACGCTGCTGTTCGTCTTTCCGCTGTTCCATGGCATTGGCGCGCTGGCCAATCCGGGGCTGGCAGAAGCGGCCCGGCGGGCGCCGGTGGCGGTGAGCGGCCCGGCCTGCGATTACAGCCCCTTTGCCAGCGAGCAGCCGAGCGATTGCGGCAAGCTGCTGGCCGACCTGACGGCGCTGGGCGTGACCTATACCCGCAGCGATGCCGCCGTGCTGAGCCTGACGGTGGGCGGCAAGGCGCAGGCCATTGCCGCCTATCCCTTCGCGCAGAAGGCCGCGCGGGCCAGGATGCTGCAGGGCTGGCTGGGCGCAGAAGGCTACAGCTTTGCCAAGGTGACGCCGGGGCCCGGCGCTTCTGTGGGCATTATCGCGCTGATCGTCGGGCTGGTTGGCTTGGCGGCGCTGGCCTTCGGGCCGCAGGCCGCGCTGCTGTCGGAGATGTTTCCGCCGCGCATCCGCTATTCCTCCATGTCGATCCCCTATCACCTGGGCACGGGCTATTTCGGCGGCTTCCTGCCGCTGATCGCCAGCTATATCGTGGCACGCAGCGGCAATCCCTATGCCGGTCTGTGGTATACCTGGGGCGTGGTGGCGCTGGCGCTGATGGTGGCGCTGTGGGGGCTGAAGGGCGGCCGCAAGCAGGAATTTGCCGATGGTTGAGGCGCCTGCCGCCCCCTTGCGGCTGCTGCTGGATGCCGAAGCGCTGGCCGCCAACTGGCGGTTGATGGATGCGCTGTCGGGCTCTGCGCAGGCCGGGGCGGCGGTGAAGGCGGATGCCTATGGGCTGGGCGCCTTGCGCGCCACGCGGGTGCTGGCCGCGGCCGGATGCCGCGATTTCTTCGTGGCCCACTGGCAGGAAGCGGCCGCATTGCTGGATGTGGTGCCGGCAGAGCAGATCGCCGTGCTGCATGGGCCGGCAGGGGCGCAGGATATCGCCTTTGCCCGCGCCACAGGCGTGCGGCCGGTGCTGAACACCATGGCGCAGGTGCGGGGCTGGGCGGCGGCGGGCGGCGGCGCCTGCCATGTGATGGTGGACACCGGCATGAGCCGGCTGGGCCTGCCGGCAGAAGCGCTGGGCGATGCCGGTGTGCAGGCGCTGGCGGTGGATGTGCTGCTCTCCCACCTCGCCTCGGCCGAGGAGGAGACGCCGCAGAATGCTGCCCAGCTGGCGCTGTGGCAGCAGGCGCGCGGGCTTGTGCCGCATCGCCGGGCGAGCCTTGCCAACAGTGCGGGCATTCTGCTGGGGGCGGATTATCACGGCGATCTCACCCGGCCGGGGCTGGCGCTGTATGGCGGGCTGGCGCGGCCGGAGCTGGCCGGGCGCATCCGCCAGGTGGCCCGCCCGCAGGCCGCCCTGCTGCAGCTGCGCGATGTGCCGGCGGGGGCAAAGGTGGGCTATAATGCCACTTTCACCGCGCCTGTGCCGATGCGGCTGGGGGTGGTCTCGCTGGGCTATGCGGATGGCTATCTGCGCTGCTGGTCGGGGCGGGGGGCGCTGCTGTCGGGCGGGCGGGTGCTGCCGGTGGTGGGGCGGGTGTCGATGGACCTTACCATCGTCGATCTGTCGGCCGCGCCCGATCTCGCCGAGGGCGACTGGCTGGATGTGGCCTATGATCTGGCCGAGGCCAGCGCGCGCGTGGGCCTGTCTCCCTACGAGCTGCTGACGGTGCTGGGCCGGCGCTTCAGCCGCGCCGCATAATCTTGCGCGCAAGGCCTGTTGCTGCGCAGCAATTTGTTGCACCGCACCGGTTTTGGGTGCAAGCTTGGCCTCGCGTATCACACAGGGAGGAGAGGCCCTTATGACAGAAAATGCTTCCGCCAAGGACAATTCGGTCATCATCAAAAAATACGCCAACCGGCGCCTGTATAACACCCAGTCCTCCAGCTACATCACGCTGGACCACCTTGCCCGCATGACCCGCGAGGGCATCGATTTTCGCGTGCTCGACGCCAAGACGGGCACCGATATCACCCACCAGATCCTCACCCAGATCATCATGGAGGAAGAAGCCAGCGGCGAGCAGATGCTGCCGGTGAACTTCCTGCGCCAGCTGATCGGCATGTATGGCAATTCGATGCAGGGGCTGATCCCGCATTATCTGGAAGCCAGCATGGAGCAGTTCCGCGCCAACCAGATGAAGCTGCGCAAGGCCTTCGAGGACAGCATGGAGGCCAACCCGCTGGCTCGCTTGGCCCAGCAGAACATCGCCATGTTCCAGGCCGCGGCCGCTGCTTTCATGCCGGGCGCGGAAGGCGGCGTGCCGGCCAAGGGGATGGATCAGCCCGGGGAGGCCGCGCCCACCGCGGCGCCTGCCGCGGGCAAGGAAGATCTCGATGTGCTGCGCGCGCAGATGCTCGAGATGCAGAAGAAGCTCGATTCGCTCACCAAGTAAGGCGCCCTTGCGCGCCTCTTGCACAGCTGGCCTGAGCGGTGGGGTTTGAAACCGGCGCTCAGGCAGGCTAACGGGCTGGCATGAACCAGAAGACTCAGAACGCCCCGGCCATCCGCCACGCCCTTTCCGTCACCCGCGCGGAGGATTTTGCGCAATGGTATCAGGCGGTCGTCTCCGAAGGCGAGATGGCCGAGGAATCGGGCGTGCGCGGCTGCATGGTGATCAAGCCCTGGGGCTATGGCATCTGGGAGCGCATCCAGAAGGTCATGGATGCGCGCATCAAGGATGCCGGCGTTGATAACTGCTACTTCCCGCTGTTCATCCCGCTGAGCTATTTCTCCAAGGAGGCCGACCATGTGGAAGGCTTTGCCAAGGAGATGGCGGTGGTCACTCATCACCGGCTGATCGGCGATGGCAAGGGCGGCCTGATGCCCGACCCCGAGGCGAAGCTGGAAGAGCCGCTGATCGTGCGGCCCACCAGCGAGACGGTGATCGGCGCGGCGATGAGCCGCTGGGTGCAAAGCTGGCGCGATCTGCCGCTGATGGTGAACCAGTGGGCCAATGTGGTGCGCTGGGAAATGCGCACGCGCATGTTCCTGCGCACCAGCGAGTTCCTCTGGCAGGAGGGGCACACCGCCCATGCCACCTGCGCGGATGCCACGGCCGAAACGCTGCGCGCGCTGGAAATGTATCGCAGCTTTGCCGAGGATGTGCTGGCGATGCCGGTGGTGGCCGGCGAAAAGCCCGAGAACGAGCGCTTCCCCGGCGCTGTTGCCACCTATTCGATCGAGGCGATGATGCAGGATGGCAAGGCGCTGCAGGCCGGCACCAGCCATTACCTCGGCACCGGTTTTGCCGAGGCCGCCGGCATCCGCTATCAGGACAGGGAGGGCGCGCAGGCGCTGGCCCACACCACCAGCTGGGGCGTTTCCACCCGGCTGATCGGCGGCGTTATCATGACCCATGGCGATGATGACGGCCTGCGCGTGCCGCCGGCCATCGCGCCGCACCAGATCATCATCCTGCCGATGCTGCGCGAAGATGAAGGCGATGAAGCGCTGCTGGCCTATTGCGAGGAGCTGCGCCGGGCGCTGGTCAGCCAGTCCGCGCTGGCAGAGCCGATCCGTGTGCTGCTCGACAAGCGCGCCGGCAAGGCCACGCAGAAGCGCTGGGCCTGGGTGAAGAAGGGCGCGCCGGTCATTCTGGAAATCGGCGGGCGCGATGCGGCCAATGGCCAGGTGTCGGTGCTGCGCCGCGATGCGCTGTGGCGCGCGGATGCCAAGGTGAACTTCACCGGCCAGGCCAAGGAAGATTTCGTGGGCGAGGCAGCGGCCCTGCTGGAAGATATCCAGCGCAGCCTCCATGCCGAGGCAGCCGCGCGCCATGCCGCCAATATCCGCACCGGCATCACCACCCTGGCCGAGCTGGCCACCTTCTTTGCCGAAGACCAGCGCTATCCCGGCTGGGTGGAGCTGAACTGGAGCCGGCCGACGGGCGCCGCGCTGGAGCAGGTGGTGGAGCAGCTGAAGGCGCTGAAGCTCACCATCCGCAACACCGCGCTCGATGCCGCGCCCGCCGAGGGGCTGTGCCCCTTCACCGGCGCGCCGGCGGTGGAGCGCATCTATGTCGCGCGGGCCTACTGAGTTGGCGCGCGGCCCCAGATCCGTGCCGGGCAAGCTGCCCCAGGGCCTGCCCAGCGCCCAGCAGGTGCTGGATTTCATCGCCAATGCCGAGGAGGAAGTGGGCAAGCGCGAGATCGCCCGCGCCTTCGGCCTCAAGGGGCAGGAGAAGATCCAGCTGAAGGCCCTGTTGAAGGACATGGCCGAGGAAGGGCTGATCGACGGCAAGCGCACCGCCTATCACCGCATGGGCGGCGTGCCCCGGGTGTGCGTGCTGCGGGTGGTGGAGATCGAGGATGCAGCGCCCATCGCCGTGCCTGATGTCTGGGCGCCGGATGAGGCGGCAGCGCCCCCGCGCCTGCGCATCGTGGAGCCGCGCGGCGCCGGGCGCGGCGGCAAGGGCCCGGTGATGAAGGGCGTGGGCGCGCTGAAGGTGGGCGACCGTGTGCTGGCCCGCACCGAGGAGCTGGAACACGGCTGGCTGGCCCATCCGATGAAGAAGCTGCCGGCACGGGCCGAGCAGCTGATGGGCGTGGTGGAGATCGACGGGGCCGGCAAGCCCTGGCTCTCGCCGATCGACAAGCGCGAGCGCCATGCGCCGGGCATTGCCGATCTGGGCGAGGCGAAGGAAGGCCAGCTGGTGCTGGCGGAACCGGTCAGCCGCTCGCCGCGCGCGGGCGTGAAGGTGACGGCGGTGCTGGGCGATCCGCTGGCGCCCAAGGCGTTCAGCCTGATTGCCATCCACAAATATGGCATTCCGTGGAATTTCAGCAATGCCGTGCTGGAAGAGGCCGAGGAAGCCGCCCGCCAGCCGCTGAGCGCCGAGCAGCGCGAGGACCTCACCCACCTGCCGATCGTGGCGATCGACCCGAGCGATGCGCGCGACCATGACGATGCCATCTGGGCCGAGCCCGACGAGGCCGAGGACAACAAGGGCGGCTGGCGCGCGGTGGTGGCGATTGCCGATGTGTCGTTCTATGTGCGCTCTGGCGGCGCGCTTGATCGCGAGGCGCGTCAGCGCGGCAATTCGGTCTATTTCCCCGATCGCGTGGTGCCGATGCTGCCCGAGGTGCTGTCGGCCGATGTCTGTTCGCTGAAGGCTGGCGCGCCGCGTGCGGCGATGGTCTGCCATTTGCAGATCGATGCCGGCGGCACGCTGAAAAGCTGGCGTTTTGTGCGCGCCATTGTGCAGATCGCCGAAGTGGTGGCCTATGAGGATGTGCAGGCGCGCATCGACGAGGGCCGCGCCGAGGCGCATTTCGTGCATCTGTGGGAGGCGTGGAAGGCGCTTAACAAGGCGCGCGAGCGGCGCGATCCGCTGGAGCTGGAACTGCCCGAGCGGCGGGTGATGCTGGACGATCAGGGCCGCATCCTCAACATCGCCCCGCGTGAGCGGCTGGATGCGCACCGGGTGGTGGAAGATTTCATGATCGCCGCCAACGTTGCCGCGGCCAAGGCGCTGGAAGCCAAGGTGCAGCCGGTCGTCTACCGCATCCACGAGCCGCCGACGCGCGAGAAGCTGATCACGCTGAAGGATTATCTCGCCACTTTCGGGCGCAAGCTGGCGCTGGGCCAGGTGATCACGCCCGAACTGTTCAACGCCATGCTGCGCAAGATCGACGATGAGGCGGAGAAGGCGCTGATCATGGAGGCGGTGCTGCGCAGCCAGACGCAGGCCTATTATGGCCCGAGGAATGCCGGCCATTTTGGCCTGGCGCTGGGTTCCTATGCGCATTTCACCTCGCCGATCCGGCGCTATTCGGATGTGCTGATCCACCGCGCGCTGGTCGATGGCTATGGGCTGGAGCAGCCGGCGCCCAAGGGGCACTTGCCTGCCACCAGTGGGCTCGCCGCGCGCGATCGCACCGATCTGGCGCCGATTTGCGATTCCATTTCCATGGCCGAGCGCCGCGCCATGGAGGCCGAGCGCGAGACGGTGGACCGCTATGTGGCGGCCTGGCTGTCTACCCGCGTGGGCGAGGTGTTCGAGTGCCGGATCACTGGCGTGCAGCGCTTTGGCCTGTTTGCCACGATCATGGGGCTGGGCGGCGATGGGCTGGTGCCGATCTCGGTGCTGGGCGAAGAGCGCTTTGCCCATGACGAGAAGGCCCAGGCGCTGGTGGGCGAAAGCACCGGCACGCGCTTTGCCATGGGCGATATGCTGCGCCTGCGCCTGGCCGAGGCCAATCCGCTGACGGGCGCGCTGAAGTTCGAGCCGGAGGAAGGCGGCGGCCGCATCGAAAGGCGCGGCGCGCCGGCGCCCGATCCTTCCGCGCAGAAGCGGCGGGGCGCGCATCTGGTGGGGCGGCGCGGCCGGCCGGCCAATATCCGCCACCAGGGCAAGCGGCGCTAGGGCCGGCGCGCTTTGGCCCGGGCGATCGACCTGCCGGAGCGTTCAGCTCAGCCGGTCGATATCCGCCTCGGCCAGGCCGCCCGGCACGATCATCAGCGGGCAGGGCAGATCGCCGATGCCATGGCTGGAAAAATGCGTGACCAAGGGCCCCGGCGCCCCATCGCGCGCCGAGCCCAGCACCAGCGCGGCCACTTCTGCGTGGGCGGCCAGATATTCGCGCACGACCTTGATGCCTTCGCCCTCGCGCACCTCGATATGGGGCGGAAAACCGCCCTCGGTCAGCACGGAACTGGCGGCAACGGCCGCCTGCGCTTCGGCGCGGGCGCGCGCTTCTTCCTCGATGGTGGCCTGCACGCCGGCAAAGGCCACGAAGGGCTGGCGCGGCACCAGCGCCAGAATATGCACGACGCCCCCGGTTTTGGCCGCGCGGCGGGCGGCAAACCGCAGCGCCGCGCGCGCTTCCTCGGTTTCGTCCAGGATCGCCAGATAGACGCGCATGTGCGAAACTCCTGCCGCAGGGCCGCTGCCGGCGGGGGCGATCCCCGCCCGAGGCCCATAAGAATTACGCCGCAGCTATCAGCTACAATCGAATTCGGCGCAAGCATCTTGCCGTACACTCTTCTTTTGGCCAGAACGGCCCCGATTCCCTTCCATCCCGCAAGAGGATACCCACATCGCCATGCCGATCGCGATCAAGATGCCCGCCCTTTCGCCAACCATGGAGCAGGGAAAGCTTGCCCGCTGGCTGGTTAAAGTTGGTGATGAGGTTCATTCCGGTGATATCATGGCCGAAATTGAAACCGATAAGGCGACGATGGAATTCGAGGCCGTGGATGAGGGCGTGATCGTCTCGATCGACGTGGCAGAAGGCACCGATGGCGTGGCCGTGGGCACCATCATCGCCCAGCTGGCCGGCGAGGATGAGGACGCCAGCGCGGTGCCCGCCGCTGCCGCGCCTGCCGCAAAGCCTGCCGCCGCCCCGGTGGCCGCAGCACCTGTGGCCGCCGCGGCCGTCGCCGTGAAGGCGCCTGTGGCCGCTGGCGAGCGCGTGGTTGCCTCGCCGCTGGCCAAGCGCATTGCCGCGCAGAAGGGCGTGGATCTGGCCGGTATCGCCGGCTCTGGCCCCAATGGCCGCATCGTCAAGGCGGATGTGGAAGGCGCCCGGCCGGCTGCCGCTGCGCCTGCTGCTGCCCCTGTGGCCGCCCCTGTGGCGGCGCCCGCCCCGGTGGCAGCGTCCGCTGGCCTGCCTGATTTCGGCATCCCGCATGAGGATGTCGCGCTTTCCGGCATGCGCAAGACGATCGCCCGCCGCCTGACCGAGAGCAAGCAGCAGGTGCCGCACATCTACCTCACGGTGGATATCAAGCTGGATGCGCTGCTGAAGCTGCGCGGCGAGCTGAATGGCGCGCTGGCCGCCCGCGGCGTGAAGCTGTCGGTGAACGACATGCTGATCAAGGCGCTGGGCGTGGCGCTGACGCAGGTGCCCCAGTGCAACGTGGCCTTTGCCGGCGACACGCTGCGCCAGTATGCCCGCGCCGATGTGAGCGTGGCGGTGAGCATCCCCAATGGCCTGATCACGCCGATCATCACCGATGCGGCCGGCAAGGGCCTGGCCAGGATCAGCACCGACATGGCCGATCTGGCCACCCGCGCCAAGGCCGGCAAGCTGGCCCCCAGCGAATATGTGGGCGGCACCGCCAGCCTCAGCAACATGGGCATGATGGGCATCCGCCAGTTCGAGGCGGTGATCAACCCGCCGCAGGGCATGATCATGGCGATCGGCGCCGGCGAGAAGCGCCCCTGGGTGCTGGAAGACGGCAGCCTGGGCGTGGCCACCGCGATGAGCGCCACCGGCAGCTTCGACCACCGCGCCATCGATGGCGCCGATGGCGCGCAGCTGATGGCGGCCTTCCGCGAGCTGGTGGAAAACCCGCTGGCGCTGCTGGCCTGAGGCTGGGGAGATGCCGGCAATGGAACCCTTGAATCTCAGTCCGGCGATGGAGCCGATGATCCGGGTGACGGCCATGCCGGCCGACGCCAATGCCTATGGCGACATTTTTGGTGGCTGGCTGCTGAGCCTGATGGACATGGGCGCGGGGCTGATGGCCTCGCGCCATTCGCGCGGGCGGGCGGTCACCATCGCCATGGATGGCGTGCAGTTTCTGAAGCCTGTCAAGGTGGGCGATGAAGTCTCTGTTTATGGAGAGTTGCGCAAGGTGGGGCGCACGTCGATGACGATCGCCATCGAGGCCTGGCGCCGGGATCGCTTCCAGACGGAGGCGATCAAGGTGACAGAAGCGGTGTTCACCTTTGTCGCGGTTGATGACAGCGGGCGTCCGCGTCCGATCGTTCAGGAGTAATTTTCGTGGCTGAACAATATGATGTGATCGTTCTGGGTTCGGGTCCCGGGGGCTATGTGGCGGCCATTCGCGCAGCCCAGCTGGGGCTGAAGACAGCGATTGTCGAGCGCGAGAATCTGGGCGGCATCTGTCTCAACTGGGGCTGCATCCCGACCAAGGCGCTGCTGCGCTCGGCCGAGGTGTTTCACCAGATGCAGCATGCCAAGGCCTATGGCCTGTCGGCCACCGGTGTTTCGGCCGATCTGGCGGCGGTTGTGGCGCGCAGCCGCGGCGTTGCCAAGCAGCTGAACCAGGGCGTGACCCACCTGATGAAGAAGAACAAGGTGGCCGTCCACATGGGCGTGGGCAAGATCCTCAAGCCCGGCACGCTGGAAGTGACCGGCGAGAAGGGCACCGAAACGCTTACCGCCAAGCACATCATCGTGGCGACCGGCGCGCGCGCCCGCGATCTGCCCTTTGCCAAGGCCGATGGCGAGCGCATCTGGACCTATCGCCATGCGATGACGCCCAAGGAAATGCCGACCAAGCTGCTGGTCATCGGCTCGGGCGCGATCGGCATTGAATTTGCCAGCTTCTACAACGATCTGGGCGCCAAGGTCACGGTTGTGGAAATGCTCGACCGGATCGTGCCGGTGGAGGACAAGGACGTCTCGACCTTCCTCGAGAAATCGCTGGCCAAGCAGGGCATGACGATCCTGACCGGCACCGGCGTTGATGGCATCACCACCTCGGCCAGCGGCATCAAGGCCAAGATCAAGGGCAAGGATGGCAAGATCACCGAGGAGGATTTCTCCCATGTGATCGTGGCGGTGGGCGTTGTCGCCAACACCGAGAACATCGGCCTCGAAGAGGTGGGCATCAAGACCGAGCGCGGCATCATCGCCATCGACGAACACGGCCGCACCGCCGTGAAGGGCATCTGGGCGATCGGCGATGTGACCCCGGGGCCCTGGCTTGCCCACAAGGCCAGCCATGAGGGCGTGACCGCTGCCGAGGCGATCGCCAAGGAGCTGGGCAACAAGGAGGTGCACCCCCATGGCCTCGATCGCAACAACATCCCCGGCTGCACCTATTGCCACCCGCAGATCGCCAGCGTGGGGCTGACCGAGGCCAAGGCCAGGGAAGCCGGCCATGAAGTGAAGGTGGGCAATTTCCCCTTCATCGGCAATGGCAAGGCCATCGCGCTGGGTGAGCCGGAGGGCTTCATCAAGACGGTGTTCGACGCCAAGACCGGCGAGCTGCTGGGCGCCCACATGATCGGCGCGGAAGTGACCGAGCTGATCCAGGGCTATGTCGTCGGCAAGACGCTGGAGACGACCGAGCAGGAGCTGATGAACACGGTGTTCCCGCATCCCACCCTGTCGGAAATGATGCATGAGGCAACGCTGTCGGCCTATGGCCGGGCGATCCACTTCTGATCGCCGGATAGCGGCACAGGAAAGGGGCGCCTCCCGGCCGGGGAGGCGCCCCTTTTGCCTGCCCCGCGCGGCAGGTTCAGCGCTGCACGTCGGCGGGCTGGGGGCAGAAGCCTTCGATGGCGCTGCGCGGCAGGCGCAGCCAGTCGCCCCGCACGGAATGTTTGAGCGCGTTCATTGCAAGGCCGCGCCCGGCCATGGCGGCGGCATCGCCCCCTTCCAGCCAGGCCGAGAGCACGCCGGCGGCAAAGGCATCGCCGCTGCCCACCCGGTCGACGATATCGGTGATGTTGATCTCGGCGGTCTGGTGGCGGGCGGTGGGCAGGTCCACCCGGGCGGCCAGGCGGTGGTGCGTCTGGGTGAGGGGGGTGCGGGCGGTGGAGGCCATCACCTGCAGCCGGGGGAAGGCGGCAAAGGCGGCCTCGGCGGCCTCGCGCCGGCGCTCGGGGCCATCGCCGCTGAAGGGGCGGCCCAGCAGCAGCGTCATGTCGCGGTGGTTGGCAAACAGCAGGCTGGCCGCGCCGATGAGTTCGGTAAGGAGGGCGCGCGGGTCGCTGTCCCAGGCAGACCACAGGTTCGCGCGGAAGTTGCAGTCGAAGGAGACCGGCACGCCGGCTGCCTGCGCCGCGGCGATGGCCGCGCGCGCCAGCGCCACGCCGCCCGGCCCCAGCGCCGGGGTGATGCCCGACAGATGCAGCAGCGCGGCGCCCTCCAGCGCCTGGGCAAAGGCGAAATCGCCCGGGGCGGCGCTGGCAAAGGCGCTGCCGGCGCGGTCGTAGGTGATCGCCGAAGGGCGCAGAGAGGCGCCGGTTTCCAGCACATAAAGCCCCATGCGGCCGGGCGCCTGCGGGCAATGCGCCACATCCACCCCGGCGCCGGCCAGCGCCGCCTGCGCCCGCAGGCCCAGCGCATTGGCCGGCAGCCTGCCGAGGAAGCGGGCCTTGTGGCCCATCGCCGCCAGCGCCACCGCCACATTGGCCTCGGCTCCGCCAATGGCGATATCCAGCGCCGGCGCATCGGCGATCAGCTGCCCGGCCGGGGTGGAAAGGCGCATCAGCACCTCTCCGAAGCAGACGACGGGGCCGCTCGGCGTTGCGTCCACTGGGCCGCTCATCGGGCCAGCCATCCGCCATCCACGGCCAGCACATGGCCCTGCACATAATCGGCGGCGGAGCTGGCAAGGAACACCGCCGCCCCGCCGATATCGGCCGGATCGCCCCAGCGGCCCTCGGGAATGCGCTCGAGGATCTGGCGGTTGCGGGCGGCATCGGCCTGCAGGGCGGCGGTGTTGGCGGTGGCGATATAGCCGGGCGCAATGGCGTTGACGTTGACCCCATGCGCTGCCCATTCGCAGGCCAGCAGCTTTGTCAGCCCGGCCACGCCCGCCTTGCTGGCGGTGTAGCTGGGCACGCGGATGCCGCCCTGGAAGCTGAGCATCGAGGCGATGTTGATGATCTTGCCGCGCCGGCCGGTGGCGGCATGCCGGGCGATCATGTGGCGTCCGGCGGCCTGGGCCAGGAAGAACACCGATTTGAGGTTGGTGTCCACCACCGCATCCCAGTCCTCCTCGGTAAAATCCACCGCATCGGCGCGGCGGATGATGCCGGCATTGTTGACGAGGATATCCAGCCCGCCCAGCTGTTCCAGCACCTGTGCCACCACCGCGTCCACAGGGGCGATGGAGGACAGGTCTGCCTGCACCAGCGCGCAGCGGCGGCCAAGCGCCTGCACCCTTTCGGCGGTGTCTGCAGCCGGTGTGCGGCCCACAGCGGCAATATCGGCGCCGGCCGCCGCCAGCGCCAGGGCAATGCCTTGGCCGATGCCGGTGTTGGCGCCGGTGACAACGGCCACCCGGCCGGTGAGATCGAAGCTCATCGCGCCCTCACTTCAGCTGGCAGATATCGAGGACCTTCATGTCGGTATAGTCGAGGTTTTCCCCGCCCATTGCCCAGATGAAAGCATATTTCTGCGTGCCCGAGCCCATGTGGACCGACCACGGCGGGCTGATCACCGCTTCCTCATTGGCCACCACGATGTGGCGCAGGTCTTCGGGCTGGCCCATGTAGTGGAAGATGCGCGATTCGGGGGCGGGCAGGTCGAAGTAGAGGTAGATCTCGCTGCGGCGGTCGTGCAGGTGGGGGGGCATGGTGTTCCACACGCTGCCCTCTTCCAGCACGGTGAGGCCAAGCAGCAGCTGCGCGCTCTCGCACACGCCGGGGATGACGAGCTGGTAGATCGTGCGCTGGTTCGAATTGGCCAGATCGCCGCGCGCCAGCGGATTGGCCTCGGCCAGGGTGATGTGGCGGATGGGGCAGGCCTTGTGGGCCGGCACGCTGGCGATGTAGAAGCGCGCGCCTTCGCCCTCGAACAGCACCTCGCGGCTGCCCATGGGCACATAGAGGCATTCCTTGTTGCCCATTTCGAAGCGCTGGCCATCGACGGTGATGGCGCCGGCGCCGCCGATGTTGACGATGCCGGCCTCGCGCCGTTCGAGGAAGGGGTGGCCGGCGGCCGAGGCCGGCTCGCTCTGGTCGGGCAGTTGCAGCGGGCTGGCGCCGGGCACCGCGCCGCCGATCACGAAACGCTCGTTATGCGAATAGTTGAGGCGCACCTCGCCTGTGGCGAACATGCCGCCCACCAGATAGCGATCGCGCAATGCCTGGTTGGATGCGGCATCCATCATGTCGGGATGGGTGGCGTGATAGGTCTTGGCAAACATGGCAGCAGCCTTTCGGAATGATGTTGTGGGGGGCAGTGGAGGCGCGCGCCGGCCCGCAAGGCTCAGGCGCGCACCTCGCCGGCCGGCTGGCGGCGGGCAATGAAATCTTCGATCTGGCGCCGGGCGTTTTCCAGATGCTGGCGGGCTGCCGCGCGGGCGGCTTCGCTGTCCTGCCGGGCGATGGCCTCGATCAGCGCGACATGCTCGCCATCGACAGCGCTGAAATAGGCGGCGCGCTGGGCCTCGTTGAGATCGGTGACGAGGTTGCGGCGGGGCACCATGCGCAGTTCGAGAAATTCGATGAAACGCACGAAATACTGGTTGCCCGAAGCCTTGGCGATCAGCGCGTGGAGCTCCTCATCGGCCTCGGTGCTGGATTTGCCGGCGGCAAATTCGCGGCCGATCTGGGCGGCGCAGGCGTGCATCGCGGCCACATCCTCGTCGCTGCGGCGCAGGGCCGCAAGGCCGGCCATTTCCACTTCCACCGCCTGGCGCAGTTCGAGGAAGCGGATCACCTCGACGAGATCCTCCAGCTCCGTATGGGTGACCTGGAAGGCGGCCGGCGGCGGCATGGTGACGAACACGCCAGAGCCCTGGCGCGGTTCCAGAAAGCCCTCGGCGGTGAGCCGGGCCACCGCCTCGCGCACCACCGTGCGGCTGACGCCATAGCTGTTCACCAGATCCTTCTCGGTGGGGATCCGGTTGCCGGGCACCAGCGCGCCGGCCTCGATCTGCGAGCGCAATTCCTCAACAAGTTCCGTGGCCAGCGTGCGCCTGGCCAGTGGCTTGGTCTGCATCCTCATTCCCTATCCCGGTTGGGGCCGCCTTGGCCACCCCTTTGGTGCCGGCTGACGGAGACATCCATAATTCATCATATGACCTGTTGTCATCCTCATTTTTCTTCGCTACGAATCTGCCTGTCCGGCAAAGACCGGTTTGAAGCGACATCCCGAGGAGAGGGGCTGTGAGGGTTATGCAGATTTCATCCCGTCGTGGGCGGCTGCTCGCATCTGCGATCGGCACGCTGGCTTTGGCGCATCAGGCGCAGGCGCAAACCACAGCGCCTGCGGCCGCGCCCGCCGCATCCAGCGGTGCCATTGCCGATATCGTCGTCACCGCCACCCGCCGCGCCGAGCGCCTGCAGGATGTGCCGGTGTCGGTCACGGCCGTGACGAGCGCGCTGATATCGCGCCAGAACGTGCGCGATATCAACGATTTGCCCAAGCTGGTGCCGGGCCTCACGCTGAACTACGGTTCGCAGCCGGGCAATAATTCGATCAACCTGCGCGGCATCGGCACGCTGACCAACGGCATCGCCGTGGAATCCGACGTGGCGATCGTGGTGGATGATGTGCCGCTGGGCTTTCAGGCCGAGGCCTTCAAGGATCTCGTCGATATCGAGCGGGTGGAAGTGCTGAAGGGCCCGCAAAGCACGCTGTTCGGCAAGAGCGCGATTGCCGGCGTGCTGAACATCACCACCCAGGCCCCCACCGACCACTGGACCGGCCATGTGACAGGCCTGGTGACCGACGACCACGAATGGCGGCTGGGCGGCACCATTGCCGGTCCCATCACCCAGAACCTGCGCGTGCGGCTGACCGCGGCCCATGATTCGTGGGATGGCAACATCCACAACCTCACCGATGGCAGCCGCATGAACGGCAGCGTGGGCACCACCGTTACCGGCAAGCTGGTGTGGGATGCGGGCAGCCGGCTCACCCTGTCGGTCTCGCCGCGCTACAACCACACCGATACCAATTGCTGCGTCACCCCCATCCGCGCGCTGACGCCGGGGCTCTATTACCAGGGCCTGTCGCAATTGCCCGCCAGCACCGTGCTCGCCGGCATCAACCCCAACGACACGTGGAACACCAATGTGCGCAACGATGTGCGCGCCGGCGGCATTTCCGAAAGCTATGGCGTGACATGGCGGGCGAATGAAAAGCTGGAGGGCGGGCTGCTGGCGGGCGGCACGCTGGCCTATATCGGCTCGGTCGATCACTATCACCTGCGCGATTATCAGGATGTGGACGGCACCGATTCCCCCTTCCTGCTCTATTATCCCGCCTCGGCGCCTTCGGGGCTGGATAGCGGCGCGCGGCTGGATGGCTATTTCACCGTGCGCTCCACCACGCAGGAGCTGCGGCTGACATCGGGTTCGGGCCCGCTGCGCTACGTGGCCGGCCTGTGGTTTGCCCGCAATTCGCTGACGCGTGATCTCGCCCGCGGGCCGGTGCTGCAATATGTGCACTATCACGCCACCACGGTGAACGAGACCTATTCGCTCTACAACGATCTGGCCTGGGATGCGGCGCCCCGCTTCACGCTGGTGGGCGGCTTCCGCCTCAACCGCCAGCTGGTGGACTACACCTACGCCAACACCACCGCCTCGCCGGCCTTCGCGCTGGGCGGCCACAGCAGCGACAATGCCATCACCGGCAAGGCCGGCGCGCAATATCACTTCACGCGTGACAACATGGCCTATTTCACCTTCTCGACCGGCTACAAGGGCCAGGCCTACGACCTGTCGAGCGTGTTCAACGCCAATATCGCCGCCCATTCGCCGGTGGCGCCGGAAACCGCGCGCAGCTATGAAATCGGCTCGAAGAACAGCTTCTTCCACCATCGCCTGCAGCTGAACGTGACCGGCTTCTGGACCAATTACAGCGGCTTCCAGACCTCCTCGATCACCTATCTGCCCAATGGCTTTGCGCTTTCGCTGCTGCAATCGGTGGGCAAGCTGCGCACCCGCGGCGTGGAGATGGACTTCACCGCCAAGCCGCTGCCCCGGGTCAGCCTCAACGGGGCGGGGGCCTTCACCGATGCCAGGATCACCGATTTTCCCACCGGCCCGTGCTATACCAACCAGCCCTATGTCACGCTGGCCAGCGCCGACAGCATTCCCGCGCCCGGCCAGTGCGGCCTGCTGCCCAGCGGCACCAAGATCCAGAACCTGAAGGGCGGCACGATGAACAACGCGCCGCGCTGGAAGTTCAACATTGGCGGCCAGTATGATCTGCCGCTGGAGAAGGGCTATGGCGCCTTTGCCAGCTTTGCCTATCGCTGGCAGAGCAAGGTGAACTTCTCGCTCAACCAGGATCCGATGACGGTGCAGGGCGCCTATGGCGTGTTCGATGCCACCCTTGGCGCCAGCGCCGATGATGGCCGCTACAAGCTGACCTTCTTCGTCAACAACCTGTTCAACCAGCATTATGCGGTGAACCTGGGCAACACTGCCTCCGGCTTCAGCGCCACCGGCGTTGCCGCGCAAGGGCTGATCTGGCAGCCCGCGCGAGACAGTTTCCGCTATATCGGCGTGAAGCTCGACGCCAGCTTCTGATATGTTGCGGCAGGGGCAGCGCTGTCCCTGCCGGTTTCCATCCCCCCAAGCGGAGCAGGCCATGGCTGCCACCACCCATTCCATCCCCCGCGCCGATGTGCTCGACGCGATCGCCCGGCTGACCGACAATCTCGTCAACATCAAGGACGAGACCGGCGAATTCCTGCTGCGGCTGGAGGATGGCCGCATCATCGACACCAAGGGCTGGAACGACTGGGAATGGACCCATGGCGTTGGCCTGTTCGGCCTGTGGCGCTATTACGAGGTGACCGGCGATGCCGCCACCCGCCGCATCATCGAGGAATGGTTTGCCAACCGCCTGGCCGCCGGCACGCCCACCAAGAACATCAACACCGTGGCCCCCTTCCTCACCCTGGCCAACCTTTACGAGCTCAGCCCCGACATCACCTATCTGCCCTATCTCGACAGCTGGGCGGAATGGCTGATGGCCCCCGATGGCCTGCCCAAGACCGAGGAAGGCGGCTTCCAGCACATCGTCTACAATGACGAGAACCCCGGCGAGATGTGGGACGACACGCTGATGATGAGCGTGCTGCCGCTGGCGCGCATTGGCCAGGTGCTGGGCCGGCCGCATTATGTGGAAGAGGCCAGGCGGCAGTTCATGCTGCATGTCAAATATCTGGTCGATCGGCGCACGGGCCTGTGGTTCCACGGCTGGACCTTCGATGGCCGGCACAATTTCGCCGGAGCGCTGTGGGCGCGCGGCAATTGCTGGGTCACGATCGCCATCCCCGAATTCATCGAGATGCTGGACCTGCCCGAGGGCGATGGCCTGCGCGCCTTCCTGATCGAGACGCTGGCCGCCCAGGCGCGGGCGCTGGCCCGCCTGCAGGATGAAAGCGGCCTGTGGCACACGCTGCTCGATGATCCGACCTCCTATCTGGAAGCCTCGGCCACGGCCGGTTTTGCCTTCGGGCTGCTGAAAGCGGTGCGCAAGCGCTATCTGCCGGCGGAATATGCCGATGTGGCCCTGCGCGCCATCAAGGGCGTGCTGGCCCATATCGCCCCCAGCGGCGAGCTGACGCAGGTGAGCTTCGGCACGGCGATGGGCGACAGCCTGCAATTCTACAAGGACATCGCGCTCACCTCCATGCCCTATGGGCAGAGCCTGGCCATCTGCGCGCTGGGCGAGTTCCTGCGCACCTACATCTGATGGCGCCGCCGCTTTCCGCCGCGCGGCCGGTGCGGCTGGTCAACTATCTGGCCTATGGCGCCAATGATGCGCTGGGGGCAGGCTCGATGGCGATCGTCTCGGGCTGGCTGCTGCTGTTCTACACGCGCTTTTGCGGGCTGTCGGCCGGGCAGGCGGCGCTGATTTTCGCGGCGGCCCGGCTGATCGATGCGGTGCTCTCGCCGTTGATCGGGCACCTGTCGGATCATATGGGCGCGCATGGGCTGGGGCGGCGCTTCGGGCGGCGGCGGGTGTTCATTCTGGCGGCGATCCCGCTGCTGCCCAGCTTTGCCCTGATGTGGCTGCCGGGGCAGGGCTTCTGGTATTATCTCGTCTCCTATGTCGCCTTCGAGATGGTCTATGCGCTGGAGATCATCCCCTATGAAACGCTGGCGGCCGAAATGGCGGAGGATTTCGTCACCAAGGCGCGCATGGCCGGATCGCGCATCATCTTCGGGCAGCTGTCGGCCATTCTGGCGGGCTTTGCGCCGATGTGGCTGATCGGCTGGCTGGGGCGCGACAATGCCGCCACCTTCTTCTGGATGGCGGCGGTGTTCACGGGGCTGTTCATGGTGGTGGCAGGGCTGCTCTATGCCTTCAGCTGGGAACGCGCGCGGGGCGCGGCGCCGATGCCGCCGGGCCGCTCTGCCGGGCAGGTGCTGGCCGGCATGGTCGCAGACCTGAGGGCCACCTTGCAGGTGCGCGCCTTCCGGCTGCATCTGGGCATGTATCTGGGCGGCTATATCAGCCAGGATATTTTCAACGCCACTTTCACCTTCTTCGTGCTGTTCGCGCTGGGCGGCAGCACGGCGGCGGCCTCGGGCCTTTTGGGCAGCATGTATATCGTGCAGCTGTTTGCCGTGGGGCTGGCCATGCAGCTGGTGCTGCGGATGGGGCCGGCGCCGGCCTATCGCTGGGCGGCGCTGGCTTTTGCGGCGGGCGTTGTGGTGCTGCTGGGCGGCTGGCAGGCGCATTGGCGGGTGGGCGCCGAAGGGCTGTGGCTGGCGATCGGGCTGGCAGGGCTTGGCCGGGGCATGCTGAACTACATCCCCTGGGCCACCTACAACTACATGGCCGATGTCGACGAGATCATCACCGGCCAGCGGCGCGAGGGCAGCTTTGCCGGCGTGATGACCTTTGTGCGCAAGGCCACCCAGGCGCTGGCCGTGGCGCTGGTGGGCATGGGGCTGGAAGCGGGCGGCATCCGCCCGGCCGCAGCGGCGCAAGGGCCGGCGGCGATGGCGGTGCTGGCGGCCGTTCTGGGCGCGGGCACGCTGGCGATGCTGGCGGGCGGGGTGGCGGTGTCGCGGCGTTTCCGCCTGAATGGCGCCACCCATGGCGTGCTGATGCACGAGATCCGCCATCTGCGCGGCGGCGCCACAGGGCCCAGCTCGGCGGCGGCACAGGCAGTGGTCGAGGATCTGACGGGCTGTGCCTATGCCCGCCTGTGGGGCCGCGCCCCGCGCTGACGAGGAGATACGAGGATGGAACGCATTGCCTTTCGCATGCGGCTGAAGCCGGGCATGCTGGCGGAATATCGCCGCCGCCACGACGAGATCTGGCCAGAGCTGGCCATGGCGCTGAAGGCGGCCGGCATCCATGATTACCGCATCTTCCACGATGCCGACACGGATCTGCTGTTTGCCACCCTGCTGCGCGAGGAGGGCCATGGCATGGATGCGCTGCCCGATCTGCCGGTGATGCGCCGCTGGTGGGCGGCCATGGCGCCGCTGATGGAAGTGGCGGCCGATGACAGCCCCCGCAGCTGGCCGCTGACAGAAGTGTTCCTGCTGCCCTAAAGGCTCAGCTGCCGTCGGTGATCAGCGTGCCGCCATCGACGACGAGATTGTGCCCGGTGACAAAACCGCCCGCAGCAGAGGCCAGAAACACCGCCGCGCCGGCAATCTCTTCCGGCCGGCCGGGGCGGCGCAGCGGCGTCATCCCCATGCGGCGGGCCATGAAGGCTTCGTTCTCCAGCAGCGGTTTCGACAGTTCGGTGGCGATGAAGCCGGGCGACAGGGCATTGACGCGCACGGCCCTGGGCCCCCATTCCACCGCCAGATTGCGTGCCAGCTGGGCCACCCCGGCCTTGGCCAGCGCATAGGCGTTGATCGCCCCATTGCCGCGCAGGCCGGCAAGGCTGGCCACCAGAATGGCGCTGCCGCCCCCGCGCGCGGCGATATGCGGCAGGGCGTGGTTGCACAGCAGCACCTGCGCTGTGAGGTTGATGGCCATCACCCGCGCGTAATCGGCCATGTCGAGGCTGGCGAAGGGGCCCGGGCGGCCGGTGATGCCGGCATTGCACACCAGAATGTCGAGCCCGCCCAGCGCTGCCACCGTGCCTGCCACCAGCGGTTCAAGGGCGGCCTCCTCGCGCATGTCGCAGGCGATGCCGGGCATGGCCAGCTCGGCCGCCACGCGGGCGGTATCGGCGGCATCCTCGCTGGAGATCACCACTTTTGCACCGGCGGCGATCAGCGCTTTTGCAATCGCCAGGCCAATGCCGCGGGTGGAGCCGGTGACCAGCGCGCATTGGCCGGTAAGGTCGAACAGGTCTGTCATGGCGCGATCCTAGCGGTGCTGCGCGCCATGGCAAACCCGAAGGCTGGATGGCGCCTATCTATGCCATCGCAGGCAAGGGCGCAGGGGGCGCCGCATAGGCGGCATACAGCGCGGCATAATGCCCGCCGCGCGCCAGCAGCGCGTCATGCGGCCCCAGTTCCACAATCGCGCCTTCGCGGATCACGGCGATGCGGTCTGCCTCGCGGATGGTGGCGAGGCGGTGGGCGATGATGAGGCTGGTGCGCCCGGCGGTGATGCGGCGCAGGGCGCGCTGGATGCGCTGTTCGGTGGCGACATCGACCGCGCTGGTCGCCTCGTCGAGCACCAGCACGGCCGGATCGGCGAGATAGGCGCGCACCAGGCAGACCAGCTGGCGCTGCCCCTGGCTGAGCTGCCCGCCAAGAGCGCCGACCTGCGTGTGATAGCCATGGGGCAGGGCTTCCAGCACCGCGTCGGCGCCCAGTTCGCGCGCGGCGGCGATCAGTTCGGCATCGCTGGCAGCGGGCCGGGCCAGGCGCAGATTGTCGAGCACGCTGCCGCCGAACAGCACGTTATCCTGCAGCACCACGCCCACCTGGCGGCGCAGGCTGGCCTCGGAAATGGCGCGGATATCGTGCCCGTCGAGCAGGATGGCGCCTTCGTCCACATCGTAGAAGCGGGTGAGCAGCTGCACCAGCGTGCTCTTGCCATGGCCGGTGGGGCCCACGATCGCCACCACTTCGCCCGGCGCTATGGCCAGATCCAGCCCCTGCAGCACCCGCCGCCCCGGCACATAGCCAAAGCCCACCCCGGCAAAGCGGATGGCGCCGGCCAGGCGCGGCAGATCGCGCGCATCGGCGGCATCGGCGATGTCGGGGGCGGTATCCAGCAGCAGGAAGATGCGCTGGGCGCAGGCGGTGCCATTGGCCAGCCGCTCGAACAGGTCGGAAAATTCCTGCAAGGGGGCCAGGAACAGATAGACGTAGAACAGGCTCTGCGTGAGCTGGCCAAGGCTGAGCGTGCCCAGCGCCACGCCCCGCCCGCCGATCACCAGCACCAGCACCACCCCTGCCGTGGTGAGCAGGCCGGTGAATGGCGCAAACCAGCCCGAGCGCAGATTGCCGCGGATGAGCGCGGTGTTGAAAGCATCGAGCAGGCGGCGATAGGCGGCCAGGTTTTCCGCCGCGCGGCCGGCCTGGCGGATCAGCCGCACGCCCGCCACGCTTTCCACCAGATGGGCGGTGAAGCGGCTGCGGCATTCGGCCACCTGCGCCCAGCTGGCCTGCGAAATGCGCTTGAACAGCGCCGTTGCCCCCAGCAGCAGCGGCACCACGCCGGCCAGCCCCAGCAGCAGCGCCGGCGCCACCTGCCACAGCAGTCCGCCTGCCACCACCAGCCGCAACACCGCCGACAGCAGTTCGGGCGGGCCCTGGATCAGCAGCGGCTCCAGCGTATCGACATCGCGGTCGGCGCGGGCGATGATGCGGCCGGCGCGGGTGCGGTCGAAATAGCCGACGGACAGCGTCTGCACATGGGCGAAGACGCGGGCGCGCAGGTCGTTCAGCACGCGGATCGCCGCCAGGCCCGCGGCATATTGCGACAGGCCCCCCAGCCCGAAACGCGCCGCCCAGCACGCCGCCAGCCCCGCGCAGGCCCAGCCCACCAGCGCCGGCTGCAGGCCATGGCGCAAGCCCCTGTCGATGACGAGGGCGATCAGCGCCGGGCGGGCGAAGATCACCGCCACCTGCGCCAGCTCGATCGCCACCACCGCCGCGATCAGCCGCCGCACCGGCGCCACCAGCGGCCACAGCCGGCCGCCCACGCCGCGCCCCAGCCGCTTTTGCGCCAGCCGCTCTTCCAGCTCGATTTCCGACAGGGCGCTATCGCCGCGAAACCCGTTCATCTCAGATCCCCATCAAGGCGCGATAGGCGGCATTGCCGGCGGCCAGCTGCGCGTGCGGGCCCTGGGCGACGATGCGCCCGGCGGCCAGCATCACCACCCGGTCTGCCGCCAGAATGGTGGACAGGCGGCTGGAGACGATCAGCACCGTGGGCGCCGCGCCGCTGCCGCGCAGGGCGCGGATATTGGCCAGCGCGCGTTGTTCGGTGGCGGCATCGAGGGCGCTGGTGGCATCGTCGAGCACAAGGATATCGGCGCCCGACAGCAGCGCCCGGGCCAGGCAGATGCGCTGGCGCTGCCCGCCCGACAGCGTGACCCCGCGATCGCCCAGCCGCGTCTCCAGCCCTTCGGCCAGGCGGGGCAGCACATCGCCGGCGGCCGCCTGCTCCAGCGCGGCGATCAGCGTGGCGTCCTCGGCCGCGGGGGCGCTGAGGCGCAGATTGGCCGCCAGCGTGTCGGAAAAGAGGAAGCTTTCCTGCGGCAGCACATGCACCCGGCGGCGCAGCTCGGCCAGATCCAGCCCGCGCACATCCTGCCAGCCGGCCGCATCGCTGCCCACCAGCACACGGCCCTCGTCCACCTCGACAAGGCGCGGCAGCAGGCTGGCAAGGATGCTCTTGCCCGCCCCGGTGGGGCCCACCAGCGCCACCACCTCGCCCGGCGCCAGCGCCAGCGAGACATCATGCAGCACCCGCCCGCCATCGCCCAGCGGCGCCACCGAGACCTGTTCCAGCCGCAGGCCCAGGGGCCCGGCCGGCACGGGGGCGGGGCCGCCCAGGATCGCCGGCCGGGCATCCAGCACATCCCAGATGCGCGCGGCCGAGGCGCTGGCATCGGCCACCACCTGCAGCAGCCGGCCGATATTTTCCACCCGCAGCACCAGATTGTTGACCACCAGCAGCGCTGCCACCAGCGCGCCCAGCCCCAGGCTGCCGCGCGCCACCAGCACCGCCCCGCAGCCCAGCACCCAGGCATGGCCCAGCGCGATGATCGCCTGCGGCAGCGGCACGCGCCGGGAGGCATAGGCGAGCGCCGCGCGGGCTTCCTGGCGGAACAGGTCGATGAAGGCGGCAAAGCGGCGGGCGCGGGCCTGGCCCAGGGCAAAGGCCTTGATCACCCGCACGCCATTGACGCCCTCGGACAGATCCTGCGTGACGGCATCATAGGCATCGCCGATCCGCCGGTCGAGCGCGACCAGCGTGCCCGTCTCGCGCGCCAGCAGCCAGATGCCCAGAACGAACAGCCCCCCCGGCACCAGCGCCAGCCACACCGACCAGCCCGCCAGCAGCCCCAGCGAGAGCACCACCACCAGCCCCGTCTCGAACATCTGGCGCCAGAAGTTGATGAGCCCGTCGCGCAGCTTGTCGGCATCGCGGGTCATGCGCGTCACCATCTCGCCCACGCCGTGGCGCCAGTGATAGGCCAGATCCAGCCGCTGGATCTGCGCCAGAATGCGCAGGCGCAGCCGCGTCAGCAGTTCCTGCCCGATCGACAGCGAGAGCAGCCCCGCGCCCAGTTGCAAGCCCCCCCGCAGCGCCGCCAGCCCCAGCAGCACCGCGGCAAACCAGCCGGCGCGGTGATAATCCAGCCCGCCGCCCGGCAGCCTGGCCACCAGTTGCCCGCGCCCGGCCTCCTGCACCGCCCGGCCCACCAGCACCTGCTGGCCCAGCATGGCCGCATTCACCAGCCCCAGCAGCAGTGCGGTGAGCAGGAAGCGGCGCGGCATTTCGGCATAGATAGCAAGGCAGCGCAGGAAGGGATGCCCGCCCGCGCCCGCCTGCCGCGGTGCCGGCTGCGCGCCAGGCACCGCCAGTGGCTTGCCCATGGCCTATTCGGCCGCGGCCAGCGGGGCGGCCTGTTGCAGCCGGCTGCGCGCTTCGGCCAGCGGGCGCGGGTCGATCCAGTCGGCCACGGCAAAGCTGCGCGGAATGAAGCCCCAGCGGTGCAGGAACTGCGTGAAATCCTGCAGGGCTGCCACCGATTGTTCGGCCAGATCGGTGTTGAGCTTCAGATGCGCATCGGCGCCATAGGCCGCTTCCACCCAGAACTCGCTGGCATTGGCCTCGCGGCCCAGATAGCGGCGCACCTCCTCGGGGTGGCGGTGGGCCCAGGCTTCGGCGCGCAGCACTTGCTCGGCGATGGTGGTGGCGGCCTCGAAATGCTGCTCGATCAGCTGGCCATCCACGGCCAGCGTGCGCGGCGTGCCATTGTTCGAACGCACCAGCGGATCGGGATGGGCGCCGGTGTCGATCAGCGTGGTCAGGCCGAACTGATGGGCGACCTGCGCGCCATTGGCCCCCTTCAGGAAGATCGCGTCCACCTCGCCGCGCAGCAGGGCGATCACCTCGAGGTTGTTGGCCCGCGCGCGCGAAGGGGTGCGCCCGGTCCAGTTGACGGTGCCGGCGATGCTGCGCGCGGCGCCTTCGGAATAATGGCTGTCGATGTCCTGGTTCACCAGCTCCACATCGGCCACTTCCAGCCCTTCGAGGCGCAGCGCGTTTTCCAGCCCGCGGATCGCCTGGGCGCGGGAGAAATCAATCTCCACCTGCTTCCAGTTGGGCAGGCCAAAGCGGCGGCCCTTCAGTTCGCGCACGGTGGTGATGCCGCTTTCCGGCCGGGCGAGGATGAGCTGTGTCTCATCGGCCCACGACAGGCCGATCAGCCGCGTGTCGCGCCCGCGGGCAAAGGCGCTGATCGCCGGAATGCTGCCGCCATGGCGCACGGAATTGGCCAGCGTGTGGCTGAAATGCGATTCGCGCACGGCGAAATCCGGCGATTCCAGCAGCGATTTCACTTGCGTGCCGCGCTGGGCGAAGGCCTCGCCCAGCCAGCCCTGCTGGATGGCGATGCCAAGCCCGGTGGGCACCGGGCAGCGAGTGTACCACAAGGTGTCGAGATGGTTCTGGGTCATGGTCGTTCTCCCCTGGCCGGTCTCAGGCCGGCTCTGTCACAGTCTGGCGGGCGGTATGCGGATTGGCCGGGCGCGCAAGGCCCAGATGATCGCGCAGGGTGCGCCCTTCATATTCGGTGCGGAACAGGCCGCGCCGCTGCAATTCGGGCACCACCTGATCGACAAAGGCATCCAGCCCTGTGGGCAGCACCGGCGGGATCAGGTTGAAGCCATCGGCAGCGCCGGCGGTGAACCATTCCTCCATGCCATCGGCGATATCGGCCGCGGTGCCCAGCAGCACGCGATGGCCGCGCACCGCGTTGAAGCGCAGGAACAGCTGGCGGATGGTGAGGTTCTCGCGCCGGGCAAGCGCGGTCAGCTGGCGCCAGCGGCCCTTGCCGTTTTCGGGCTCGGGCAGGTCGGGCAGCGGCCCGTCGAGCGGATAGGCCGAGACATCCTGCCCCATCAGGTTGAGATCGCCGGAAAAATCCACTGCCTCTTCCAGCGCGGCAAAGCGGTCCTGCGCTTCGGCGCGAGAGCTGCCAAGGGTGAAGGAGAGGCCGGGCATCACCTTCAGCTCGTCGGGGTGGCGGCCATGGGCCACCACGCGGCGCTTCACATCACCGTAGAAATCCTGCGCGTCCTCGATGAACTGGGCGGCGGCATAGATCATGTTGGCATGGCGCGCGGCAAAATCGCGGCCCACCTCGGAATTGCCGGCCTGCGCAAAGGCGGGATAGCCCTGCGGCGAGCGCGGCACATCGAGCACCGCATCGGCCTGATAATAGGCGCCGCGATAATGCACCGGATGCACCTTGTCGGCCTGGAGATAGATGCCGCTGGCCTTGTCGGCGCCCTCGAAGGCATCGTCTTCCCAGCTGTCCCACAGGGCCTTGGCCAGCGCCACGAATTCATCGGCGCGGGCATAGCGTTCGGCATGGGTGGCCGGCTGGGTGATGCCAAAGCTTTTGGCCGCGCCCGGATCCAGCGAGGAGACGATGTTCCAGCCCACGCGCCCGCCGCTGATGTGATCGGCCGAGGCCAGGCGGCGGGCCAGCGCATAGGGCTGCTCGAAATTGGTGTTCACCGTGGCGATCAGGCCGATATGCCGGGTGATGCTGGCCAGCGCCGAGATCGCCGTCAGCGGCTCGAAATCGAGGAAGGCGTGGCGCCGGGCAATGCCCCTGGTGTTATCCCCCGCCATGCCGGCGAAATCGGCGAAGAAGGCGGCATCCAGCTTGCCGCGCTCGGCGGTTTGCACCAGCCTTGCCCAGTGGGCGAAATCGGGCAGGCCGGTGGGCGCGCTGCCGGGCTGGCGCCAGGCGCCGGGATGATGGCCGTGGCGGGTGAGGAAAACGGCGAGCGCCAGCTGGCGCTTCGGGCTGGTCATGATCGTGGGCTCCGGCAGGGAGGGGCCCCGGCACCATGGGCGCCGGGGGCAGGAAGGCTTATTCGGCCGCCTGGGGGGCGGGGTTGGCGAGCAGGATCTGGCCGTCGTCGGTCACATGGGCATCGGCTGGCACCAGGCCGCCGATCTTCCACTGCTGCTCCAGCACGCCCGGGCCGAAGGGGCGCGAGCCGCCCAGCGCTGCGGCCAGCACCTGGAAGCGGGCGCCCTCTTCCAGCAGGATGATGTTCTGCACCAGATGGCGCAGGCCCTTGAAGCTCCACACCGTGGCGCCGCCATTGGCCTCGACGATGCCGGGCGTCTGCTTGTCGGCGGCGATCGCCTCGAGGATGAAATCGGCCTCGCTCTGGCGGCGGTTGATATAGACCGGCAGGTGGGTGGTGGTGCGGAAGCGCCGGTTGGGCACATAAAGCAGCGGCAGCTCGCTGTGGGCCTGCGAATAGGCGCCGAGGTTGGGCGCGTGGACATGGCTGATCGCCTGAAAATCCTCGTATTTCCTGAAGATCTTCAGATAGCGCGATTCGCCGCTGGGCTTGCCGCCCCAATAGGTGTTGCCGTCAAAGTCGATCACTTCGGTGATCGGCGCGTCCGGGTCCTCGGCCCACAGGCCGGCATAGGCGAGGGTGACGATCTTGTCTTCGCCGGGCACGCGCACGGCAAAGCCCACCGTGGCCGAGGGCGAGGTGGTCTGGGTTTCGCGCAGCCAGCGGAAGGCCTTGCGCGCATCGGCTTCGGTTTCACGCACGAAGGCGATGGTTTCCTTGGAAAGTCCGTGGGTCATGGTCGGTCCTTTTCTGCTGTCGGGGGTTCAGGCGTTCAGGCGGGCAGGGGCGCAGGTTCGCGCAGCGGCTGGGGCTGGTTGGCGTTCAGCGCGATGGCCGCTTCCAGCGGGCGCGGGTCGATCCAGTCGGCCAGGGGGAAATCGGCATCGAGGAAGCCGTGGGTGAACAGGAAGGTCTTCTGCTGGTCGAACAGGGCCAGGCGGTCGGCATCCAGCGTGGGGCGCAGGCCCTCGTGCAGTCGGGCATAGGCGTGGTTCACCGCCTCGGGGCTGGCGGCTGTCTCGAAGGCGAGGATGCCGCGCAGCTGGTCGGGCTGGCGGGCCACCCAGTCGGCCGCGCGCAGGGTGATGGCGAGGAAGCGCACCAGATAGTCGAAATGATCGTCGATCAGGCTCTGGTGCACGGTGATCGGCCGCGGCGTGCCATTGTTGACGCGAAAGCGCCGGTCGGGGATGGCGTCGAGGTCCACCGCCACGTCCAGCCCGGCCGCGCGCGCCGCATCCAGCGCGCTGGCGCCCTTCACATAGATCGCATCCACCTGGCCATCGACCAGCGCCTGCAGTGGCCACAGCCGGCCCAGCCCGCGCTGCAGGCGGCGGTCTTCGCCGTCGATGTCGCGGCCCGATCCGGCCAGCTCGCGCGTGGCATCGGGCGTTTCCACCAGCGTCACATCATCAAGCGTGAGGCCGACCGAGGCCAGCGCGCCCTTGTAGCCGGCCAGGCTCATGCCGCGCGCGATGCTGGTGCCGCGCACATGTTCGGGGATGGGGTTGCGGTTCCAGCCGGGCAGCGCCAGGCGCTTGCCCTTCAGATCCTCGGCGCGGGCGATGCCGGTGCCGGGGCGGGTGAGGATCAGCTGGCTTTCCTCGATCCAGGTAAGGCCGATCAGCCGGGTCGGCTCGCCCTGCGCGCGGGCGCCGAAAGCCAGCATGTTGCCGCCCTCGCGGATCAGCGTGGGCAGGCGGTGGTCGTAATGGTGGCGGGCCAGCTCGCTGCCCGATTCCTGCAGGGTGCGCAGGGCAATGCCATCTGCCGCAAAGGCCTCGCTCAGCCAGCCCAGCTTGTAGGCGATGCCGGTGGCGGTGGGCACCGGGCAGCGGGTGAACCAGATCTCCTCTGGCGGGCCGGGCGGCGGCGGTGTGGGCTGGGAAGCGGTGGCGGTCATCTGCGTGGCATCTCCCGATGATGGATCATCCACCGGAAAAGCAACAGCCGTGCCAAACGCGAAAAGGGCGGAAATGCACAGGTTCTGGCGGGGCCCCGGCGGTGCGGCTGCGTGATAAT
>DASRYE010000019.1:0-36417 GCA_035653915.1 Novosphingobium sp. | reverse complement strand
CCAGGACCCGGTGAGCCATGTGGACGACAGCTGCGTGGGCTGCGGCCTGTGCGGCGAGAATGCCCATGCCGCCGTGCTGTGCCCCAGTTTTTTCCGCGCGCGCATCGTCACCCATCCGGCCCGCTGGGAGAAGCTGCGCGCCCGCTGGCGCCAGCGGCTGACCGGCTGGCTGCAGGCGCGCGATGAACAGGCCCGCCTTGCCCGTGCCTTCTGAAGGATTTCCGCCCATGAACGAGAGCAAACGCATCGCCATCGCCATTCTTGCGCTGGGCGGCCAGGGCGGCGGCGTGCTGGCGGAATGGATCCAGCATATGGCCCGCGCGGCAGGCTGGATCGCGCAGGGCACATCGGTGCCGGGCGTGGCCCAGCGCACCGGCTCCACGGTCTATTATGTCGAGCTGGCCCGCCCCGGCGCCGATGGCCGCGCGCCGGTGATGGCGCAAATGCCGATGCCGGGCGATGTCGATGTGGTGATCGCCTCGGAACTGATGGAAGCGGGCCGCGCCCTGCTGCGCGGTTTTGCCGACAAGCGCACCACGCTGATCGGCTCCACCCACCGCATCTATGCCATCTCGGAAAAGCAGGTGGCGGGCGACGGGCGCGGCAACAGCGCCAAAATCCTCGCCGCCGCCAGCGAGCGCACCGCCCGCTTCATCGGCTTCGACATGGCAGCGGCCACCATCGCCAGCGGCAGCGTAATCAGCGCGGTGATGTTTGGCGCGCTGGCCGGCAGCGGCGCCCTGCCCTTCCCCCGCGCGGCGTTCGAGGCGGCGATCCGCGCCAGCGGCAAGGCCGTGCCCAGCAATCTGGCGGGCTTTGAGGCAGGCTTTGCCGGCGCGGGCGGCCCGCTGGCGCTGCCCGCAGAGGCCGACAGCCCGCCCCCCCAACCCACCACCGAGGCCGGCCGGGCCTTGGCCGAACGCGCGGCGCAAAGCCTGCCTGCCGCCGCCCTGCCTTTTGCCCTGCCCTTTGTCCTGCATGGCCTGGCCCGGCTGATGGACTATCAGGATGCCGCCTATGCCGCGCTTTATCTCGAGCGGCTGGCGGCCATCGCCGCGCTCGATGCCGCGCCCTTTGAGCTGACCCGCGAGACCGCCCGCCACCTCGCCCTGTGGATGGCCTATGAGGACACCATCCGCGTGGCCGATCTGAAGATCCGCGCCAGCCGCCTTGAACGGGTGCGGGCCGAAGTGCGCGCGCAATCCGGCCAGATCCTCACCCTCACCGAATTCTTCCATCCGCGCCTGCGCGAAGTGGCCGAAACGCTGCCCGCCGGCCTTGCCCGCAGGCTGCTGGCCAGCCCTGCCCTCAGCCGCTGGCTGGAGCGGCAGCTGGCCGGCGGGCGGCTGGCGCAAACCACCAGCCTGCGCTGGTTTCTGGCGCTGCGGCTGGTGGCAGCGGGGCGGCGCTGGCGGCGGCGCACACTGCGCTATGGCGAGGAACAGGCGCGCATCGAGGTGTGGCTGGCGCGCATGGCCAGCCAGGCCCGGCACGATCTGGCGCTGGCCACCGAAACCGCGCGCTGCCAGCGGCTGATCAAGGGCTATGGCGACACGTTCGAGCGCACGCTGGCCCAGTTCGAGGCGGTGATGGCGATGCCCGCGCCCACCGCCGCCGCGCTGGCAGAGGCCCGCAGCGCCCAGCTGGCCAGCTGCCCGGCCTGAGGGGCGCTAGTCCCCGTCCTGCGCGCGCAAGGTGGCGCGCAGGGCCCCCAGCAGCTCGAACAGCTGGCGCTGCCGGGCGGGCGCAAAGCCGGCCAGTGCCTCCTGCACCCAGCCGCGATGGGCGCGGGCATAGATGGCAAATTGCGCCCGCCCATGCGGCGTGAGGCTGACAATCGCCGAGCGCCGGTCATCCGGATCAGCCACCACGGCGACCATGCCGCTTTCATGCAGCTGCCGCACGATCGAGGTGACATTGCCATTGGAAACCAGCAGCGCGCGCGAAAGGGCGCCCATCGTCATGCCCTGGCCGGTGCGCTCCAGCGTGGCCAGCACATCGAAACGCGGCAGGGTAGTGCCAAACTGATCCTGCAGGTTGCGGCGCAGGCGCTTCTCGATCAGCTTGGCGCTGCCCAGCAGGCGGATCCACAGGCGCAAATCCAGGCTGCCAGCCTTATGGTCCTCGCTGGCGGGCGCGGCCTCGGCCGGCTGCGCTGCGTCCGGGTTTGTCAAAGCCATCCTCGTCCTCTTGCCGCCCGATCTATTTCATCATTAAAACAAATCACCCGCCAAAGGCCAGCCCGAATAATCGCCGCGCGCGCATGCATGGCGGGGCTGGACAGGCCGCCCCGCATCCGATATTATTTGCAGCATAAAATATATCCGCAGGGGCGAACTCGAAATGACCGTTTCGGGGGACGCATCATGATTGCTCAAGCCGATGGCGCCATGGCAGCTGCGCCGCACCGCGATGCGCTGGCCGGCGCCCTGCAAGGCCTCTATCAGGATCCGGGGCGCGCCTTTCGCACCCATGATCCCGATCATGTGCGCCTGCATATGAGCCAGGTGTTCTGCCGCCACAGCCTGCAGGTGCGGGCAGAGCCCAAGGGCTTCGGCTTTTCCCATACCGAAACGCCGCTGCGCCAGCTCAGCTTCAACACCACCATCTACGACGGGCGCGACGGCGAGGTGTGGTGCGATATCGCCCCTTGCGACAATATCCACCTGATCCAGTTCTCGCTGGCCGGCACCGCCGAGATCCGCCACGCCGGCGCCGAAGTGCTGCTGCGCCCGGGCGAGATGTGCGCGCTGGATCTCAGCCTTGGCGCCAAGGTGCGCTTCAACGCCGATTATCGCCACTTCACCATCAAGATCCCCACCACCGCCCTCACCCAGCTGATCGCCCAGGACGAGGGCCGCAATTGCCCGCCGCTGCAATTCACCCCCCATGCCGTGCCGCTGGTGGGCCAGGCCGCGGCGCTGGGCAATTTCGTCAGCCTGCTGTGCAGCGAGATGCAGGGGCCAGAGCGCGGCCTCACCCATTCACGCATGATCGATACCACCGAGCAGATGCTGATGCGCCTGCTGCTGCTCAGCCTGCCCAACAATTACTACGACCATCACCAGCCGGCAGCGGGCCCGGCCATCCCCTACTACATCCGCCGGGCCGAAGATTTCATGCGCGCCAACCTGCGCGAACCGGTCACGCTGGATGCCATCATCCAGGCCGCCGGCATCAGTTCGCGCTCGCTGCAGGCCGGTTTTCGCCGCCACCGGCAGGATACGCCGCTGGGCTATCTGAAGAAGCTGCGGCTGGACAGCGCCCACCGGGCCCTGCGCGCCGGGCGCGGCAATGTCACCCAGATCGCGCTGGAAACGGGCTTCACCCATCTCAGCAAATTCGCCCGCGACTATCGCGAGCGCTTTGGCGAAACCCCTTCCGAAACGCTGATGCGCGGGGCCAGCAAATAGGGCCGTTCCGTTCACCCTTGCGCGGGGCCGATCACCAGTTCCTCGCCCTCGCGCCGCACGGCATAGCTGCGCACCGGCAGCGCGCAGGGCGCCCGGCTGGCCGCGCCCGTGCGCACATCGAAAGCGCCGGAATGATAGGGGCAGACAAGATCGAACCCCTCCAGCCAGCCTTCCGCCAGCGAGGCATCGCCATGGCTGCACAGGTCGTCGGTCACGTAATAGGCGCCTTCCACCAGGCACACCACCAGCGCGGCCCCGGCCGGCCCGGCGATGCAGGTAATGCCATCGGCATCCAGCGTGGCAAGCGCGATGCGCAGGTCGCTCATGCCGCCACCTGCGGGGCAAAGGCCGGCGCTGCCACTGGTGTCATCAGCCGCAGGTCCAGCTGCAGTTCGGCGATGCGCCAGGCACCCCCTTCCACGATCAGCCGGGCGTCATAGGTGCCGGCGATCCAGTGATCGGCCGCGCCATCAGCGCCATCGGCGCCATCGGCCATGCGCGCCAGTTCCCACAGATACCAGCGGCAGCGGGCCGAGGCGAGGTCTGCGGCCGGCTCCACCAGCGGCGCCACGTTGAAATGGGTGGTCCACAGCATGGTCTGCCGGCCCACTTCGGCGAGCGCGGCCAGAATTGCCGCGCGCCCCTCGTGCCGGCCAAAGCCGCGCGCTTCCCACACCGCCCTTTGCGCAAACAGCGCGCCAAACAGCGCCGGATCATTGTGGAGATCCGCCGCGATGGCATAGCGCGCCACCACCGCGCAGATCGCCTCCACCGCTTCCAGCCGGGCCAGCCGCTGCTCCATCGCCGCCATCCGCGCCTCGTTCATCGGCGCATCTCCGCAGGCGGCCGGCCGGCCCATGTGGGCTGCCCGCCATGCGCCGCCACAAAGCGCAGTTCCTCGAAGGCAAAGGGCACGCCCGGGCTGGAGCGATACAGCTCCACATGCGGCGCCACCTCGATGACGGCAAAGGCCAGGTTGAACAGCGCATGGTGGCTTTCGGGCAGCGCCCCCAACGGGAAGCGGTCCAGCTCTTCCAGGATCTTTTCCAGCCAGGGCAGAATGCCGTTGTAGAAGGCCTCCAGCCGGGCGGGCGTGCTGGCAAGGCGGGCGCGGTGGCGTTCATCGGGCGTGTCCAGCGCCCATTCGGCATGCACGGCCAGCGCCTCGAAGCCCGGGGGCAGGATGATCTCGCTCATGGCTCTCTCCTCAGGCCTGCACATATTGATCGACGACGGCCGCGCCGTGGCGGATGAGGATCTCGTCATCCTGCAGGAACTGCACCTGCTTGGCGCCCGATTGCATGGCGCGGTGAGTGTCTTCCATGGTAGCGGTATCTTCCAGCCAGGCGTTGCGCTGCAGGATGATCGCCTGTTCCAGTGCCCAGCGCGCGCTGTGGGTCTGGGGCGTCTGCACGTAATAGCGCCCTTCCCACAGGGTCTGGTTGTGGGCCACCGGCCAGAACTGGTGGGTGAACCAGATGCCATCCGACACATGGACCAGCGTGTTGGGGAACAGAACGCTGAGCTCGAAGGCGAAATCGCTGCGCCTGTCGGGGTTGATGGTGGGCGGCAGGCGCGATTCGGCGGCCCGCAGCGTCAGCGATCCGCGCGCCTTCTCGGCCGCCAGCGTGCCGATCGGCGTGGGGTTGGCGCCCAGCGTAAGGCACACGGCGCAGGTGCGGTGCGGCCCCATCAGCTTCACGTTCTGGATGCCGGAGGAAAAGGTGTTGGGGAAGGAGCCGGCGTGGATCGTGTCGACATGATAGGCCTCGGCAAAGGCATCATGCGCCACCTTCCAGTTGCAGTTGAGCATGGTGTGGTAATGGTAGTGATAGGTGAGCGCGCTGAAATCATAGCCCGCCACATGATCGGCATAGCCACCAAGGAAGCTCATCAGGCTTTCCTCGGGCTGTGCTGCCAGGTTGATGAAGACAAAGCCCTGCCAGATGTCGCAATGGATGGGGGCCAGGCCATTGTCGGCCTTGTCGAAACAGGCAAAGAAGCGGCCCTCCTGCGGCACCTGCTTCAGCGCGCCATCGGCGCCATAGACCCAGCCGTGGAAGCGGCAGGTCATCACGCCGGCGCGGCTGGCGCCATAGGTTTCCTCGCCGGTTTCGGTCACCACCGTGTTGCCGCGGTGCGAGCACATGTTGTGGAAGGCGCGGACCTTGCCATCCTTGCCGCGCACGATGATCGCCGATGTGTCGCCCGCGGCAATGCGCTTCACCTTGTAGTCGCCGGGCTGTGGCACTTCGGCCTCGCGCGCCACGCACAGCCACACGCGCTTGAAGATCTTCTCCTTTTCCTTCTCGTAATAGGCCGGCGAGATATAGGGCTCGACCGGGATCGGGCCGGTGCCCAGCCAGGGGTTTGCCTCTGCCCAGCGATGCTGCAGGTTCATGGGGTGCCTCCTTTTCCTCAATCTTCGAAGACGTCGAGCGGCAGCACCGCCGTCACGACGAAATTGGGCACATCGACCAGCTGGCCAATGCGCAGATCCACCGCCACCGAGGCCAGCACATAGGCCTGCTCGCGGCTGAGGCCCTTGTTCTCCACCATCCAGTCGATGATGCGGATCAGCGCGTCGCGCGTCGCCAGCGTCAGGTCTTCCGACACATTGGTGAGCGCGGCGAGCTTGGCGCTGCCCAGCCAGGCCAGATGCGGCGGCAGTTCGCCGGCCTTCTTCACCGGCAGGCCGGTAACCGCATAGAACCGCCCCGGCGCCACCCGCGCCAGCTGGTTGCCGCCGATGATGTGGGGAAAGCGCATGTTCCTGCCGCCGCCCTTGATCACCTCGGCGCGCAGGGTCACGCGCGCGTCCATCTCGATGGCGGTGCCGCACACCTCGCCATCGCCCTGGGCATAGTGGATGTCGCCCGTCCACAGGCCGGCGCCATCCACCTGCACGGGGAAGAGGATGGTGGTGCCCACCTGCATCGCCTTCACATCCATGTTGCCGCCGCATTCGCGCGGGCCAAAGGTGCGCAGGCCTTCCTTCTCATAGGGCGCGCCGGGGCCGAACAGGCTGGCGGGCACCGCTTCGGCCGGCTCCGGGCCGGGAGCAAAGCCGCCGGCTTCGGCCAGCGCGCCCTCGCGGGCCAGCGCATCGGCGGTTTCCGGCACGCCGGGCAGCACGCCGATGGAGCCGGGAAAGGCCGCCATCGGCACGCGGATGCCCGGCATCTGCTCCGATGTGGCCGACAGCCGATCCAGCTTCCAGTTGGCGAGGAACGGGCCGGGGATCACATCGCGCAGGAAACCGAAGCCGGGCACCACGCTGGTGTAGCCATAGCTGTCGGGCTCGATATCGACGATCGTCACCGCCAGCGCATCGCCCCGCTCGACGCCTTCGATATGCACAGGGCCGGTCATCGGATGCACGCGCCGGCCATCCACCGTGGCCGCCGCCGCATGGGGCGAGGTGGGGGTGAACTGGTGGTCGAAGGCATCGCGCGTTTCGTAGATGATGGTGTCGCCGGGCCTGGCCCGTGCCACCGGGGCAATCGCCCAGTGCAGGCGGTTGAAACAGGCCGGATCATCAGCGGCCACAGCGCCGGTGCGGGGGATGAGAATCGTCTCTGCCATGGGATTTGCTGCCTTATGTCAGAAGGATGGGCGGCCCGGCGGGCCAGCGGCAGGCGCCGGGCATGGGCAAAACCTGCCGCCGGCCGCGCCCCCGCGCTAGCCCGGGAACGCCAAGCCCGGCCCGACACCGCAGGGCGCGCAGTTTGTGGCGAATCCGGGCTAGGCATTGCGCTCAAAGGATAGCCATCGGGGGCGTGAAGGGGTTTGCTGGGGTTGTTGCTTGCGCCGCCCGGCCCAAGGGCTGGCGCGAGCCCCCCTTCTTACGGAAAGAGCTGTTCCATGACGCAGACCGCCAATCGCATGCGCAGCAAACATTTTAAGCTTGGAACATTTTCGTCCAACTGTTCGGGCGGCATGTCGATCACCAATGTGCCCGAGCGCTGGAAGGCCAGCTGGGACGAGAACCTGGCGCTGGCGCGCATGGTGGATGAGGCCGGGCTGGATTTCATGCTGCCGGTGGCGCGCTGGATCGGCTATCGCGGCGGTCCGTCGAACTTCCAGAGCGGCGTGCTGGAAACCATGACCTGGGCCGCCGGCCTGCTGGCGTCCACCCGCAACATCGCGGTGATCGCCACCGTGCATGCGGCCGCCTTCAACCCGGTGGTGGCCGCCAAGCAGATCGTCACGCTCGACCAGATCGGCCATGGCCGCGCCGGGCTCAACATCGTGGCGGGCTGGAACAAGCCGGAATTCGACGCGCTGGGCCTCAATCTGCCCGACGACCACGAGAGCCGCTATGCCCATGCGCAGGAATGGTTCGATGTGCTGAAGAAGCTGTGGACCAGCACCGAACCCTTCGATTTCGACGGCAGCTTCTTCCGCCTGCGCGGCGTATGGAGCGATCCGCTGCCGTTCAACGGCCTGCCGCCGATCATCAATGCGGCCGGCTCTGCCCAGGGGCGCGCCTTTGCCACGCGCAATGCCGATTACCTGTTCACCCCGGCGATCGACCTCGCCCGCTCTGCCCCCGAGATAGAGCAGCTGAAGGGCGCGGCGCAGGCCAATGGCCGCGAGGTGGAAGTGCTCACCTTCAGCCATGTGGTGTGCCGCCCGACAGAGGCCGAGGCCAAGGCCTATCTCCAGCACTATGCCCATGATTACCGCGATGTCGGCACGCTGGAGGAAGTGATCGCGCTGCAGTTTGCCCATGCGCATTCCTTCCCGCATGATCTGCTGACGCTGATCAAGGACCGCTTTGCCGCCGGCCATGGCGGCTATCCGCTGATCGGCACGCCCGAGCAGGTGGCCGATGGCATCTGCGCCCTGCATGAAACGGGCTTTGCCGGCACCACCTTGTCGTTCGTCGATTATGTCGCCGAATTTCCGTTCTTCCGCGACAATGTGCTGCCCCTGCTGGAAGCGCGGGGCCTGCGCATCAGCGACACCAGCAGCGCCAGGGCGCCCGCGCTCGTCGGTTGAGGGGGGGGCAGGGCCGGCCGCTTTCACGGGGCCCCCTGCCACTCGGCCTGCCATTCAGGGCACATAACAGCGCGTAGCCGCGCCCATAATCACACAGGTTGATGAGGGGATCGTTCAGGGGTGCGCAAGCGCAATAATATTTTGAACATAAAATAAATCGCCGCACCCCGGCTTTGCAACCAATAAGAAACTGGGGAGTTCCACCATGAGACACACCAAGAGAGTCTGGCTGTTCACAGCATCGGCGCTGGCGCTGGCGCCGCAGCTGGCGCTGGCCGACACGCCCGCTGCCAGCACCGACAACGGCTCGGGCGACATCGTCGTTACCGCCCAGCGGCGCGAGCAGAACCTGCAGGATGTGGGCATCGCCATCAGCGCCTTTTCCGGCGACACGCTGAAGAAGATGGGCGTGCAATCCTCCACCGATATCGCCCGTCTCACGCCGGGCGTGTCGATTTCGGCCAGCGGCGGCGGGCAGGATTCGCAATTCTCCATCCGCGGCGTCACCCAGAATGATTTCAGCGATGCCATCGAAGCGCCCGTCGCGGTCTATGTCGATGAAACCTATATTCCCAATCTCAACGGCCAGATCTTCGGCACCTTCGATCTGCAGCGCGTGGAAGTGCTGAAAGGCCCGCAAGGCACGCTGTTCGGCCGCAATGCCACCGGCGGCCTGGTGCATTTCATCCCGGTGAAGCCATCCGACAAGCCCAATGCCTATGCCGAGGTGACCTATGGCGCCTATAACCATGTGCGGGTGGAGGCGGCGATCGGCCTGCCGCTGTCGGATACGGTGCAGTTTCGCGTTTCGGGCCTTTATAACCGCAACACCGGCTATCTGAAGAACCTCTATCCCGCTGGCACCAGCAGCCTCACGGCCGGCAGCACCGCGCCGCAAGGGGGCGCAGGCGCGGATCTGGGCGGCGAGAACAGCAAGGCGGTGCGCGCGCAATTGCAGTTCGAGCCGACCGACCGGCTGACCGTGCGCCTCACCGGCTCCTATCTGGCCCAGCACCTCAGCGTGAACCCCTATAATTCCACCGGCACCCGCGCGGTTTACGACAGCCAGGGCCGAGTGGTGAATGTGGTGTTCGCCAATGGCGATTCCTATGGCTACAACGCGCCCGGCAAGCAGAGCCTGGAAGTCTCCTCCGACTGGTCGATCCCCGATCGCAACCGCCTCTTCGCCTGGGACACGGCCGTCCACATCAACTACCAGCTTGATGGCGCCGAGATCGTGGCGATTTCCGATTATCGCCACTTCCGCAAGGATTATGGCACCGATGTCGATGCGGGGCCGGAAAACCTCATCGATTTCATCAGCGACAGCGTGGAACATTCCTTCTCGCAGGAACTGCGCATCGCCGGCACCAAAAAGGGGCCGGTGCGCTGGGTGGCCGGCGCCTATTTCCTCGATATCAACTCGCTGGTGCACAATGGCTTCAAGGCGCCCAGCAATTCAGTGTTTGCCGCCTATTATCCCGGCTATGCGCAAAGCGGCATCGATCTCATCAACGATGTCAACCTGAAGACGGAATCGATCTCGGCCTTTGCCCAGGGCGAATATGATTTCGCCCCGAAGCTGACGCTGATCCTGGGCGGGCGCATCATCCACGAGCACCAGGATTACACCTTCGATTCCATGGCCCATGCCAACACCAATGATTATGAATTCACCTATGGCCCGGCCCTGTTCCAGCTGCAGGATCCCTATGCCAACAAGCGCAACACGCTGATGTGGGCGGGCAAGGCGCAGGTGGAATATCGCCCGGCCAAGGGCACGCTGCTCTATTTCGGCGTGAACCGGGGCGTGAAGGGCGGCGCCTACAACGCCCAGCTGCCCGATGGCTCGGCCTCGCTCTCGCCCAGCCGCATTGCCTATAATCCCGAAACGCTGGTGGCCTATGAGGCCGGCCTCAAGACCGGCTTCTGGCACAACATGCTGACGCTGGACCTGTCGGGCTATTACTATGATTACCACAATTACCAGGCCTTCACCTTCTCCAACGTGTCGGGTATCGTCAGCAACAATGATGCGCGCAACTTCGGCATGGAGGCCTCGCTCAACCTGCGGCCGGCCCGGGGGCTGAACATCGGCCTTGGCCTCTCGCTGATCGATGCCAAGGTGAAGCATGTGGCCATTGCCACCGGCATCTATAAGGATGTGCGCCCCACCTTCACGCCCGCCAAGACCCTGGCCGCGCAGATCGGCTATACCCTGCCCGAGCAGCTGGCCGGCGGCGACATCAACTTCAACATCGATGGCAGCTGGCGCTCGAAGGTCTATGCCAACATCCGCAATTTCGATGCGGATATCATCAACCCCTATTTCCTCGCCAACATGCATGTCTACTGGAACCGCGGGCCGCTGCGGCTGGGCATCGGCGTGGAGAACATGTTCGACGAGCGCTACAAGACAGTGACCTACGACCTCGCCACGCTGTGCGGCTGCAACGAGGAAAGCTATGGCATGCCGCGCTGGTGGAACGTGTCGCTGCGCTACACTTACTAACACCTTGGGGCGGGGCGCCGGATGGCCCCCGCCCTTTTCCCTCCCGCCAGAAAAGGCCCTGCCCCATGGCGCTTATCCGCATGATCCTGCCGGTGCCGCTGCCCGATGCCGCGCTGGCCCATTTTGCCGCGCAAATTCCGCAGCATCTGCTGCGCCCCGATATGCGGCTGGAATTTCGCGGCTGCCGGGCGGGCGCCAGCCTGCTCGACAGCCCCTGCGAATGGAGCCTTGCCGATGCCTTCGTGCTGGATGCGGGGCTGGATGCAGAAGCGGCCGGCTGCGATGCGGTGTGCAGCTTCACCCTCAGCGATTCAGGGCTGGCGGGGCTGCGTTCGTGCCTCGCCATCCCGGTGGTGGGGGCGGGGCAGGCGGCGCTGTCGCTGGCGGCGCAACTGGGGCGGCGCTTTTCCATCCTCACCATGTGGCAGCCCTGGCAGCAGCTGGCCCGCGAAACCGCCGCCAAACACGGCCTGGCCGACCGGCTGGCCAGCGTGCGCCATATCGCCACCCGCCCGGATACGCATGAGCTGCTGGCCGGCAAGGAGGAGATCGTCTTCGCCCGGCTGGAGGCGGAAGCGCGCCGCGCCATCGCCGAGGATGGCGCCGATGTGATCGTGCTGGGCTCCACCACCATGCACCAGAGCCACGCCTATCTGGCCGCCTGCCTGCCGGTGCCGGTGATCAACCCTGGCCTGGCCGCCTACAAGGCCTGCGAAACGCTGATCGACCTGAAGCTGGCCCACAGCAAGGCCGCCTGGCCCGCACCCGAACGCCGGCCAGACGGGCTGTTTGCCCCCATCCCCGCCCTGTTTGCCTGAACCGGCCGGCTCACAGATAGCCGGCCGCGATAAACCCCGAAGTGCCCGCCAGCCCCGGCCCGGGATGGGTGGAGGCGCCGATGTGATAAAGCCCCTTCACGCAGGTGTGGTGGTTGCGCATCGCCGCGCCCGGGCGCCACAGGAAGGACTGATCCAGCGCGCAATCGCCGGCATAGGGATCGCCCCCCACCAGATTGCAGTTGAGCGCTTCCAGCTCGGCCGGGCCCAGCACCTGGCGGGCCAGCACACTGGCGCCAAGGCCGGGCAGAAACCGCTCCACATGGGCCATCACCCGATCGGCATAGGCGTCCCGCAAGCCCGGCGCCCAGCCCTGCGTGCCATCAAGCAGGCCCAGCGCATCGCCCCTGGGCACGCGCGGCAATTCCTGCAATTGCAGCCACAGCAGCCCCTTGCCCTGTGGCACGCGCGAGGGATCCTGCGCGGTGGGCTGGCCCACCACCACTGTGGGCCGGGCGGGCAGCAGCCCGGCATTGGCCTGCGCCACGGCCTGCGCCACATCGTCTATCCCGCCCGTCAGGTGGACCATGGCCGTGTCTGCCAGTTCCGCCGCCGGCCAGGCCACCGGCCGATCGAGCGCGAGGTGGATCTGCATATCGGCCCGGCCATAGCGGAAGGCCTGCGCTGCCCTCGCCACGGCCACGGGCACCGCCTCGGGCGGCAGCAGCCGGCCATACAGCGCTTGCGGCGTGACCGAGGCGAACACGCCCTTGCTCGCCGCAAAATGGCGCCCGTCGGCCAGATCCACCCCTTGCGCGCGGCCCTGCGCCACGCGGATGCCGGCAGCCTCGGCGCCGCACAGCACCGCGCCGCCCTGCGTCTCGATCAGCGCCACGAAAGCTTCCACCAGCCGGGCGCTGCCGCCCACCACCACCGGCATGCCGGCCGCCTCCAGCGCAAAGGCGATCACCTGGGCCATATAGCCCGACACCGCCTGATCCGGCCCCAGCCCGGTGTGCAGCACCCAGGGTGCGAACAGGGCGCGCAGCTCGTCTGACGCGAAATCCGCCTCCAGCCAGTCGCGCGCGCTGGCAAGGGCCGCGCCCGCATAGGCGATCATCCCGCCCGCCCCCTTGCGCCAGGCCGCGCCCGCCAGCTTGCGCGCCATTGCCGGGCGCCACAGATCCTCGCCCAGCAGCGCGAAGGTGAGCGGGGCATCGGCCGCCACCGCCTGCATCGCCCGGTCGAAGGCGGCGCCATCGCCGGGGGCCAGCGCCTCGAAGCGGGCGATATTGGCAGCCCTGTCGCGCGCCATCACCGTCCAGCGGCCATCGGGCAGCAGCACGCCGGTGGGCAGCGCCGCATTGCTATAGGCAAGCCCGCGCGCATGCAGATCCGCCCCCAGCGCCGCATAGGCCGGCGAGCTGACGAACAGCGGATGAAAGCCCGAGAGCATGTCATGCACATAGCCCGGCAGGGTGATCTCGCCGGTGCGGATGCATCCGCCGGCCACATCGGCCCGTTCCAGCACGGCCACGCGCAGGCCCTTTTTGCCCAGCATGGCCGCGCACACCAACCCGTTGATCCCCGAACCGATAATCACGCAATCGTAGTGCGGCATTGGCCAAAACCCCCGGCAAAGCCCATCTGCCCCGGTTGCGGCGGCGCGATCGGATATAATTGCATATGCAATGATTGGCGAAAACCGGCCGCAACGCAACAGGGAATCAGCCCCGTTCCACCGGGCGCCGGCATGCAGCGTCAGCCCGCAGACAGGGGGCCGACGTTTTCCCCTTGCAATTGAGAACTCTTCGCATTAGCAGAATGGCCAGGGCCGGACCAACCGGCCACGTCGCTCCTGCCCCCGGGGCTGGCCGCCTGACCATCGGCCGGCCCCGGCCCCCACTCCGCCGCTTGCGCCCCGCCGGGCGCCTTTCTCATGAGGGACCCTTTCGTGCGCGCCTATGCCCTGCCGCTTGCCGGCATCTCACTCCTTGCCCTGTGCGCCCATCCGGCGCTGGCCGCCGATGCCGCCGATGCCAGTACCACTGCCGCAGATACGGCCGATGCCGACACCGCCGGCATTCTGGTGATGGGCCACCAAAGCGCCGCCCCCGTCACCTCGGCCACCAAGAGCAGCCTGCCGATCGCCGAAACGCCGCAATCGATCAGCACCATCTCGGCGCAGGATATCGCCAACCTCGGCCTTGCCAATCTCAACCAGTCGCTGCGCTATGTGGCGGGCATCACGCCCGAAACGCGCGGCGCCAATGCCGAGATCTACGACCTGTTCAAGCTGCGCGGCTTTGATGCGCCGGTCTATCTGGATGGGCTGAAGCAGTTTTCCAGCGCCACCGGCTATGCCGTGCCGCAGGTGGATCTGTCGCGGCTGGAAAATATCGAGGTGCTGAAGGGCCCGGCCTCGGCGCTCTATGGCCAGTCCAGCCCCGGCGGGCTGGTGGCGATGAGCAGCAAGCTGCCGCTCGACAAGGATTTCTACGGCTCGGTGGCGGGCACTTATGGCACCTACAACCTCTATCGCATCGATGCCGATGTCGGCGGCAAGCTGTCGGATGCGATCGGTGTCAGGCTTTATGCCAGCGCCAATGGCGCCCACACCCAGCAAAGCTTCGGCGCGCGCGAGCGCCAGACGATCAGCGGCGCCATCACCGCCAAGCTGGATGCCCGCACCACGCTGACCGTGCTGGCCGCCTATTCGCACGATCCCAAGAACGGCAATTATGGCGGCGCGCCGGCCTCCGGCACGCTGTTTGCCAACCCCAACGGGCGCATCAGCACCAGCTTTGCCGATGGCGAGCCGGGCGATTTCTTCCGCCGCGAGCAGGCCGGTGTCACCTATATCCTCGCCCATGATCTTGGCGGCGGCTGGGCGGTGCGCGCCAGCGGGCGCTACCAGTATGTGGGCAGCAACCTTGGCGCCATCTACACCACCGGCACGGTGACCGACCCCGCCCAGACCACCTTTGCCCGCGGCAGCTATGCCACCCACGAAACGCTCCACAACTGGACCTTCGACAACCAGCTGAGCGGCCATTTCACTACCGGCCCTGTCAGCCACAGCCTGCTGGTGGGCGTGGATTACCAGGCCGCCCATTCCTTCGAGGCGGCCGGCTTCGGCTCGGCAACGGCCATCAACGCCTATGCCCCCACCTATGGCACGCAGGCCGTGCCGCAAACGCCCGCCGATGCCGGCACCGTCTACACCTACGACTACCACCAGTATCAGACCGGCCTCTATGCGCAGGACACGATGAGCTGGGGGGGCCTGCGCCTGCTGCTGTCCGGCCGGCACGACTGGGCCCGCACCAATGACGGCTCCAGCAGCCAGAGCGATGCCAAATTCACCGGCCGCGCCGGGCTGCTCTATGCCACCGGGCTGGGCCTTGCCCCCTATGCCAGCTATGCCACTTCCTTCGAGCCGCAGAGCGGCAGCGTGCTGCATGCCGATGGCACCATCGGCAATGCCAAGCCCTCTTTCGGCAAGCAGCTGGAATTCGGCCTGAAATACCAGCCCAAGGGCACCGGCATCCTCGTCACCGCGGCCTGGTTCCATATCGAACAGTCGAACATCCTCACCGCCATTCCCAATTCGGTCTATTCCACCCAATCGGGCAAGGTGCGTTCGGAAGGCTTCGAGATCGAGGGCCATGTGCCGCTGCCGGCCGGCTTTGCCCTGCGCGCGGCCTATGGCCACCAGAAGGTGCGCACCATTGCCGATGCCGAAACGCCGGCCAATGTGGGGCAGGGGCTGATCGGTTCGGGCGATGGCAATCTGGCGCTCAACCTCGACTGGGCGGCGCGCGGTGGCCCCCTGAAAGGGCTGACGCTGGGCGCGGGCCTGCGCCATGTCGAAAATGTCTATGCCGGCGCTGTGGATGGCGTTGCCACCTACACCCCCGCCTACACGCTGGTCGATGCACTGATGCGGTATGACCTGGGCGCCACCCATCCGCGGCTGGCCGGGCTGGATGTGTCGCTCAACATCGCCAACCTGTTCGACAAGACCTATCTCACCAGCTGCTATCTCTCGGGCGTGGGCTGGTGCTGGTATGGCCAGCGCCGCACGGTGCAGGGCACGCTGCGCTGGCACTGGTAGGCCCGCGATGCGCGCCATCAGCCGCGCCATCAGCCGGCAGGGCTGGGTGATGCTGCACCGCTGGGCGGGGCTGTCCACGGCCCTGTTTCTGGCGGTGGCGGGCCTCACCGGCATGGCCCTTGCCTGGGAAGAGGAGATCGAGGGGTGGACGGCGCCGCAGCTACTGCGCGCCGCCCCTGCCCATCCTGGCCAGCCCTTGCGCGATCCGGCCGAGCTGGCCCGCGCGGCGCTGGCCCGCCACCCGGGCATGGCGATCACCTATCTGCCGCTGAGCGTGCCGCCCGGCCGCAGCCTCGACATCCGGGTGAGCTGGCCCGGCCTTGCCCACCCGCCGCCGGCCGACGAGCTTTTCCTCAACCCCTACACCGGCGCCGAGCTGGGCTGGCGCCATTGGGGCGATATCGGCGAAGGCTGGCGCAATCTCATGCCCTTTGTCTATCGCCTGCATTATTCGCTGCTGCTGGGCGATGCGGGCGAGCTGGTGATGGGCATCGCCGCGCTGGTGTGGATGGGTGATTGCTTCCTCGGCTTCTATCTCACCCTGCCGCCGCCGGCGCCCCGGGGGGCGGCGCGCAAGGGCAGCTGGCTGGCAAGCAAAGTCGGCTGGCTGGCCCGCTGGCGGCCGGCCTGGGTGGTGCGGCGCCATGTCTCGGCCCACAAGCGCCATTTCGACCTGCACCGCGCCGGCGGCCTGTGGGTGTGGCCGGTGCTGCTGGTGTTTGCCACCTCCAGCGTGTCGTTCAACCTGCCGGGGGTGTATGGCCCGGTGCAGCGCGCGCTGGGCGGGCAGGATGGCGCCGCCCTGCTGGCCGCGCGCGCCCTGCCCGCCCCGCGCCTGCACCCCGCGCTGGATCCGGTGGCGGCCCGCGCGCGCGGCGCGGCACTGGCCGCAGCGGCGATCGCCCGGGCCGGCGCGCAGGGCCGCCCGCAAGGGGCCAGCTGGCTGTGGCAGGCGCCGGCCGCTGGCGCGTGGATCTACGGCTTTTCCACCAGCGCCGACATCCCCGACAAAGGCGGCGCCTCGCGCCTTGCCTTCGACAGCGACACCGGCCAGCTGCTGGGCGTGGCGCTGGCCGGCCAGGCCCCTGCCGCCAACCGCTTCACCGACTGGATCGTGGCGCTGCACATGGCCCGCGTGTTCGGCCCCTGGTGGCAGGCGCTGGTCAGCCTGGTGGGGGCGGCGGTTTGCCTGCTGGCGGCCACCGGCGTGCTGATCTGGCTGAAGAAGCGCGAGGCCCGCCGCCGCCGGATCAGACCAGCGACACCCGCAGCTGCTCGCATTCCGTCACCATCGGCCCCACCGCCTTGTGCCAGTCGCCAATCATGCGAATGCCGGGAAAGCGCTCGGCGATGATGCGGATGGTCTCGCTGATTTCCAGCCGGGCCAGCGTGGCCCCCAGGCAGCTGAAGGACGAGCCGCCGAATTGCAGCGCCTTGCCCGCCGGCCGGCCCAGCCGGAAGCTGTCGGGCGTGTCATAGGCGGCCTCGTCGCGCCCGGTGGAGCGGGTGGCCACCATCACCCAGCTGCCCGCCGGGAAGACAAAGCCATCCATCTCCACATCCTCGGGCGCATGGCGGGTGATGACGTTGAAGCGCGGGCACAGGCGGAAGGTTTCCTCGGCCGCCTGGGGGGCAGCGCTGGGCCGCGCCAGCACCTGCTCCCAGCGCGAACGATCCTCCAGCAGCGTGCCGAAGCTGAGGCCCAGCTGGTGCATGGTGTTGTCCATCGAGGCGATCAGCAGCGACATCGCCACCGACATCGTCTCGTCCGGCCGCATCATCCCGGCCTGCTCGCAGCGGATCAGCTCGGAAGTGAAATCATCGCCCAGATTGTTGCGCCTGGCTTCCACATGCTCGGTCAGGAAGGCCATGCCCTCCCAATAGGCCTCTTCCGATTCCTTCAGCCGCGCCTTGTTGAAAGTGATCAGCGGCGGGTTGATCGAATTGGTGATGCGATAGATTTCCGGCGCCATGGCCCGCGGCGCCGAGATCAGCTCGCAATAGAGCTGGGTGGGCAGCCGGTCGCCGATCTCTTTCATGAAATCGACATCGGTGGGGTCCTTGATATCATCGAGGATGCCGTGGATCAGCTCGCGCACCAGCCCCTGCAGCTTGGCCACCTGCTGGGGTTTCAGCAAGTGCATGTAGGGCTTGCGCATATGGTCGCGCAGATCATGCTCGGTGCAGACGATGATCTTGTTCCACTCGTCGCGGTAGGGCCCCTCGGTCAGCCCCAGCTGGTCGAGGATATTGCCAAAGCCGCCGCCAATGCCGAACGCCTTGCTCGACATCACCTCCCAGCCCTGCTTGTAGGCCAGCACTTCATAGCCCCGCTCGCTGGTGGCCAGCCAGCCATGGCGGCGGGCCTCGGCATATTCGGCATCGGTGGGGTTAGCGGAAATCCGGGGCAGATCCTCGGTCACAAGCGCGCTCATAGGGGTATGCTCCAAATGGGAAAGGGGGTCAGTCATCGAAACGGGTGGCCTCGCCGCCCAGCGAGGCGCCGCCATCCACCACCATCGCATGGCCGGTGACATAGCTGGCATCGGCCGAACACAGCCACAGCACCGCGCGGGCGATCTCGGCCGCGCGCGCCGGGCGGCGCATGGGAATGCCATCGATCAGCCGCTTGCGCAGGCCCGGGGGCAGCTGGGCGATGAAGGGGGTGTCCACCAGCCCCGGGCACAACGCGTTGATGCGGATGCCGCCCTGGCCGGTGAAATCGGTGTCGGCATAATCCATGGCGGCGGCCTTGGTCATGCCGATCACGCCATGTTTGGTGGCGGTGTAGGCGGCCAGATTATAGCCGCCGATCAGGCCCGAGATCGAGGCGGTGTTGACGATCGCCCCGCCGCCCTGGGTCAGCATCTGCGGGATCTGGGCCTTCATCGCATAGAAGACGGCCGAAAGGTTCACATCGCTCACCCGCCGCCAGATCGCGCTGTCGAGCTCCGCCAGCGGCAGGTTGGCGGCCTCTATGCCGGCATTGTTGATGGCACAATCCAGCCGCCCGAAAGCCGCGACGATATCGGCCACCAGCGCCGCCGCGGCCGCCTCATCGGCCACATCCACGGTAAAGGCGCGCGCGGTGCCGCCGGCCGCGGCAATGCCGGCCGCCGTGGCCTCGGCGCTGGCAGGCGCGATATCGGCCACCGCCACGCTGGCGCCGGCCGCGCCAAACGCCTCCGCAATCGCCCGGCCGATGCCCGATCCCGCGCCGGAAACGAGCACCACCTTGCCCTTGTAGTCATATGTCAGCATGGCCAGCGCCCCCCTCAGACCATCGCCGCCGCAACGGCATCGGAATAGCGCTGGAAACGCTTGATGTTCTCCCATTCCGGCATCACCCCGGCGGTGAGGCAGACGAAAGTGGCATCGGCTTGCGGATCCACCCAGAACAGCGTGCTGCCCGCGCCATTGTTGCCAAAGGTGCCCACCCCTGTCAGCGTGCCATACTGGCCGGGCACCACCGCATCGCCCTTCAGCGAGAAGCCAAGGCCAATATAGGCCGGATACCCCCTGGCCCCCATCGACATGGCAAGGCCGCGATAGAGCTCGTTCTCCATCTCGCCGGTCCAGTTGCGGCGGGCCAGGGCGATGGTGCGCGGCGACAGGATGCGCGTGCCCTCCAGCTCGCCGCCCCGGCGCAGCATCTCGGCAAAGCGGTGGATGTCGTCGGCCGTCGACACGCAGCCGACATGGGGCATTTCGGCCTCCTCCTCCTCGAACATCGCATAGCGGCCCGGCTTGGTGCGCCCGGGCAGCGCCACCGGCAGCGTGCCGCGCATGTCGGGCACCACATGGCGCGGCTGGAGGTCTGCGCGCACGCCCAGCGCCGTGTCATGCATGGCCAGCGGCGCGAACAGATCCTCGCGGTAGATGTCGCGCAGGGCGCGGCCCCTGGGGTCTGTGCGGCGCAGCGCCTCGCCCATCAGCGTGTGGTTCACCATCGGCTGATAGTCGCAGCGCTGGCCCGGCGCGATCACCCCGTGCACCCGCGCGATAACGCCTGCCAGCACCGCGTCGAAATCGCCCTGATAGGCCTCGGGCTCCACTTCCCACACCGCCGGCCAGCCCGAGGTGTGGGTCAGCAGGTGGAAGAAGGTGGCCTCGTTGCGCGGGGGGCCGGCAAATTCGGGGATGATCTCGCTCACCTTCGTGGTCAGCGCAAAGCGGCCCTGCTCGATCGCGCGCAGGATCAGCACATTGGTGAAGGCCTTGGTCATCGAGAAGATGCTGAACACCGAGCGGCGATCGAGCGCCTGTGTGCCGGCGCCATCGGCATGGCCCAGCGTCTCGTCGAACACCAGGCGGCCGGCGCGGGCCACCCGCACCGCCGCCCCATAATACAGCCCCTTGGCGATATCCTGTTCGATCATCGCCTTGAAATGATCGAGCTGCGCCTGCCAGATTTGTCCCATTCATCCTCTCCTTGCGGCCCTTTTGCCCCGCCTTGTGCGGTGGCATGGCCGGCCAGTTATGTCCGTGTGTGCCCGCGGCCTAAAGCGCTGCGGGCGGCAGTGGCGGGCGGCCCAGGATCAGATCCGCCGCCTTTTCGCCGATCATGATCGTGGGCGCATTGGTGTTGCCGCCGACGATCGCCGGCATGATCGAGGCATCGGCGATGCGCAGGCCGGCAAGGCCGCGCACGCGCAGTTGTGGATCGACCACCGCCATCGCATCTGTGCCCATGCGGCAGCTGCCCACCGGATGGCGCACGGTGAACAGCCCCCGGCGCAGCGCGGCGATGATCTCGGCATCGCTTTGCAAGTGCTCGCCCGGCGCCACTTCGGCGCGCAGCAGATCGCGCAGCGGCGAGGCCGCATAGATCTCGCGCACCAGCCGCACGCCGCGCAGCATTGTCTCCACATCGCGCGGGTCGGAAAACAGGTTGAGGCTGATCTTCGGCGCCTCATGCGGGTCGGCCGAGGCCAGTTGCAGGCTGCCCCGGCTGTGCGGATGCAGCAGGATGAGCCCCGCTTCCAGCCGGTGCTGCTGCTCTGCCCGGATGCCGGGAAACCACAGCTGCACATCGCGGCGGATGGGGTTGAAGAACACCTGTATGTCGGGCCGGTCGAGGCCGGGCATGGTTTTGAACAGGCCCTGGCCCATCAGCGGCTGGGTGGCAAACAGGCCGGTGCCCGCCAGCAGCCAGCGCAGGAAATGAAAGGCCGCCCGGTCGTAGCGCAGCTGGCGGATCGCGCTTACCCGGCCTTGCGTCTCGAAGCCCAGCATATAGCTGGCATGATCGGCGATGTTCCTGCCAACGCCGGGCAGATCGTGCAGCGGGGCGATGCCGATATCGGCCAGCTCGTCGGCCGGCCCCACGCCCGAAAGCAGCAGCAGCCGCGCGGTGTTGTACACCCCGCCGGCCAGGATCACTTCCTTGCGCGCGCGCACCACATGCGCCTGGCCGCCACGCTGATAGGCAATGCCCACCGCGCGGCCCTCCTCGAAGAGGATGCGGGTGGCCCGGGCGCGGGTCAGCACGGTGAGGTTGCGGCGGTGGCGGGCCGGGCGCAGATAGGCGCGCGCCGTGCTGGAACGGCGCCCGCGCGGCCCCACGGTGATATCGCTGCGCCGCGAAAGGCCGCCAAAAGGCGCCGCATCGAGATCATCGACAACAGCATGGCCCACCGATTGCGCGGCCGCCAGCAATTCCTCCTGCAGCAGGCCGCGGGCATCCACCGGCGCGGTTTTCAGCGGCCCCCTGCCGCCATGATAGGGCCCCTCGCCCCGCCAGCTGCCCTCGGCCCGCTTGAAATAGGGCAGCACCTCGGCAAACGACCAGCCCTCGCAGCCCAGCTGGCGCCACTGGTCGTAATCGACCGGATGGCCGCGCGAATAGATCTTGCCGTTGATCGAGGAGGAGCCGCCCAGCACATGGCCCTGCGGCAGATCGACAGAGCGGTTTTCGAGATGAGCCTCAGGCTCTGAGGCAAAGCCCCAGTTCAGCCCGGCCGGGCGGTTGCGATAGAAGCCGATGCCCATGTGGAACACCGGGTTCCAGTCTGCCCCGCCCGCTTCCAGCACCAGCACCGAGACCCCGGGCACCTCGCTGAGCCGCGCGGCCACCACCCCGCCACCCGAGCCAGAGCCGACGACAATGTAATCGAATTCGCCCATCCATCCCATCCCGCCTTGTAGGCCTGCGCCTAAGGCGCGTTGTTTGCAGGAAAATTCACAGCCAAAGCGGCGGTGGTCAACTCAATTTTGTGAGCGAACCGTTGACTATAAGTCACAGGAGAGCACACCGCCCCTTCAGCGGATCGGCACATTCATGGCGATGCCCGCCCAGAATTGCGGATCATGGCTGGGAAACACCCGCGCGCCCTTGTCCTGCAGGCCGCGCAGCACCCGCAGCGAGGCCAGCGAGCGTTCCGCATCGTGGCAATGATCGGGCAGGCGCAGCTCGTCGAGCGAGCGTTTCATGTTGCAGCAATCGCCGGTCAGCACGATATCGCCGCCATCGGTCTGCACCCGCGCCGACTGGTGGCCCGGCGTGTGGCCCGGCGTGGGGAACACCACCACCGTGCCATCGCCAAACACATCATGTTCGCCATCAAGGCGCAGCAGCGGCTGGCCGGTGTCGAATTCGGCCGGGCAATAGAGGTCGCCATCGGCCATGGCATGGGCATGGGCCACTTCGGCCGCATGCACGATCACACAGGCATTGGGGAATTGCGCATTGCCGCCGGCATGATCGGCATGGAAATGCGAGGCGATGATCCAGCGCACATCCTCCGGCTCCACCCCGATCTTGCGCAGCGACTGGGCCATCGTCTGCCCGTCTTCCAGATCGATGAAGCCTTCGCGCGGGTGGCCGGGCGGGCGGGCGAAGCGGGGGCCAAGGCCGGTGTCGAACAGGGCCAGGCCCGTGGGATGATCGATGAGAAAAGCGGTGACCGGCGCGCAGATGGTGCCCGCCTCGCCCTCCAGAAAGAAGGCCAGCGGCAGGTGCACATGGCCCACCGTGAAGGCAAACAGGCGCACCCCCTCGCCCGGCCGGCGCGGGGCGGTGGGGATCTCGATGGCGCTCATGTGCGCTCCACCACGGCGGCCGCGGCCTGGCCCAGCAGCGCCAGCAGCGGTTCGGGGGGCATGTCGGCTTCCATCCGCCCGCCCGGGATCAGGATGTGGCGGCGGTCGGTCAGGGGGAAATCGGCCAGCGCCGTGGCCAGGCGTTCCTGCGTCCATTTGCAATTGCCATTGCCGGCCTGGAAAGCGGCGTCCCATTCGCGGAAAAGGAACAGCTGATCGCCCCAGCTGCCGAACACCCGGCCGGTGAAGCGGCAGGCGGGCCCGGCCAGATAGACCACCAGCTGCGCCACATGCTCGGGCAGGTTGGGGTCGAACCCATCACGCGGGGCCATCAGGTCCAGCAGTTCCTGGGGCGCGCCTTCCAGCATGCGGGTGCGGGCCATGGGGGCGATGGCGTTCACCCGCACGCCCAGCGGCGCCAGCTCCAGCGCGGCCGACTGGCTGAGCGCCACCACCGCCGCCTTCGCCGCGCAATAGGCGCCAATGCCCGGCGCCGGGTGCAGCGCGGCGGGCGATGCGGTGTTGATGATCGCCCGCCCGGCCTTGGGCCCGGCCTGCTTCCAGTGGGCCACGGCGGCATTCATGGTGGCCAGCGTGCCCTTGGCGATCACATCGGCCGACAGGTCCCAGTCCGCCTCGGAGATTTCCCCCAGCAGGCCCACGCGGTTGATGCCGGCGTTGTTCACCACGATGTCGATAGTGCCGAAAGCGGCAATGGCGGCCTGCACCATCTCGCCGGCGGCGGCCCAGTCGCTCACGCTGCTGGTGCTGGCGATGGCGCGCCCACCCCCTGCCTCGATCTCGGCCACCACGGCCTGGGCGGGCCCCGCATCGGCGCCGCCGCCCCGGTTGGAGCCGCCCAGATCATTCACCACCACCGCCGCGCCGGCCGCTGCCAGCGCCAGCGCATGTTCGCGCCCCAATCCCCGCCCGGCGCCGGTTACCAGCGCCACTTTCCCATCCAGCAACATGCCTCTCACCCTTTCTGGCCGGCAGCAGGGCCGGCCCAGCCCGGCTGGTTTCCCGCCGCGCCTGTTCTGGCGCCGGTTGTGCGGCGCAAGGGCTTGCGGCTCAAGTGAGATTTGCAGTGGTGTGTTGATGTCTGCTCACAGCGGCCCGGCGCGCCCGCTCTCCAGCCGGGCCAGCACATCGACGATCTCGGCCTCGGTGCGCTGGGCCTCGGCCAGGATCCAGTCGCGGAAGGGCAGGAAGCCACGATTGCGCGGCGTGCGATCGGGCCAGATCAGATTGTAGACCTCGGTATCGCGCACCGCCACCGGGAAGGGCAGCACCAGCGCCCCGGTGCGCAGATCCTCCAGCACCAGCGGCAGCTGGGCCATGGCAATGCCCACCCCCTCGATCGCGGCCTGATAGGCCAGGCTGGAGCTTTCGAACTGCAGTTGGCGCGCGCCCTTCAGCTCTGGCCGGCCCACCGAGCGCAGCCACACCAGCCAGTTGTCGGGCCGGGCGGAGGAATGCAGCAGGGTGTGGCGCCCCAGCCAGTCGTAATCGGCCGGGCCGCCCGGCTGGTCGATCAGCCGCGGGCTGCACACCGGCACCAGATCGGCGCGAAACAGCCTGCGCACTACCGAATGGGGCGTATCCTCATAGCCCAGCTTGATCGTCGCATCGAGATCGTCACGCTGGAAATCCACCGGGGCCAGGTTCATCGTCAGCTGCAGGTTGCTGTCGGCATGGCGCGAATGGAACGACATCAGCCGCGGCATCAGCCAGCGCATGGTGAAGGTGACCGAGGAGGACACCCGCAGGGGCGCATCCTCGGGCACGCCGATCAGCTCGCTGGTGGCCGCGCGGATGCGGGCGAAGGCCTCTGTCAGCTGGGCCAGATAGGTGCCGCCCGCCTTGGTGAGGCTGACCTCGCGGCCCGAGCGGATGAACAGCTGCAGGCCGAGGTAATCCTCCAGCACCTTGATCTGCCGGCTGACAGCGCCCGGCGTCACCCCCAGTTCGCCTGCGGCCAGCGTGAAGCTGAGCAGGCGCCCGGTGCATTCGAAGGTTTTGAGGGCAGTGAGCGGGGGCAGGCGCGATTGGGTCAAGGGCATCTTCTCTGGCAGGCGGCAGCGCCGGTGGGGGCGGCTGCATTGTGCGTAAAACTCAAACCTGATTCAACGTTTTCGTTTGCCTCTGCGCCTGCTCCCGCGGTTATTGGCCGCAAAGAACAGGATGAGGAACAGGCCTGACATGAATTTCAATCTATCCGACGAGGCGCGCATGATCGGCGAGATGACCGCGCGTTTCGTTGCCGACGAACTGATCCCGCTGGAGCGCACGGTGATCGAGCGCGAGGCGGCGCGCGGCCTTGGCGGCGATGCGCTGATCCCGCCGGAAGCCGAGGCCCGGCTGAACGCCCGCTCGAAAGAGCTGGGCCTGTGGGGCATCGATGTGGAGGAACGCTTTGGCGGGCATGGCATGGGCGCCCTCGTCAAATGCATCGTCACCGAGCAGATGAACTATTCGATCACCCCCTTCATCCTGCCGCCCGACAGCCCCAACCTGCAATTCCTGCAGGAATGCTGCAAGGGCGACCAGATCGAGCGCTATCTGCTGCCCTATGCGCGCGGCGAGAAGAAATCGGCGCTGGCGCTGACCGAGGCGAGCGCCGGCGCCGATGCCTCGGGCATCCGCCTGAAGGCCGAGCGGCGTGGCGGCAAATGGCTGCTGAATGGCGAGAAGATGTGGATCAGCCATGCCCGCACCGCCGATTTCATGATCGTGCTGGGCGTTTCCGACAAGGACAAGGGCACCCGCGGCGGGATGACCGCCTTCCTCGTCGACAAGGGCACGCCGGGGGTGACCGTGCCGCAGGATTTTTCCGTGATCGGCGGCAATTTCCACGGCTATGCGGTCAATTTCGACGATGTCGAGCTGGATGACGGGCAAGTGCTGGGCGAAGTGGGCTGGGCCTTCGCGCCCTTGCAGAACCGGCTGGGCATCCGCCGCATGGAATGCGCCTGCTGGTGCCTGGGCTATGCCCAGCGCGCGCTGGATCTGATGATCGAGCAGGCCCGCAACCGCGTCACTTTCGGCCAGCCCCTGGCCGAGCGCCAGACCGTGCAGAACTGGATCGCCGACAGCTATCAGGAAATCGAGATGGTGCGGATGATGACCTATCGCCTCGCCTGGCTGCTCGACAATCCGGGCGACGATGAGCGGCGCAGCGCGGTGCGCATCGCCGCTTCCACGGTGAAGGTGCAGGCCACCGAAATGGCCACCCGCGTGGTGGACCGGGCGATGCAGTGCCTTGGCGGCATGGGCCTGTGCAAGGAATTGCCGCTGGAATACATGTTCCGCGAGATCCGCGTGCTGCGGGTGGTGGAAGGCCCCTCGGAAATCCACCGCTGGCTGATCGCCCGCGAGCTGATCCGCGATGGCCGCCCGCGGGATTTCTGAGCCATGGCCGATCTCCAGGCAGATCCCCGCGCGCTGGCGGGCCTGCGCGTCCTCGAACTGTCGGGCCTGTCGGGCGCTTATTGCGGCCGGCTGTTTGCCGGGCTCGGCGCGGCTGTCACGCTGGTGGAGCCGCCGGGCGGCTCGCCGATGCGGGCGGTGGCGCCCTTTGCCGGCGATGCGCCGGGCCCCGAAAACAGCCTGTCCTTTGCCTATTACGCTGCCGGCAAGGCAAGCCTCGTGCTCGATCTGGAGACAGCGCCCGGGCGCGCGGCGCTGCACCGGCTGGCGGGCAAGGCCGATCTGCTGATCCTGGCCGATCACCCGCAGGCGGCCGCGGTGGATGGCGCGGGCCTGTGCCGGGATCATCCGCGCCTCGTTGCCCTGCGCATCACGCCCTATGGCAGCAGCGGGCCCTATGCCGGCTTTGTCGGCGATGATCTGACGCTGATGGCGATGGGCGGCCTGCTGACGATGGCCGGCTTTCCCGGAGAGCCGCCAGTGGTGGCCCATGGCGGGCAGGGCCTGCTGGCGGCCGACCAGTTTGCCGCCGTGGCCGCCCTTGCCGCCCTTCTGCGCGCCGAGCGGACCGGCCGGGGCGAGCTGATCGATGTCTCCATTCAGGAAGCCATCGTCATGGCGCTGGAAAATGCCGCGCAAACCTATCAGCTGGAAGGCCGCATCCGCCAGCGCGCCGGCACTGCCGCCAGGGCCGGCACCGGCATCTATCCCTGCCGCGATGGTGAAATCTATCTGCTGGCCGGCGGCATTGGCGAGACCGCCATGTGGGGCCATTTTGCCCGCTGGATGGCCGATGAAGGCATCGCCGGGGCCGAACGCTTCACCGCTGCCGACTGGGACGATACCACCCCTGCGGCCTGCGCCGCCTTCGAAGCGCTGTTCCTGCCCTATGCCGCGCGCCACACCAAGGCCGCGCTTTATGCCAGGGCGCGCGCATGGCGGGTGCCGATGGCGCCGATGTCCACCCCGGTGGACCTGCTGGAGAACCCCCAGCTGAGCCATCGCGGCTTCTTCGTGGCGCCCGGCCAAGGGCCCACCGCCGGCCTGCGCATGCCCGGCGCGCCCTACAAGCTGAGCGCCACCCCCTGGCGCACAGGCCCCGCGCCCGCCCTTGCCCCCGCCCCCGTTATCGAGGAGCTGCCATGACCGATCTTCCTCTTACCGGCGTTTCCATCGTCGATTTCTGCTGGATCGGCGCCGGCTCCTACACCACCAAGATGCTGGCCGACATGGGCGCCGATGTGATCAAGGTGGAAAGCCGCCGCTCGCTCGACAGCCTGCGCCTGGCCGCGCCCTACAAGGATGGCATCAAGGGCGTGAACCGCAGCGGCTATTTCGCCGATCGCAACAGTTCCAAACGCTCGATCACCATAGATCTGAAAACCCCGCAGGGGCTGGAACTGGTGCACCGGCTGGTGGCCGATGCCGATGTGGTGGCCAACAACTTCCGCCCCGGCACGATGGAAAAGCTGGGCGTGGGCTATGCAGCGCTGCGGGCGATCAACCCCGGCCTCATCTATGCCGCCATGTCGATGAACGGCGATGAGGGCCCCGATCGCACCATGCTGGGCTATGGCATCACCATCGCGGCGATCACCAGCTTCCTCGGCCTCAGCGGCTATCCCGACCGGCCGCCCACCGGCACCGGCACCAACTATCCCGATCATGTGCCCAACCCCTGCCATGGCGCCTTTGCCATCATGGCGGCGCTGCGCCACAAATGGCGCACCGGCCAGGGCCAGCAGATCGACATGGCGCAGACCGAGCCGATGCTGGCGCTGATGCCGCTGCCGGTGATGGATTATCAGGCCAATGGCCGCGTGGCCGGGCGGCAGGGCAACCGGCTGGCAGGCCACGCCCCGCGCGGTGTCTATCCCACGCAGGGCAACGACCGCTGGATCGCCATCAGCATCGCCACCGATGCGCAGTGGCAGGCGCTGGCCCAGATACTGGATGGCGCCCTGCTGGATCGGCCCGCCTGGCGCACCGCCCCTGCCCGCGCGGCCGATGCCGACGCGATCGACACGCAGCTGGCCGCCCTCACCCGCGCGCAGGAAGGCTATGGGCTGATGGCGCGGCTGCAGGCGGCGGGCGTGCCGGCCGGCGTGGTGCAGAACGCCGACGATCTGGTGGAGCGCGACCCGCAACTGGCCCACCGGCAGCACTGGCACTATCTGCCCCATGCCGAAATGGGCAGCGCGCTCTACAACGGGCCGCCGTTCCGCTTTGCCTCGGGCCCGGTGGGCCCGCGCTTTGCCGCCCCCCTGCTGGGCGAACACACGCGTGAGATCCTGGCCGGCCGGCTGGGCCTGGCCGATGCCGAGATCGACCGGCTGATCGCCGCCGAAGTGCTCGCCTGAACGAGAAAGGCCCCGTTCCGCCAGCCGGAACGGGGCCTTCTGCCTGCCGCCAGCGCGGGGCCTACAGCTTCATCACGAAGGGATTGCCCACCGCCGCGCTGTGGTTGAGGAACACGCTCTTGGTTTCCAGATTGGCGCAGATCGCCTCGATGCCGTTCTCGCGGCCTGTGCCACTGTCCTTGTAGCCGCCAAACGGCATGGTCACGCTCAGCATCCGATAGGTGTTGATCCAGACCGTGCCCGCCTCCAGCCGCTCGCTCATGCGCAGGGCGCGGCCCATGTCGCTTGTCCACACGCCGGCGGCCAGGCCCAGGTTGCAGTCATTGGCGATGCGCAGCGCCTCTGCCTCGCCCTCGAAGCGCAGCACCGAGAGCACCGGGCCAAACACTTCCTCGCGGGCGATGCGCATGTCGTTGGTCACATCGGCAAAGATGGTGGGGGCCACAAACCAGCCCGGCCGATCCAGCCGCGCGCCCCCCAGCACGCAGCGCGCGCCTTCCTTGCGGGCGATGTCGATATAGGCCAGCACCTTGTGCAGCTGCGCCTCGGTCGTCACCGGGCCGACGCACGTGCCGGGGTCGAGCGGATCGCCCACCGTGGCGCTGCGTGCCACCTCCAGCAGCCGGTCGAGGAAGGCATCGTGGATGCTCTCCTCCAGCAGCAGCCGCGAGCCGGCCAGGCAGGTCTGCCCGGAAGCGGCGAAGATGCCGGAAATCACCCCGTTCACCGCCGCATCCAGATCGGCATCGGCAAACACGATGTTGGGCGATTTGCCGCCCAGTTCCAGATCGCAGCGGGCAAAGCGGGCCGCGGCGATCTGGTTGATCGCCCGCCCCGCCTCGGTGCCGCCGGTGAAGCTGATGCGGGCCACTTTGGGGTGGCGCGCCAGCGCATCGCCCGCTTCCGGGCCCAGCCCCGTCACCACGTTGAAGACGCCGGCAGGAAAGCCCGCCTCATCCACCAGCCGGGCAAATTCCAGCGCCGAGGCCGAACTGTGTTCCGATGGCTTGTGCACCACCGTGCAGCCGGCGGCCAGCGCCGGGGCGATCTTGCTGGCGGCCAGCAGCAGCGGCGAATTCCACGGGGTGATCGCCGCCACCACGCCCACCGGCTCCAGCCGGGTGAAGCCCAGATGGCCGGGCCGGGCCAGCGGCGGCACGCGGCCCTCCACCTTGTCGGCCAGCCCGGCGTAATAGTAGTAAACCTCGGGCAGATAGGCCATCTGGGCGCGCATTTCGCTCAACAGCTTGCCATTGTCGCGCACTTCGATCTCGGCCAGATGGCCGGCATGGGCGGCCAGCAGATCGGCCAGCCGGCGCAGCAAGGCGCCGCGCCCGCTGGCCGGCAGATCGCGCCATGGTCCGCCCAGCGCCGCATGGGCCGCCTCCACCGCCGCGTCCACATCGGCGCGGCTGGCCTCGGGGATCAGCGCCCAGGCCTCGCCCGTCCAGGGCATCAGCGTGGGCAGGCAGCGCCCGCCCTGCGCTGCCCGAAACGCGCCATTCACATACATCTGATATTCGCGCATCGGCGCCCTGCTCCCGTTTATTGGCCTGCTTATTTGCCCTGGCCCACCAGCCGCTCGCCGGCGGAAAAGCGGGCCAGCCCCTCGTCTCCGCTGGAAGAGAGGGCGCGAATCCGCTCGATCTCGCCAACGCCGAAGTTGAAGGCGCCATTCCAGTCGATTTCAACCGGAATCCTGTCCATCGCCGCCTTGCTGATAGCCAGCGCGGTGGGATCGAACTGGCCGATCTTCGCGGCAATCGCCTCGGCCTCGGCCAGCAGGTCGGCCTGGGGCAGCACCTTGTTCACCAGCCCCCACTGGGCGGCGGTGGCGCCATCGATGCGCTCTGTGGTGAACATCAGCCAGGCGTGGCGCTTGCGCGGCAGGCTGTATTGGGTGGAAGGGCCCGCCAGCCCCGGATAGGTGGCAAAGCCCATCTCGGGCATGCCCATCTGCGCCTTGTCGGAAGCGATGGCCAGATCGCACACGTTGATGAGCGTGACCCCGCCGCCCAGCGCAATGCCGTTCACCGCCGCGATAAACACCGCCGGATGGGCGCGGATGGCCACATTGACCGCCTGCCACGAGCTGGCCGGATCGGGCGCGATGCCGGCCGCGCGCAGGGCGCTTTCCTCCTTGAGATCGAGCCCGGCGCAAAACGACAGATCCGTGCCGGTGATGACGATCGCGGCAAAGCGGCCCTTCAGCGCTTCCAGCGCCGCCAGCATGGCCTGGCGCATCGCCACATTCATGGCATTGCGCTTGTCGGGCCGGTTGATGCGCAGCACCGCATGGGTGCCCTTTTCCTCGATGACGACGAGTTGTTCTTCAGACATGGCGTTCTTCCTCAAAGGGTGTGGGGGGCGAGCACGGGCAGATAGATCGCCTTGGTCTCCTGAAAGACCGCCAGCCCTTCCGGCCCGCCTTCCCGGCCGATGCCCGACTGGCGAAAACCGCCAAACGGCACCGCCGGATCCAGTTGCAGGGTGTTGATGCTGATATTGCCGGTGCGCACCGCGCGGGCGATCTGCGTGCCGCGCTCCAGATCGGGGGTGAACACCGTGCCCGACAGGCCAAAGGCGCTGTCGTTGGCCAGGGCGATGGCTTCGGCCTCATCGCGATAGCGCAGCACCGAGAGCACCGGGCCGAAGATCTCCTCGCGGGCGATGGCCATGGCCGGCTGCACATCGGCAAACAGCGTGGGCGCCACGAAATAGCCGCGGGCAAAGCCGCCATTGTCGCCGCCGCACAGCAGCCGGGCCCCTTCGGCGCGGCCCTGGGCGATATAGCCCAGCACCCGCGCGCGCTGGCGCGCCATGGCCAGCGGGCCCATCATCGTGCCCGCCTCCCACGGATCGCCCAGCGTGATGCCATCGATCGCGCCGACCAGCGCTTCCAGCATCTCGTCATAGCGGCTGGCGGGCAGCAGCAGGCGCGTCTGCGAAAAGCAGATCTGGCCGCTGAAGGGCATGGCCACCGGCAGCAGCGCCGGCAGGGCGGCGGCCAGATCAACATCCTCGCACAGGATCGCCGCCGATTTGCCGCCCAACTCCAGGCTGCAGCGCGCCACCCGGCCAGCGCATAGCGCGGCGATATGCTGGCCAGCCGCGGTCGATCCGGTGAAGCTCACCTTGTCGATGCGCGGATCGCCCACCAGCGCCTCGCCCGCCTCGCGCGCCCCCGGCACGACATTGAAGACGCCCGCCGGCAGCCCCGCCTCCCCGGCGCATTCGGCCAGCAGCAGCGCATCGAGCGGGGTTTCCGGGCTGGGCTTGGCGACCACCGTGCAGCCCGCCGCCAGCGCCGCCGCCAGCTTCTGCGCCAGCAGGATCAGCGGCGCGTTCCACGGCAGCACCAGCGCGCACACGCCCACCGGCTCGCGCACCACCCGGGCATGGCCTTGCGCGGTGGGGCGGATATCCTCAAAGGCGCAGGTTTCGGCCAGATCGGCGTAATAGGCGAAATAGCGCGGCACCAGCGCCAGCACCATCTGCGCAAAAGTGGTGGGCACGCCCACCTGCGCTGTCCACACCCGGCCGAACAGATCCAGCCGGCGCGCCACCGCCTGCCCCATCCGGCGCAGGAACACCGCCCTTTCCGGCCCCGTGAAGGCCGGCCAGGGCCCTTGCGCAAAGGCCCTGGCAGCGGCCGCCACGGCATCGGCCATATCGGCGGGCGTGCCGGCCGGAACCGAGAGGATCACCTCTTCGCTCAGCGGCGAGACGAGGTGCAGCCTTTCCGTGCCCCGCGGCGCCCGCCAGGCCCCGTCGATGTAGAAGCGCTGGCGCACATGGGGCGGCAGCTCGGCGGCCGGGTCCAGCCGGTCTCGCAGGTCCATCATCGCTCTCCTGTTGTTATGGTTGCGGGGCGGTTCAGTCCACCAGGCGGAACAGCGGCAGCGTCACCTCGTCGGTCGCCTTCACGAACACCGCTTCCACCGCCATGCCCACGGCCAGCGCGCGCCCATCCAGATCGACGATGTTCGACACCAGCCGCACGCCGCCTTCCAGCTCCACCTCGATCACCGGATAGGGCACCTCCCCGGCGAAACCGGCGAAATATTTCTGGTGCATCACCACGAAGGAGCCGATCCGGCCGCGCGGGGAAATCTCCTGCCAGCTCCACGCCTCGTCGCGGGTGAAGGGCGAGACGGGCGCCGGCGGAAAGAAGAAACGACCCGTGGCATCGCATTTTTGCGCCACCAGCCGGCCTTCCCTGCAGGCCGCGAAGAAGGGGCCGCTCCACTTGTCGGCTTCGGGCAGGGGCTTGGCGTAGGTCATGCGTCGGTCCTCAGGATGATGGAGGCAGAGACAGGCGTGGCAAGGCAGAATTGCAGCGCCTTGGCATCGGGGATCTGCCGGGCGGGCGGCACTTCGCCGCGCAGCTGGCGCACGCCTTCGGCAATCAGCGCCCAGCCCTGCATATAGCTTTCCGACAGGTGGCCGCCGCTGGTGTTGGTGGGCCAGCGGCCCTTGCCCAGTTGCAGCGCGCCATCGGCCACAAAGCGGCCCCCCTCGCCCTGCGGGCAGAAGCCCAGCCCTTCCAGCGCGAAGATCACCGTGGGCGAGAAATTGTCATAGATCATCAGCCCGTCGATGTCCTCGCGGGACACGCCTGCGCGATCATAGACTTGGGCCGCCACCTGCTGCAGGGCGGGGTGCCAGAAATCATCGGCGGCATAGGAATTCTGCGAGAAATCATCCTGCCGGGCAAAGCCCGAGACATAGACCGGCTTCTGGCGCAGATCCTTGGCGCGTTCGGGCGTGGTCATGATCCAGGCCACGCCGCCATCGTTGATCAGGCAATAATCCAGAAGGTGCAGCGGATCGCAGATGAAGCGGCTGTTCTGGTGGTCCTCCAGCGAGATCGGCTTTTGCATCACCGCCTGCGGGTTGCGGCTGGCATGATCGCGAAAGGCCACGGCGATATGGCCAAGATCTGCCGATGTGGTGCCAAAGCGGGCCATGTGGCGGCGCCACATCATCGCATGGCTGGCCCCCGGCGAGGTGAACCCCCAGGGCGCCCAGAAGCCCGCGCCGCCGCCATATTTCATCGCGTTGGAACGCCCGTCATTGCCATAGACAAGGGCAATGGTGGTGGCCTGGCCCGAGGCCAGCGCCTCGGCCGCCATCATCAGCGCGATGGCGGAAAAGCGGCCATGCGCCTCGGTCGATTGCAGCCAGGGGGTGTTCAGCCCGGACACTTCGGCAAAGCGGTCGTATGGCAGGCGGTTGAGGATAACCCCGTCGATATCCTCAAAGCGGATGCCCGCATCGGCCACCGCCGCCCGCAGCGCCGAAACGCCCAGCCCCACCGCATCGGTTTCGGGAAACACGCCATAGCCGGTGTTGCCCACCCCCACGATACACGCCCTGTCTCGCAGATTCCAATCCGGCATATGCCCTCCTCATCCCCGCCGGGGCGCCTGCCAGAGGCCCGCCCGATCCGTGTGTGCGCCTTGTGGCGATGGGCCCAATTGGTTGCCGGCGGGCCCTCAAGTCAAACCACAAAGAGGCGCGCACTCTTGAGCTGAGATCAACGATGAGAGGGTGCCGGAAAGCGCCAGCAGGCCAGCGTGAGGGCAACGCAGGCCAGGATCGCCAGCGCAACGGCAGGAAAGGCCCCGCCATAATAGGCGGCAAACAGCAGCGGGGCTCCCAGCATGGTGCCGGCATTGGCGCCCTGGATGTAAAGGCCGGTGGTGATCCCCACCGCCGCCGGCGATGGCACCACCGCCGGCAGCCGGGCCATGCCCACCGCGCCCACCAGCCCGGCCAGCAGATAGAAGCCCACCAGCAGCAGCACCGATGGTACCAGCCCCAGCGCCGGCCAGAACACCGCCACGCCCGCCAGCGCCAGCGCCACCAGCCCGCCCGTGCCCAGCCGCCCCAGCCCATGGCGCCGCGCCAGCGCCCCGGCCATGAAGCTGCCGATCACCGAGGCCGGATAGGTCACCAGCCCATAGGCCGCGGCGGTGGCAGGAGCGATGCCGAAATGCGCCACCGCATAGGTGGGATACAGCGCCCCCAGGCCGAACATGATGGCACTGGCGCTAAGCACGCCGGCGGCCAGGCGGCGCGGGGCAGGCGCACGCAGCAGCTCTGTCCAGCGCAGCGGTGGCGGCGTGCCCGGGGCGGGCGCGCCGCTGCCGGCAGGCGCCAGGCGCAGCAGCGGCAGCAGGGCGGCCAGCACCAGCCCATGCGCCAGCGGCACCAGCTGCCAGCGCGCGCCCGGCGCCTGCCCCGCCAGCGCCAGCGACAGGCCCACCCCCAGCGGCAGCGCGGTGGACATCAGCGACATCGCCGCCACCTGCCGGGCGCCTTGCGTGCTGCGCATCATCATCGCCGCCGGCCCCAGCGTGAGGCAGACAAAGCCGCCCCCTTCCACCAGCCGCGCCGCCAGCAGAGCGCCATAGCCGGTGGCCAGCCATTGCGCGCCATTGGCCGCGATCATCACGGCAAGGCCAATCGCCGTCAGCCGCCGGTCGCCCAGCCGGTCAGACAGGGCGCCGCCAAAGGGCGCCAGCACCACCGAGGCCGGCAGCACCGCCGAGATCAGCCAGGCGGCCCTGTCTGGCCCCACATGCAGCGCCTGCGCCAGAACGCCAACAAGCGGGATGATCTTGCCGATCGCCCCGCCCGCGCACACCGAAAACAGATAGATAAGGATAATCGACGGCCAACTGCCCGCTTTCATGACATTCTCCCGTGGTTTGGCTGATCCGCAGCCTGTGCGGATCCGGCGGCGCCCGCGCTGTTTGCGTCGATTGCGCCGCCGGGGTGGTTGGTCAGACGCCGGGCGTCAGGAAGATCTGCCCGAAGAAGGCGCCCAGTGCCGCCGTGTCGCCAAAGGGCAGCACATGGGCGACATATTGATCGGGCCGGACAACCACCATGCAGCCCTGCTCGCGGTCGATGCCGCGCAGGGCATAGATGTCCTGCGCGGCATCCACGCAGAAGGCCTTCTCATAATCGCGCAGGCCCAGCGGGCCCTTGGCCGGCAGCAACAGCTCGGGCAGGCTGGTGGGCGCCAAGCCGCGATGGGGGAAAGGCAGCACGCAGCGCAGGTCGAAGATCGCATCGACATCCGCGCCCGCCGGCGTGAAGCGGCGGATCGGCGAGGCGGGATCGGCCCGCAGCGAGGCGCAGGCTTCCTCCAGCCGGGCCAGCGCTGCAGCCTGATCGCCGCCCGGCGCAAACAGGAACAGCCGCCAGCGCCCATCGGCCTTCACCACATGGCCCAGATGCATCGGCCGGGCATCGGCCAGGCGAACAACCGGGGCGGAATGGAAGCGCTTGCCGATGGGAAAGCCGGTGGCCAGCGCCTGATGATCGGCAGGGCCGGTCAGCTGCGAGGGCAGATATTGCGTGGCGGTGCCGGCGGTGTAATGGCCGTGGCGCACGAAATAGGCCTCCACCTGCGCCGGATCCACCGGATTGGCCGGATCGTTCTTCGAGGCAGCGCTCAGCAGGGCGGCCCATTCGCGGTCGAAATCGATAAGGTTCTTGGCCAGCGCGCGCCGCTCGCTGGAATAGCTGCGCAGCAGATCGGGCGGGCACTGGCCGCGCAGCACCGCCGCCAGCTTCCAGCCCAGGTTGAAGGTGTCCTGCATCGACACATTCATCCCCTGCCCGGCCTTGGGGCTGTGGGTGTGGCAGGCATCGCCGGCGATGAACACATGCGGCAGGCGGCTATCCTCGGCCCCCTCGGGCACATCGTCGAAGCGGTCGCACATGCGCTGGCCGATCTCATAGACCGACC
>DASRYE010000018.1:0-2072 GCA_035653915.1 Novosphingobium sp. | reverse complement strand
CGCTGCTGGGGCCGATCCCTGCCGGACTGACCGCGCTGGAGGAAGAGCAATGAGCAAGCTTCTGCCTTCCAAACTTCTTCTGGCCTCGATCCACGATGTTGGCCCCCGCTCCGAGGCGCAGGTCGACCAGCTGATCGACATCATGGCCCCCATTCTTGGCGGCATGAACATGGCAATGCTGGTGGTTCCCGATCACTGGGGCGAGGCGCCTTTGGCGCAGGCGCCGGCCTTTCAGGCCAAATTGCGCGGCTGGGCCGAACAGGGCGTGGAAATGTTCGTGCATGGCTGGTTCCACAAGGATCTGGCGCAGCACACCGGGATGGCTGCCATCAAGGCCCGCCACATGACCGCCAGCGAGGGCGAGTTCCTGGGCCTGAGCCATGCCGAGGCCGCGCGCCGCATGGCCGACGGGCGCAAGCTGATCGAGGACATCATCGGGCGGCCCACGGCCGGCTTCATCGCGCCGGCCTGGCTGTATGGCGAGGGCGCCCGCGCGGCGCTGGCCGAATCGGGCTTCCCCCTGGCCGAGGACCATTTTCGCGTGTGGCGCCCCGACAGCGGCCAGATCCTGACCCGTGGGCCGGTCATCACCTGGGCCTCGCGCAGCAAGGGGCGGCAGCGCTCGTCGCGGTTTTTCGCCGCCCTTGCCCGCAATGCCCTGACCGGACAGGGCGTGGCGCGCATCGCGACTCATCCCGGCGACGTGACCGTGCCCGCGCTTGTCGACTCGATTCGCGCCACTTACACCCGCTTCATGCAGGGCCGGCGCGCCGGGCGTTATGCCGAACTGCTCCGCCCGTCGGGCACCGTTCAGGCTGCGTTCTGATTATGTGCCCTAATTCCGCCGTGAAAAGGGCCTACTGGCCTTTCGCGCCGAACGCTGCCAAGGCGGCGCCATGACCGAGGACACAACGCTTCCCGAACCGCCCGCCAACAACGGGTCGGGCCAGGGAAACAACAATCGCCCCAAACCGGATGGCACCGGCACGGGCGAAGGATCTGGACCAATGCTTCAGGGCAGCCTGCCTGCGGGCGAGCTGGGTAACGATATCAAGGTCGCCGTGGCCACCGCCGAACGCGGTGTGTCGCGGCGTATGGCCGGGCTGTTCAGCGTGATTGTCTCGCTGGCCATGCTGGTGGCCGTGGCCTTCGAGGTGCGTGACCTCAACTTCCGCGAAATTCTGGCCATGATCCCGCACACGCCGGGCTTCTGGATGGCTTTTGCGGCCTATTACTTCGTGCCCCCGCTCACCGAATGGGCGATTTACCGGCGCCTGTGGGGCATCCCGCTGGGCGGCGTTGGCGCGCTGCTGCGCAAGCAGGTGTCGAACGAACTGCTGCTGGGCTATCTGGGCGAGGTGCAGTTCTATGCCTGGGCGCGCGGCAAGCTGAACATGGTGACGGCCCCCTTTGGCGCGATCAAGGATGTGACCATCCTGTCCGCGCTCACGGGCAATATCGCAACGCTGGCCATGCTGGCGGGCGCCTGGCCGCTGGTGGCCTCGGGCGCGCTGGGCATGGAATCGCGCACGGTCTTCATGTCGCTGGGGGTGGTGCTGCTCACCTCTTTCGTCATCCTGCTGTTCCGGCAAAAGCTCTTCACCCTGCCCCGGCGCGAGCTGCTCATCATCACCGGCATGCATTTCAGCCGCATTCTGGCGATTGTGGGCCTGTGGGCGCTGATGTGGCACCTGGTCCTGCCCGAGGTGGCCTTCGAGATGTGGCTGGTGCTGGCCACCTTGCGCATGCTCATCTCGCGCCTGCCGCTCATTCCGAACAAGGACGTGGTCTTTGCCGGGCTTGCCGTGTTCCTGCTGGGCCATGAAACCCAGATCTCGCACCTGATCGCGATGATGGCCGGGCTGCTGCCCGCCGCCCATGTCGTGGTCGGCACCATCTTTGCCACCGCCGATGTCGTCACTTCAAGGAGCGAGCGATGAGCCCCCTTCTGGCCCTTTTGCCCCTGTTTGCCGCCGATGCCGCCAAGCCGGTCGTCCCCCTGCCCTCGACGCCCGAACTGGGCAAGGCCGAGGCCAAGTGCCGCGCGGGCGAAACCGGCCCCGCGCTGATGG
>DASRYE010000017.1:0-2794 GCA_035653915.1 Novosphingobium sp. | reverse complement strand
CACCAGTTCGGCATCCTCGCCCAGCTGCGGAAAGCGCTCGACCATCCAGCTCCCCAGCCGCTGCCACGCCTCGCGCAGGATCCGCTCCTGCTGGCGCAGCGAGGCAGCATCGTCCTGCACCAGCCGGGCATGTTCAAGGATGGTCAGCGTCCAGTTGCCGGCGCCGGCCTGCCGGTCGGCCCAACCGGCCATCACCTCGATCACCTCGTCAGCGCTGCGTGTGTGGCCCAGCCCCTCGAGCAGGCCGGCCAGATTGGCCCTGCCGCCTTCGTGCAGCGCGGCCAGGAACACATCCTCCTTGCTGCCGAAATTGGAATAGACCGCCCCCTTGGAATAGCCCGCCGCCTCGGCAATGGCGTCGATCGAGGTGGCGGCAAAACCATCGCGCATGAACAATTGCTGCGCCGCCTCGATCAGGCGGGCGCGGGTCTGGGCCTGGCTCTGGCTGCGGGTCAGTTTGTGCATCTGCTTCTCCGGCCGGCCATGTTCGGCCAAGTCGCCCGCGAAAGCCAGAAGCGATTTCAAGCCGATAAGGCAAGCCCCGACAGCCACTGGCCAATCATCGCCCGCCCGGCCGCCACCGCCCCAGCGCCATGGGTGGCATGGGCCGCGCGCAGGTCCGCCTCGGTGCCGCCGGCCTCGACCACGCTTTCGGGCCATTGCTCGATCCAGGCGTCGAAACGCGGGTCCAGCCCCATTTCGGCGTGAAACTGCAGCGCCAGTATGTTGCGCCCCCGCCGGAACGCCTGATGATCGTACACATGGCTCGAGGCCAGAATCTCGACATTGTCGGGGCGGGTGAAGGTATCGCCATGCCAGTGCAGCACCGGCACGTCAGCTACATGGTGCAGCGGGCTGTCGGGCACATCGTGCACGCGCACCGGGTGAAACCCCACCTCCTTGCGCGGGCCGGCATAGACATGCGCGCCAAGGGCCGCTGCCATCATCTGCGCGCCAAAACAAACGCCCAGCGTCGGGCGATCAGCCGCAAGGCGCTGGGCCAGCCGGCGCTTCTGGCAGTTGATCCACGGATAGATGTCGGCCTCGTACACCCCCATCGGCCCGCCCATCATGATGAGCAGATCGGGCGCGCACAGGTCAACGCCGGCAAAGGCCGGATCGGTCACGTCGATACGGTCGACATCATATCCTGCCGCCTCGATGGGCGCGCGATAACCGGCAACCCCCTCGTGCGGCACATGGCGAATGATAAGCGCGCGTTTCATGCTGTCTCAGGGCCGGGCGGCCCAGCCCTGGCTGGTGGTGGTCTGGCGCGCGCGCAGGCGCTGCCCCTGCGCAATCAGCCCGTCGAGCAGGGCCTGCCCTTGCGGCCAGTCGCCAATCTGACTGCACGCGTTGATATGCCCCATGCGCCCCACGTTCACAAATTCAGCCCCCCACATGCGCGCCAGATAGCGGGCGGCATGGGCATCCATATAAGGATCGTTACTGCTGGCCACCAGCACCGAGGGAAAGGGCAGTGGCGCGCAGGGCGTGGGCGAAAAGCCGACAAGGCGCGGGTCCTCGGGGGTAAAGTCCACCTCGGGCGGGGCCACCAGCAGGGCGCCGGCCACAAGCTGCGCAGCCTTTGGCTCCATTTGCGCCCACCACGCCACCGCCAGACAGCCAAGGCTGTGCGCGGCCAGATAGACCGGCCCTTCGGCCGCGCGGATCGCCAGGTTCAGATTGTTGACCCAACTGTTGCGATGCGGGCGGTCCCACTGGCCCAGTTCCACGCGCAGGCAGTCGCCGCGCTGCTGCTCCCACAGGCTTTGCCAGTGCTCTGGCCCGGAATTGTTCAGGCCGGGCACGGTCAGCACCAGCACGTCTTCCTGTCCTTCTGCGGCGCCAGGCTGCGCGGCGCCAGACATGTGTCGGTTCATGGCAATACTCCCCCGGCTCGAGATGGATGAAGGGGCGCGGCGCCCCCGTGCCTTTCTGCCTATGCCAGGGCGATGGCCCTGGGCAAGGCGCTAAAGTCAATTCATTCGATAGAGTTTTTGCAAGGCCGGAAAGCCGCGCTATTTCGGGCAATCCGGCCTGTCGGCGGTAAAAGCAAAGGTATCGGCCCGCGCCGCCTTTGCCGCGCAGATCCCGCACAGTCAGGGCGAAGCAGGCGCTAGGCCGTCGCGCTCATCCAGCCCGACAGCACCTTCTGCCCCAACGACTGCACCGGGCTGAGCGAAGGCGCAGCCAGCACCGCCGCCGAGGCCAGCGTATCGAAAGGCCCACCCCAATCGGCCGCCAACTGCCGGATCGTGCGCAGCGCCAGCGGCCCCCTGCTGCGCGAGGCCAGCACGCAGGCCGCAAACGGCAGCGCCGCTCGCGGACACGAAGGGAAAGAGGCCAGGCGCGCATCGCCGCCCGGCCGGTCAACATCGGGCGGATCGATCAGCAGGGCGCCGCGCACTGGCCCGCCAGCGCCGGGCTGCTCATATTCAGCCCACCAGGCCACCGCCATCGTCGCCAGCCCTTCCGCCACGATGACCACCGGCCGCCCGGCGCGATGAATCGCCAGATTGAGGCGATTGACCCATGTATTGCGGTGCGGCCTGTCCCACAGGCCCAGTTCAACGGTGATTGCTTCGGGAAAGCGGCTTTCCCAATTGGCCAGCCAGCGGCGGGCGGGGGCATCATCATGCCCAGGCACCAGCAGCATGAGCGGGCTGTGCGCTGCGCCACTCTGGGGCGCGAATACAGGATGTTCTGAAGCCATGACAACCTCTCCCTCTTGGGTGAAGTCGGTCGACTCGGCATACGTCCCGACAAGAGGAAGCTATGCTCAAACAAAGCG
>DASRYE010000016.1:0-4924 GCA_035653915.1 Novosphingobium sp. | reverse complement strand
CCCGCCTCGTCGATGATGAAGGGCCGCACGCCATGGCGCCGGGCGACATGGGCGATCACTTCGGGCAGCGTGTGGGAGAGGGTGATGTCGAGCCCGGATGCGTGCGGGCTGTCCGTAAGATCGCGCATATCGTGCATGTCGTGCATGGGGCCGCCCCTGGTGCTCAGAGCAGCCCGCGCTCTTCCGAGGTCTTGGCGCCCTCGGGCGAAACGCCGGCCTCGCGCAGGGCCTCGATCACCGCCGTGGTGGCAGAGGCGATGCAGGGAAAGCCGACATAGGGCGTCAGCTGGATCAGCAGCCCCTCGATCTCGGCCGCGCCAAGGCCATTGGCAATGCCGATCTTCACATGGTTCTTCAGCTCGGCCGGCTGGCGCATGGCGATCAGCGCCGAGAGGATGGCGATGCTCTTTTCGCGGCGGGCCAGGCCTTCGTGCTGCCAGGCATCGTGGAAGGCCCAGCTGGCGGCCATGCGGGTGATGGCAGAGCCGAAACGATCCGCCTCGGCCGCCTCGCTGAAGGCCTTGCCGAAAGCCTCGCCCATGATGCCGCCGATAAAGGCGATGCCGGATTGTTCCTTTGCGTCGAGATCGGCCATGGGGCGTTCCTTCATCCCTGTTGTTGTCTGCCGGGGGTAGGGGCGGGGGCGGGGCAGCGTCAACCGCAAGGGCCGGCGCGGGCAATCCATCGGCCATGTGAAGGCTTGGGGGCGGCGCGTTGACAGGGCCGCGCATCGGCGGCTGTTGGGCCTGATCCGCATGGGGAACAGGCGATGCATTTCGATTTCACACCCGATGAACTGGCCTTCCGCGAGGAGGTGCGTGCCTTCCTGGCGGCCGCCCTGCCACCGGATCTGCGCCAGAAGATGATCGACAGGGAACATCTGAGCAAGGCCGATATCACCCGCTGGCAGCGCCTGCTCAACGCGCGCGGCTGGGCGGTTCCGCATTGGCCGGTGGCCCATGGCGGGCAGGATTGGTCGCCGGCGCAGCGCTATATCTTCCAGGAGGAAATGGCGCTGGCCCATGCGCCGGAAGGCTCGCCCTTCAACGTCAACATGATCGGGCCGGTGCTGTGCCGCTATGGCACGCCGCAGCAGCAGGCGCGCTTCCTGGCCGCCACCGCCAATCTCGACATCTGGTGGTGCCAGGGCTTTTCCGAGCCGGGCGCCGGATCCGACCTCGCCAGCCTGAAGACCACCGCCCGGCGCGAGGGCGATCACTATGTGCTGAACGGCCAGAAGATCTGGACCACCCAGGCCCAGCATGCCGACTGGATGTTCGGCCTGTTCCGCACCGACAGTTCCGGCCGCAAGCAGCAGGGCATCACCTTCCTGCTGCTGGATATGCGCACAAGCGGCATCACCGTGCGCCCGATCGAGACGATCGATGGCGAGCACGATGCCAATGAGGTGTTCTTCGATGATGTGCGCGTGCCGGTGGAGAACCGCGTGGGCGAGGAGGGCGCGGGCTGGGATGTGGCCCGGCATCTGTTGGGCAGCGAGCGCAGCGGCATCGCCCGCATCGGCCTGTCGAAGGAGCGGCTGCTGCAATTGCGCGCGCTGGAGCAGCGCCTGGCCGCCGATGGCAGCCTGACCGCCGCCGAACAGCACCGGCTGGGCCAGAAGCTGGCCGAGGTGGAAGTGGAGCTGCGCGCGCTGGAGCTGACCCAGCTGCGCGTGGTGGCCGCCGATACTTATGGCGGCGGGGCGGCGGCCGCTGCCTCAATCCTCAAGGTGAAGGGCACCGAGCTGCAGCAGCGGATGACCGAACTGGTGCTGGAACTGGCAGGCCCGGCCGGCCTTGCCATGCCCGATCACCACCGCCCCGCGCCCGATCCGCTGCACGACTGGATCGCCACCGCGCCGCCTTTCTATTTCGCCATGCGCAAGGTGTCGATCTTTGGCGGCTCGAACGAGATCCAGAAGAACATCATCGCCAGAACTGTGCTGGGCCTGTGATGCGGGCCGGCCAAGCAGGAAGCAGATAGCATGGATTTCGAACTGACGGACGAGCAGAAGCTGCTCGGCGAGATGGTGAACCGCTTCGTGGCTGACAATTGCCCGTTCCAGAAGCGCGAGCAGGCCCAGAAAAGCGCACTGGGCTGGAGCCGCGAGAACTGGGCGGGGCTGGCCGAAATGGGCCTGCTGGCCCTGCCCTTTGCCGAGGCGGATGGCGGCTTTGGTGGCGGCGGCGTGGAACAGATGATCGTGATGGAAGCGCTGGGGCGCGGGCTGGTGGCAGAGCCCTATTTCGCCACCGTGGTGCTGGCCGGCGGCGTGCTGCGCCATGGTGCCAGCCCCGCCCAGCGCGCGCGCCTTGTGCCCGAACTGGCCGCCGGAACGCATCTGCTGGCGCTGGCCCATGCCGAAAGGGGCCTGCCGCGCCACACGCTGGAAGCCCGCACCACCGCCACCCGCAGCGGCGATGGCTGGCGGATCGACGGGCGCAAGAGCGCGGTCCTGCACGGGCAGAGCGCCGATACGCTGATCGTCAGCGCGCAGATGGAGGGCGGGTTGGGCCTGTTTCTGGTGCCGGCGGGCGCCGATGGCCTCCAGCTTGCCGGCGCGCGCGGCTATGATGGCGTGCCGGTGGCCGAGATCGCTTTGGCGGGCGTGGCGGTGGCCGGCGATGCGCTGATCGGCCCTGCCGGCGGCGGCGCGGCCATTCTCGAGAGCGCCTTTGCCGAGGCCACCGCCGCGCTGGTGGCCGAAGCCGTTGGCGTGATGGCCGAAACGCTGGATATCACGGTGGAATATCTGAAAACGCGCAAGCAGTTCGGGGTGGCCATCGGCAGCTTCCAGGCGCTGCAGCACCGCGCGGTGGAGATGCTGATGCAGCTGGAACTGTCGCGCAGCATGGCGATCCTGGCCGCCCTGGCGTTGAGGGGCGACGAGCGCGAGCGCAGCCGCGCCATTGCCGCGGCCAAGGCACAGATCGGCAAGGCCGGGCGGCTGATCGGGCAGGAAGCGGTGCAGATGCATGGCGCCATCGGCATCACCGCCGAATACAAGGTGGGCCATGCCTTCAAGCGGCTGACGGCGATCGACGCGCTGCTGGGCGATCGCGATCACCATCTGGCGCGCCTGCAGGAGATGGGTGGGCTTTACGCCGCCTGAGCCGCTGTCGGCGCCGCCTGTGCGGGCGCTATCAGTTCCGGTCCGGGAAGAGGGGCCGTGGGGGAAGGGGGGCGCGGCAAACGCCCCCCTTTTCGCTCAGCCCTCGGCGGCCTTGCGCAGCATCACCGCGCGGTTGCCATCGCGCACCACCACCAGCCGCATGCCCGGCCTGGTCACTTCGGCAAAGCTCTCGAAGGGTTCGCGCACGCCGGGGTTCACCGGGCGCAGGAAGGTGTCCTTGTCCACCGAGAAGGTCTGCGGCGCCGGCCCGCCGGCATCCACCGTGATCGAGGTGGGGCTGACCGCCAGCACGGTGGCGGCAATGGCGCTGGGGTTGCGGGCCGATTGCACGCGGCTGTCGAAAGTGATGCGCAGCCGGCTGGAGGTGTTGGCCAGGCTGCAATGGGGCGTGTAGGGGTGCACGATCAGCACATCGCCGGGCAGATAGTCGGTGGTGGCCCAGGCATCGTCGGGCACGGCATCGCGCGGGAAGGGATAGGGCGCGGGCTTGCCGATATTGTGGAAATAGCCGCGCTTGTTCTGCGCCACGGCCACCGCGAGCCCGCCCATCGAGCGATCGCACGGGCTGAGCGGCACCCACACCGGTTTGTAGTCCTGGATGCCGGGGCTGTAGAAGCCGTCCTGGTGGACAACGGTGATCGGCCCATGCGGCGGATAGGTGCGATATTGCACGATCGGCACCGCCACCGCCGGCTCGCCCAGCACCTTTTCCATCACCGCCAGATTGGCCGGATGCTCGATCAGCTTTCTGGCAATGCCGCTGTAGCTGTCGCTTTCCTCCATGCCGCCGGCAAAGGCGGCGCCCGTCCAGGTGCCGGTGGGGTCGCCGGGCGTGGTCAGCCCCAGCGCGGCGGCCACCGCCAGCATCGCATCGCGCGCTTCTGCCACCGATTGCGGATCGAACACACCGCGCAGCAGGATATAGCCCTGATCCTCGTAGAAGGCCTCCAGCGCGGCGTGGTCGTCCAGCAGGTGGTTGCAGGATTGCAGCTCGCGCACCGGCTTCACAAAGGCCACGCTCATGTCTTCGGCATCGGGCCGGTTGATGGCGTCCACGGTCATCCTCGTCTCTCCCATAAGGCGCTGCCAGCAGCGCCGTTGATGCGCCGATAAGACAACAGGGAGGCGGCGGGGTGAGGGATGTTTCTGATCTACTAGCGGATGAAAATCATCAATCGCGCAGCAGCTGCAGCAGCGCCATCAGGCAGGCATCCTGATGGGCGGCGATGGCCTCCACGCTGCGGCCCTGCGCAGCTTCTTCCATGCCGCGCACCAGCTGTGCCTGCAGCGCCGGATCTGTCAGCGGCGGATCGGCCATGGTGGCCCAGCGCTCCACGATGCCGGGGGCGAATTTGGGCAGGAAGGCGGCCAGCCCGCCCGCCCCGCCCGATGTGTGGAAGGTGGTGAACTGGCCCTGGATGGCCCATTTCAGCGCCGGGCCATGGCGGATGGCCTTGTCGATATCGGCCACGCTGGCATAGCCTTCGGCCACCAGCCGCACCGCCTCGCGGAACATCGCGCTGGTCAGCCGGTTGCCGATATGGCCGAAGATCTCGCGCCTGAGGCGGATCGGCTGCTTGCCCAGGGAGGCGTAGAAATCCTGGGCGATATCCACCGCCGCCGGATCGCTGGCCGCGCCGCCGCCCACTTCCACCAGCGGGATCAGATGCACCGGGTTGAACGGATGGCCCAGCACGCAGCGCCCGCCATGGGCCAGCCCTGCCTGCAGCGTGCTGACCGGCAGGCTGGAAGTGCTGCTGGCGATCAGCACATCGGCGGGCACCAGCC
>DASRYE010000015.1:0-27901 GCA_035653915.1 Novosphingobium sp. | reverse complement strand
CCCGCCGCTGGGCTTCAAACATGCCCTGTTCGAGGTGGCGGTTGATGTGCTGCGGCGCACCACGGCGCTGGAACCCGAAGCGATCCGCGACGCGATCAAGACCACCAGCCTCGATACGATCGCGGGCCATGTGGATTGGGCCAGGGGGCCGGTGGCCAATGTCTCGACCACGCCGCTGGTGGGCGGGCAATGGCTGGCCGGCGGCCGCTTCGGCGTCGAGCAGAAGATCGTTTTCGACAAGGACGCCCCGGCCATTCCGGTGGGCGCCAACCTTGCGCTGCTGTCATGAGCGCGCTGCTCGAACTCTCGGGCCTCTCGCGCAGTTTCGGCGCGCTCAAGGTCACCGATGATGTCTCGCTGGCGATCCCGGAAGGGCAGGCGGTGGGCATCATCGGCCCCAATGGCGCGGGCAAGTCCACGCTGTTCAGCCTGATCACCGGCACGCTGATGCCCGATGCGGGGCAGGTGGGCTTTGTCGGGCAGGATGTCAGCCGGCGGCCGGCGGCATGGCGTTCGCGCCATGGCATTGCCCGTTCGTTCCAGGTGCCCCAGCCCTTTGCGGGGATGACGGTGTTTGAAAACCTGCTGACCGCCGCCAGCTTTGGCGGCGGCCTGGCGGGCCGCGCGGCCGCGCAGCGCGCCCATGCGGTGCTGGCCCAGACCCATCTGGCCCACCGCGCCGACACGCTGGCCGGCGACCTCACGCTGCTGGACCGCAAGCGCGTGGAACTGGCGCGCGCCCTTGCCACCAATCCGCGCCTCCTGCTGCTCGACGAGATCGCCGGCGGGCTGACCGATGCCGAATGCGCGCAACTGATCGACATCGTGCGCGACATCCATGCCGGCGGCGTCACCATCGTGTGGATCGAGCATATCGTGCACGCGCTGATGGCGGTCGTCTCGCGCCTGGTGGTGCTCGATACCGGGCGCGTGGTGGCCGATGGCCCGCCCCAGGCGGTGATCTCCAGCCCCGCCGTGGTGGCGCTTTACACAGGGATGGCCCATGACTGAGCCGCGCCTTTCCGTTTCTGGCCTGAGCAGCTTTTATGGCGGCTTTCAGGCCCTCTTCGATGTCAGCTTCAGCATCGCGCCGGGCGCGGTGCTGGCGCTGATCGGCGCGAATGGCGCCGGCAAGACCACGCTGCTGAAGACGCTGGCCGGCGTGCTCAGGCCGCCCGCGCGTTCGATCCATCACAATGGCGCCTGCCTTGCCAGCCGCACCCCTGCCGAGACCACCCGCGCGGGCGTGGCCGTGGTGCCCGAGGGGCGGCGCCTGTTCGCCTCGCTGAGCGTGGAGGAGAACCTCCTCATCGGCGCGCAGGTGAAGCGGCCCGGGCCATGGACGCTGGAGGCGGTCTATGCGCTGTTTCCCGCCCTGGTGCAGCGGCGCCACCATCTGGGCCCCCAGCTTTCGGGCGGCCAGCAGCAGATGGTGGCGATCGGCCGGGCGCTGATGGCCAATCCCGATCTCCTGCTGCTCGATGAGCTGAGCCTGGGGCTGGCCCCGGTGGTGATCGAGGAGATCTATCGCGCGTTCCGCCAGATTGTCGGGCCGGGGGTTTCGGCCATTCTGGTGGAGCAGGATATCAACCGCGCGCTGTCGGTGTCCGATCAGTTCCTGTGTCTGCGCGCCGGCAAGGTGGTGCTGTCGGGCGACAGCAGAACCGCCGACCAGGCCGCCATCATCGACGCCTATTTCGGGGTTCACGCATGATCTGGGTCAACGCCCTTGTCCAGGGGCTTTTGCTGGGCGGTATCTATGCGCTGGCTGCATCGGGGCTGGCGCTGGTTTTCGGGGTGATGCGCATCATCAACATGGCGCATGGCGATATCATCGTGGTGGCCGCCTTTCTGGCGCAGGTGCTGGCCGTGGGGCTGGGGGTGTCGCCCTTTGTGGTGGCGGTGCCGGTGGTGCTGATCGTGGCGGCGGCGGGCTATTGGCTGCAAAGGCTGCTGGTCAACCGGGCGCTGGGCCATGATCCGCTGCCCGCGCTGATCATGACCTTTGGCCTCTCGATCATTTTGCAGAACGTGCTGCTCTCGCTGTTTTCGGCAGATAGCCGGCGGCTGGACGCCGGGCCCCTGGCCGATCTCAGCCTGGCGGTGATGCCGGGCGTGGCGGTAGGCGTGCTGCCGCTGGCGATGTTTGGCGTGGCGGTGCTGGCGCTGGTGGGGCTGCAGTGGGTGTTCTTTCACACCGCCGCGGGCCGGGCCTTTCGCGCTTCTGCCGATGATGCCGAAATCGCCCGGGTGATGGGGCTGGATACCAACCATGTCTATGCGCTGGTCACCTCGATCGCTTTCGGGCTGGCGGCGCTTTCGGGCATTTTCATGGGCGTTTATGGCAGTTTTGATCCTTTCATCGGGCCCAGCCGGCTGATCTTCGCCTTTGAGGTGATCGTGATCGGCGGCATGGGCAGTATCTATGGGGCGCTGATGGGGGGCATCCTGCTGGGCGTGTCCCAGGCGCTGGGCGCCCAGATCAACCCGCAATTCCAGCAACTGGCCGGGCACCTGGTGTTTCTGGCGGTGATCGTGCTGCACCCGCAAGGCGTGCTGGCGCGCAGCAAGGCATGACCATGACACAGACGACCAACCTCCCGGCCAGGCCCCCCCGCGATCTGGCCATGGCCCGTGTGGCGGCCGCAGCGGCAGTGGCGGCGCTGGCCAGCGTGCCGCTGTGGGGCGATGCTTCTGCCGAGCGCATTCTCGGCGAATTCCTCGTCTATGCGGCGCTGGCCACCTTGTGGAACCTGCTGGCCAGCTATGGCGGCCTGCTTTCGGTGGGTCAGCAGGCCTTCATCGGCATTGGCGGCTTTGCGCTTTATGGCTTCACCGTGCTGGCAGGGGTGCCGATGCTGGCCGCCTTGCCGCTGGTGGCGCTGGTGGGGCTGGTGGCGGCGGTGCCGATGGGGCTGCTCTCGCTGCGCCTGTCGGGCCCCTATTTCGCCATCGGCACCTGGGCGATTGCCGAGATCCTGCGGTTGACGGTGCTGCAATTCCCCTCGCTGGGCGGCGGTTCGGGGGCCTCGCTGCCCTCTGATGTGCTGCACACGCTGGGCGAGACGCGCGCGGTGCGATCGCGGGTGGTCTATGCGGTGGCCTTTGCGGTGGCGGCGGGCTCGGTGGGGATCACCTTTGCGCTGCTGCGTTCGCGCTGGGGGCTGGGCCTGCGGGCCCTGCGCGACAGCGGCATCGCCGCCGAGGCGGTGGGCGTGCGGGTGAAGCCGCTGAAGATCGCGCTGTTCTGCGTGGTGGGGGTGATGACCAGCCTGGTGGGCGCGGTGGTGGTGATGCAGAAGCTGCGCGTGGCGCCCGATCCGCAATTCGCCGTGGTCGACTGGACCGCTTTCGTGATCTTCATGGTGGTGATCGGCGGCTATGGCACGATCGAGGGGCCCTTGCTGGGCGCGGCGCTGTTCATCCTGCTGCGCGAGCTGCTGGCGGATTTCGGCACGGTTTACCAGATCGTGCTGGGGGCCATTGCCATCGTGATGATGGTGGCTGCGCGCAAGGGGGTCTGGGGGCTGGCGCGGGGGGCAAGCCGCTTCCCGCTGCTGTCGGTCGTGCGCCGGTCGGCCTGACCGGCCGGCTGCCGTTCAATCCCGTTGAATGATTTCATAACAACAAGATCACCGCAAACTGGTGGGGGAAAGCCGTCATTCATTCGGGCCACCTGGTCACAGCTGGCCCAGTAAAGGGAAAATATGCCATGGCTATGAAAGGTATCCTGCGCCCCGGTCTTGTTCAGATCCGCGTGATGGATGTGGAGGCCGCGCTTTCGCATTATGTGGATCGTCTCGGGCTTTACAAGGTTGGTTCCGATGCAGGGCGGGCTTTCCTTAAAGGAGCGGACGAGTTCGAGCACCATTCGGTCACGCTGGTCGAGGCCGATACGCCGGGGATGGATTTCATCGCCTTCAAGGTGATGGAAGAGGCAGATCTTGATCACTTCGAGGCGCGGGTGCGGGCCGAGGGCATCGCTGTCGCGCATATCGCGGCTGGTGAGCAGCCCGGCTATGGCCGGCGCATTTCATTCGTCGCCCCATCGGGCCACACGATCCAGCTTTTCGCCCATGCCGAACAGTCTGAGCCCAAGCCTGATCTGGCCAATCCCGATATCTGGCCGGTGGAGCCCCATGGCATGGGCGCGCGCCGTTTCGATCACATGCAGTTGAATGGCGTGCGCGTGCCCGAAACGCTCGATTTCTTCACCCGCGTGCTGGATTTCTATCTGGCCGAAAAGGTGGACGATGAAAGCGGCGCTCCCATCGCCATCTGGCTGACCTGCGGCATGAAGGCGCATGATGTGGCCTTTGTGGATGGCGGGGTGCCCGGGCGCATGCATCACGCCGCCTTCGAACTGGCCGACTGGAATGCCGTTGGCCATGCCGCCGATATCATCACCAAGTATAACCTCTCGATCGATCTTGGCCCCACGCGCCATGGCATCACCCGCGGGCGCACGATCTACTTCTTCGATCCATCCGGTAATCGCACCGAAGTCTTTGCCGAAGGCTATACCTATTATCCCGATCACCCGGTGCGGGTGTGGGACAAGCAGAGCCTGGGCAAGGGCATCTTCTATTATCAGCGCCAGCTGAACGACAATTTCATGAATGTTGTAACCTGAAGGAAAACCCCATGGCCTTGTCTTTCACCCATGCCGCGATCACGCTTGATGCGGCCGAGGCCATTCTGGCGCGCGCGATGGCACGATCGCGCGCCATGGGCCTGCGTCTGGCCATCGCGATCTGCGATCCGGCCGGGCATCTGGTGGCGCTGCGTCGCGATGATGGCACCTGGCCGCCCTCGATCGACGTGGCGAAGGACAAGGCCGCCACCAGCGCCATCTTCGGCCTTTCCACCGACGATCTGGGGGCGGCCCTCAGCTATAGTCCGGCCCTGCATCAGGGGCTGTCGCAAAGGCCGGGCGTGGTGCTGTTTGGCGGCGGCTTGCCGATCCTGCTGGGCGAGGCGGTGATTGGCGGGATCGGCGCTTCGGGCGCCTCGGAACAGGAAGAGCGCGCATGCCTGACCTACGCGCTGGAACATTGGACGGATTATGCCTGATACCAACAACGCGCGGCGCGATGCCGCGCATTTCATCGATGGTGCCTTTACCTGTGGCCAGTCTGGCAAGAGCTGGACCAATCACAGCCCGATCGATGGCAGCGTCATCGGCCTGGTGCCCGAAGGGGGCGAGGCCGAGGTGGCCGCCGCCGTTGCCGCCGCGCAGGCCGCGCTGGCAGGGCCCTGGGGCCGCATGAGCGTTGCCGAGCGCACCGACCTGCTGGGCGCCGTGGCCGATGGCATTACCGCGCGCTTCAACGATTTCCTCGAGGCTGAATGCCTCGACACCGGCAAGCCCTTTGCCCTTGCCTCCCACATTGACATCCCACGCGGCGCGGCCAATTTCCGCCTGTTTACCGACATTGCCAAGACGGTGGCCACCGAATGTTTTTCCACCCCCACGCCCGATGGGCAGGGGGCGCTCAACTATGGCCTGCGCCGCCCGCGCGGCGTGATCGCGGTGATCAGCCCGTGGAACCTGCCCCTGTTGCTGATGACGTGGAAAGTGGGCCCGGCGCTGGCGCTGGGCAACACGGTGGTGGTCAAGCCGTCGGAGGACACCCCGCTGACGGCCACGCTGCTGGGCGAGGTGATGCAGGCGGCGGGCGTGCCCCGGGGCGTCTACAATGTGGTGCATGGATTGGGCCCGGCCTCGGCGGGGGAATATCTCACGCGCCATCCCGGCATCAACGGCATCACCTTCACCGGCGAGACGCGCACGGGGGCGGCGATCATGCAGCAGGCCGCGCAAGGCATCCGCCCGGTCTCCTTTGAGCTGGGCGGCAAGAACCCGGCGATCATCTTTGCCGATGCCGATCTCGACAAGGCGGTGGAAGGCACGATGCGTTCGGTCTTCGCCAATTGCGGGCAGGTCTGCCTGGGCACCGAAAGGGTGTATGTGGAAAGGCCGCTGTTCGATGCCTTTGTGGCGCGCATGAAGGCCGGCGCCGAAGGGCTGCGCCCGGGGCGGCCGGAAGATGCCACTACCACGCTGGGGCCGCTGGTTTCGGCAGAGCACAAGGCCAAGGTGCTGTCGTATTATGCCCGGGCGGTGGAGCAGGGCGCGCAGGTGATCACCGGCGGCGGCGTGCCCGACATGCCGGCCGCCCTGGCCGGCGGCGCCTGGGTTCAGCCGACGATCTGGACCGGGCTTGCCGATGATGCCGATTGTGTGACGCAGGAGATCTTCGGCCCCTGTTGCCACATCCGCCCGTTCGATACCGAGGAGGAGGCGATACGCCTGGCCAATGCCTCGCCCTATGGCCTGGCAGCGGCGGTGTGGACCGAGAACCTCGCCCGCGCGCACCGCGTGGCGGCGCGGATGGAGGTGGGCATCTGCTGGGTCAACGCCTGGTTCCTGCGCGATTTGCGCACGGCCTTTGGCGGCGCCAAACAATCGGGCATTGGCCGCGAGGGCGGGGTGCACGGGCTGGAGTTCTACACCGAACTCACCAATGTCTGCGTGAAGCTTTAGAAAGGGCGGGCATGCACAATAGCTTCAAGTCGCGGGTTGCGGGCCAGCCGCTGTTCGGCCTCTGGCTGGCGCTGGCGGATCAATATTGCGCCGAGGTCTGCGCCGGGGCGGGCTTTGATTTCCTGTTGCTGGATGGCGAGCATTCGCCTGTCGATCTGCGCATCATCCTCGGGCAATTGCAGGCGATTGCGGCCTATGATGTCGCGCCGGTGGTGCGCCCGCCAACGGATGATCCGGTGCTGATCAAGCAGTTGCTCGACATTGGCGCCAACAACCTGTTGATCCCCATGGTGGAAAGCGGCGCACAGGCCCGGCGCATCGTTGCCTCCACCCGCTATCCGCCAGAAGGGTTTCGCGGGGTGGGATCAGGCATCGCCCGCGCTGCCCGATGGGGCAACGATCCCTCTTACATGGCCACGGCCAATGAGAACATCTGCCTCATTCTGCAGGTGGAAAGCGTGGCGGGGCTGAACAATCTGGAAGATATTGCCGCCACCGCCGGGGTGGACGGCGTGTTTTTTGGCGCGGTGGATCTGTCGGCCTCGATGGGGCTGCTGGGCAAGCCCGACCATCCGGACGTGATCGCCTCCATCGATGCGGCGATCGCCAGAGTGCGCGCTTTGGGCAAGTTTGCGGGCTTCCTTTCGGCAAGCCCCGGGGTCAGCCAGCATTTCCTCGCAACCGGGGCGCATTTCGCGGCGGTGGGCGTGGATGCGCTTTTGCTGTCCAACGCGGCGCGGGCGCTGGTGCACGGGTTTCGTGCAAAGGGTGATCCCTTCGTCCCTGGCGGATATTGAGGGTTCCGGGCAGCAGGGCCTGGCCAGCCCTGTTTCTGCCAGTTTGCGATGAAGAGCCAGAGGCGGGATCTGGCGGAGACGGAGGGATTCGAACCCTCGATACCGAATTCTCAGTATGACGGTTTAGCAAACCGTTGGTTTCAGCCACTCACCCACGTCTCCGGATCGCAGCGGCGAGGGCGCGCTATAACCGCGCTTTGGCAGGGCGGCAAGAGGGGTTGTGCGGTTTATTTTGGCGTGGCCCAGCATCAGGGCCGGGCGGGGCTGGCAGGGGCGTTCATCCCTGCGCCATGCGGCCTGTCGCAAAACCGACTCGGCCTGTCGCCGGCCCCCGCATGCCCGCCTTGCCCGAGGATTCTCCCCCGCTGCAAAGCATGCTAGGGCAGGCGCGCAAGGCCGGCGGTTCGGCAGGAGACAGGATGATGAGCAAGCACAGCAACCTTCATGGCGCCGCCAGTGGCCGGGCCGGGCGCCTGACAGGCCTGCTTGCACGCCGGGGCTTGGCACACCGGGGGCTGGCCCGCGCGGCGCTGGTGGCAGGGGCGCTGGGCCTGGCGGTGGGGCCGGCGCTGGCCACGGCGGCGGCTGCGCAACAATCCTATGGCCAGCAGTCTTACGGCCAGCAGGCCTATGGCGCGCAAAGCGGCGGGGTGGACAGCGATCTGATGCCCACGCCCCAGGCTTCCGCCACGGCCAGCCCGCGCCCGGCCTACACCGGCGCGCCTTCCGGCACGGCGGCCGCGCCCTATGCCGGCGGCAGCGGCGCCTATCAGGGCGATCCTACCGCCGCCCCGCGCTACAACGGCTATAATGGCGCGGGCGAGCCGAATAACCGCAACGGCACCTATCACGAGGACGATCTCATCGGCGCGGCCACCGGCGTGTTCGGCAAGGGCGCGCATGGGCTGGCCGATGTCATCAAGGATATTCTGAAGAAGCAGGGCGAGCCCAATGGCTATATCGTTGGCCGCGAGGCGGGCGGCGCGCTGGCGGTGGGCCTGCGCTATGGCTCGGGCACGCTGTTCCACAAGGTGGAAGGGCAGATGCCGGTGTACTGGACGGGGCCCTCGCTGGGCTTCGATGTGGGCGCCAGCGCCGCCAAGACCTTCGTGCTGGTCTATAACCTCTACAACACCGACGATCTCTTCCACCGCTATGGCGCGGGCGAGGGGCAGGCCTATTTCATCGGCGGCTTCCATGTTTCCTATCTGCGGCGCGGCGATGTGGTGCTGATTCCGGTGCGGCTGGGCGTGGGGCTGCGGCTGGGCATCAATGGCGGCTACATGAAGATGTCGCGCCATCAGAACTGGTTGCCTTTCTGAGCGGGACGATTGCGCCAAACGCCCTTGCCCGCGCGGGCGCGCGGGTCTAAGGGCGCGGGCCATGCTTACGAACCTCCAGCAACAGCCCGCCGACGCGCTTCTGGCGCTGATCAAGCTCCACAATGCAGACCCGCGCGAGGACAAGATTGACCTCGGCGTCGGCGTCTACCGCACCGACACCGGCGCCACGCCGGTGTTTGCCGCGGTGAAGGCGGCCGAGAAGAAGCTGCTGGAGATCCAGGATTCCAAGGCCTATCTTGGGCCTGAGGGCGACATGGGCTTTGTCCATGCGCTGATGCCCTATATCTTCGGCCAGGCGAACCCCACGCTGGATGGCCGGATCGAGGGCATGCAGGCCCCCGGCGGCACCGGCGCTGTGCGCCTGGCTGTGGCGCTGGCCAAGCGCGCCGGCATCCAGCGCATCTGGATGGGCACGCCCAGCTGGCCCAACCACGCGCAGATCGCCGCCGATGTGGGCGTGGCGATCAAGGGCTTTGCCCATGCCACCAAGGCCGGCGTTGCCGATATGGACGCCCTGCGCACGGCCATTGCCAGCGCCGAGGCGGGCGATGCCATCATGCTGCATGGCTGCTGCCACAACCCCACCGGCATCGATTATACCCCGGCCGAGTGGGACGAGATTGCCGCCCTCATCAAGGCCAAGGGCATCCTGCCGATTCTGGATCTGGCCTATCAGGGCCTGGGCCAGGGCATGGAGGAGGACGCCTATGGCGTGCGCCGCGTGCTGGCCGCCGTGCCCGAGGCGCTGATCGCCTACAGCTGCGACAAGAACTTCGGCTATTATCGCGACCGTGTCGGCGCGCTCTATGTGCTGGCGGCAGAGGCCAGCCAGATCGGCGCGATCCTGTCGAACGGCCATGCGCTGGCCCGGGCCAACTGGTCGATGCCGCCCGATCATGGCGGCGCGGTGGTGCGCCTCATCCTGGAAGATGCCGAGCTGACCGCCAGCTGGCTGAACGAGCTGGACGTGATGCGCGCCCGCATGAACGAAGTGCGCGCCCGCCTGGGCGGGGCCGGCATTCAGGGCTCGGTTGATTTCGCGCCCTTCGGCACGCAGAACGGCCTGTTCTCGATCGTGCCGCTCAGCCCCGAGCAGGTGCTGGCCATGCGCGAGAAGCATGGTGTCTACATGGCCGGCTCCGGCCGCATCAACGTCGCCGGCCTGACGATGGGCAACATCGACAAGTTCATCGCCGCCGTGGCGGATGTGACGGCCTGATCACCGGCATGGAGCGCCAGCCGGTTCTGGAAGGGGGCCGGCTGGCGCTGCGCCCCCTTGCGCCTGAAGACTGGGACGCGCTCTATGCCGTTGCCAGCGATCCGCTGATCTGGGAACAGCACCCCGCGCATGACCGCTGGCGCGAGGAGGTGTTCCGCGCCTTCTTCGCCGATGCGCTGGCCAGTGGCGGGGCGATAGTGGCGGTGGATGCGGCGACGGGCGCGGTGATCGGCTCTTCCCGCTGGGATGCGTATGACCCGGCCGGCGGCGGCGCTGTCGAGATCGGCTGGACCTTCCTTGCCCGCAGCGCCTGGGGCACGGGCGCCAATGCCGCGATGAAGCGGCTGATGCTGGCCCATGCCTTCCGCTATGTCGCCCGCGTGGATTTCCGCATTGGCGAGGCGAACCGGCGCAGCCGCATCGCTGCCGAACGCATCGGCGCCCGGCTGACCGAGCGCAGCGATGTGGCGATGATGGGCGGCCAGGCCGTGCGCCATGTGATCTATGCGCTGGAGCGCACCGCTTTTGCACGGGGGCTGGCCGCAAAGGGCTGAAACGGGCGCCCTGGCGCCCTGCCTCAGCCCTTCCCCGCCTCAGCCCTTCCCCGCCTCAGCCCTTCAGCGCCTGCATGCGCTTCAGATAGCGCGCCAGCACGTCGATCTCCAGATTGACGCCAGCGCCTGCCACCAGCTGGCCGATGGTCGTCACCTCGGCGGTGTGGGGGATGATGTTGAGCGTGAAGCGGGCGGTGCCATCGGCCTCGTCGGTCACGTCATTCACCGTCAGCGACACGCCATCGACGGTGATCGAGCCCTTGGGGGCGATATAGGGGGCCAGTTCGGCCGGGGCGGCGATGGTGAATTTCAGCGATTCGCCCACCGGCTCGATCGCCACCACCTGGCCGACGCCATCGACATGGCCGGTGACGATATGGCCGCCCAGTTCCTCGCCCAGCTTCAGCGCCTGTTCGAGGTTCAGCTGCGCGCCCTCGGCCCAGCGGCCGGGCACGCTGCGCGCCACCGTCTCGCCCGAGATATCGACCGCAAACCAGCTGCCGCCCGCCCGCTCGCCCTTTTCCACCACCGTCAGGCACACGCCAGAGCAGGCGATGGAAGCGCCGATGGCAATGCCGCCGGCCGGGTAGGGGCTGGTGATGGTGGCGTGCAGATCGCCCGAGGCGCGCACGGAAGCGATAGTGCCGATGGCGGTGATTATGCCGGTGAACATGGGGCCCTCTCGTAGATGTCGAGCGTGTCTTTGCCAAGCTGGCGATGATCGGCGTGGCGCCACTGGCCATGGGCATCGGCAAGGGGGCCAAGGCCCACATCGCCAAGGCAGGGCTTGCCGCCGCCAATGAACAGCGGCGCGCGATAGAGCAGCACCCGATCGACAAGGCCCGCCCCGAGGAAAGCGGCGGCAGCGCCCGCTCCCCCTTCCACGAACAGATATTGCACATCGGGCATGGCGGTGTGGATGGCTTCTGGCGCGGCCAGGGCCTGCCAGCCGGCGCCCACCGGCCCATGGGTGAGCACCCAGCGGGCGGGGCTGCGGCTTTCCAGCCCGGCCAGGCGCACATCCAGCCGGGGCGCATCGGCGCGCCAGGTGCCGCCGCCCACCAGAATGGCATCGGCCGCGGCGCGCAGGGCATGGGTGTGGGCGCGGGCGGCAGCGCCGGTGATCCACTGGCTTTCACCCGCAGCCGTGGCGATGCAGCCATCGAGCGAGGTGGCCAGCTTCAGCGTGACGAAAGGCCGGCCGGCGAGGCGCTGCATCAGATAGCCTTCAAGGCTGGCGCGGGCGGCCGGGCAGGGCAGGTGCAGCGCCTGCTTGCCGGCGGCGCGGATGCGGGCCAGGCCCGCGCCGGCGGTGCGCGGGTCCGGGTCCATCACCCCTGCCACCACGCGGGCGAGCGGGCTGGCCGCCACCAGATCGGCGCAGGCGGGCCCGCGCGCGCTGTCATGGGCACAAGGCTCCAGCGTGACATAGAGCGTGGCGCCTGCGGCCCGCGCGCCGGCGGCGGCCAGCGCCACGGCTTCGGCATGGGGGCGCCCGCCCGGCGCTGTCCATCCGCGGGCGATCACCCGGCCGTCTTTCACGATCAGCGCGGCAACCCCGGGGTTGGGGCGGCTGAGCGGCCGCGCGCGCATGGCCAGGCGCGCGGTGGCCGCCAGCCAGCGGGCATCTGTGGCAGAAGGCGGGCTGGATGCCACCTCAGGGTGTGGCGGTGTGGCCGGCGCCATAGAGGGCGGCCTGCTTGGCCTTGGCCGCGGCGGCATCCTTGGCGGCATCGGCCTTGGCCTGCCGCTCCATCTGGTCCACATCGAGGCCCGAGGCGCGGCCCACGGCCTTGTACATGCCCTTCACATCGGCATCGGCAGCCGCTTCGCGGGCGGCTTCGGCTTCCTTGCGGCGCTGGTTGGCGCGGTTGCCGGCAAGGATTTCGGCATCGGTGCGGCCGTCTTCCCAGCTGGTGATATAGGTGATGGTGGGCAGGCGCGGCTCGATCCGGTGCTCGTCGTGGATGATCAGCGAGAAGACCGCATAGGTGCAGGCCACCGCCAGCGCCGAGATCCGCCAGCGCAGCCGCCCGGCCTGACGGAACACGGTGAGAAAATCACCGATGAAGCCCGACAGGCTGACATCATCCCAGAACTGGCCCTTGCGCTTGAACAGCATGCCGCCCCAATAGGCGCAATTGCGCCAAAGCGCCAGCGCTGCCTGTGCATGGCCTGGCTGGAGGGGCAGATAGCCTAGCCGAAGGGCAGATAAAGCGTGCGGCCATGGGCTTTGAGCCATCTGTCGCAAGCGGGCAGATCGGCGCCGAACAGGCTGGCGAGCAGGGCATGGAAGGCGGGGGAATGGTCGAAATGGACAAGATGGGCCACTTCATGCGCCACGACCGAGCGGCGCACGCCATCGGGCGCCATCACCAGCCGCCAGTTGATTCGCACCACGCCGCGGGTGGAGCAGCTGCCCCAGCGCGCCTGCGCCGAGGATAGCGCCAGGGCCGGCTGCGCCACGCCGGCGCGGGCGCAATATTCGGCCAGGTCTGCCGCCAGCAGGCGCAGCGCCTCGGCCTTCAGCCAGCGTTGCAGGCGCGGCTTCAGGCTGTCGGCCGGGCCGCCGATGTGGAGCGCAGGGGGCGCCGCGCGGATGCGGCGGGGGGCGGCCGGATCGTGCTGCAGGGCCAGCCGCTCGCCCCGCCAGGCAATGTGGGTGAGCGGCGCCTGCGGGTCTGCCGGCCGGGGCAGGCGGGCCAGCTGGGCGGCCAGCCATTCGCGCCGGCTGAGGGCAAAGCGCAGCGCCTCCGCCTCTGCCGCCCAGCGCGGCATGGAGATGCGCACCGCGCTGCCATCGCGGGCCAGGCGCAGGGTGATCCGCCGGGCCTGCGCCAGCTTGCGGATTTCCACCGGCAGGCGCTGGCCGGCCAGTTCCAGATGCGGCGCCTGTGCCGCGGGGGGGCGGGGGCGCGGCCAGCGCATGGCGCTCAGTCGTCCAGCGACGGCGCGTCTTCCACGGCCACCACTTCCATCGGCTCGCCCGGCCAGACGATATGCTGTTCGAGCGGCCCTGCCAGCACTTCGGAAATCGCCTTGCCGCGCACAGAGGCGCCGGCGGCATGCACCGCCTCGCGGTCGCCGCAGACGAGATAGTGCCAGGCGGGCAGGGGCTCTCCGGCGGCGCGCAGGCGATAGGCGCAGCTGTCTGGCAGCCAAGGCAGGGTGGCGGCGAGGCGCGGCGTGAGGCGCACGCAATCGGGCACCTGCCGGCGCCGCCCGGCATAATCGGAGCAGCGGCCCGACGGGATATCCAGCAGCTTGCAGGCAACATTGGTGGGGTAGATATCGCCGGTATCGGCATCTTCCACCTTGTGCAGGCAGCACTGGCCGCAGCCATCGCACAGCGCCTCCCATTCCTCGCGCGAGAGGGTGTGGACGGGCCTTTCCCAGAAGGGCACGGGGCCGCTCATTTCACCCACCGCGCCAGATCCTGCGCCACCGCATCGGGGCCCTTGTCCACCGGCAGCATGTCGATCGCCTCGCCCTTGGGGCCGAAGAGATAGGCGATGCGCGAATGGTCCATCAGATAGCCGCCGGGCGTATCCTTGCCGCGGGCATAATAGACGGCGAAGGCCTTGGCGGCGGCGGCCACCTGATCGGGCGTGCCGGTGAGGCCCAGCAGGCGCGGGCTGAAAGCGGCGGCAAACTGGCCGACGGCGGCCGGCGTGTCGCGCGCGGGGTCGATGGTGATGAAGATCGGGCGGATCCTGTCGGCCGCCTGCGGGTGCGCCTTGGCGAAACGGTCGAGCCCGCGCATCGCCACGTTGAGATCGGTGGGGCAGGCATCGGGGCAGAAGGTGTAGCCGAAATAGACGATGCGGTAGTGGCCGGCAAAATCGGCCCAGCGCACGGTGTGGCCGGCCTTGTCCACCAGGGTGAAATCGCCGCCGATGGCAGCGCCGGCCAGCGGCGCATCGCCGGCGGCATCGGCGGCGGGTTTGGCGTGGCAGGCGCCCAGCAGGGCAAGGCCGGCCAGCGAAAGGGCGGCCAGCGCGCGGCGGGCGGGCCGCGCAAGGGGGAAGGGGCTAGGCTTGGTCATGGCGCTGCGGTTCATGCTCTGCTAAAGCGCCCCCCGCAAGGTGCGATTGCGTTGCTCTGTGGTGCTGGGGGGCGCTGCTTCGCCAGAGGAGGTTCGAGGTGTTGAAATTTGCGCGGTTTTTCCGTGGAGTGCCGGTTCGCGCAGGGCTGGCGCTGGTGTTGGCGGCAGGGCTGGTGGCCCCGGCCGAGGCGCAGTTTTCCAAGGCCTACAAATTCCTCGATGCCGTGCGCAAGAAGGATGGCGACGAGGTGAACGATGATCTGTCGCAGCCCGGCACGACGCTGATCAACACCCACGACAGCACCAGCGGCGAGACGGCGCTGCACATCGTGACGGGGCGGCGCGACTCCACCTGGATGCGTTTTCTCATCGGCAAGGGTGCTGAAGTGAACACCCATGACAACCGCGGCGTGACCCCGCTGCAACTGGCCTCGAACATCGGTTTTGCCGAGGGGGTGGATATCCTCCTCCAGAACGGCGCGCGGGTGGACGAGACGGATTCGCTGGGCGACACGCCGCTGATGGCTGCCGTGCAGCGCCGCGACATCGCCATGATGCGCGTGCTGCTGAAGGCCGGCGCCAACCCCGACCGGGCCGACAACACCGGCCGCTCTGCCCGCGAATATGCGCGCGAGAACGACCGCAGCGGCAATCTGCTCGAGGAGATCGAGAGCTATTCCAAGCAGGCCAAGGTGCGCAGCACCGCCGGCTATGGGCCGCACCTGTGAGCGCGCCCCAGACCCTGTCGCCTGAATCCCTGCCGCCGCTGGAAGAGCGGTCGCTGGAGGATCTGCGCATTGCGCTGGCGCCGGCGCTGGCCGATGCCGCCGCCTTTGATGGCTGGAGCATGGAGGCCGTGCGCGCGGCCGCGGCCAGGCTGGGGGTGAACCCGGATGTGGCGGCCTATGCCTTCCAGGGCGGGGCGATGGCGATGATCGCGGCCTTCACCGCCCATGTCGATGCGGCGATGGCGGCGGCCTGCCCGGTGGAGGCGATGGCGGCGCTGTCTGTGCGCGGGCGCATTGCCGGGCTGATCCGCGCGCGCCTGGCCGAGCAGCAGGGCCGCGAGGAAGCGCTGCGCCGGGCGCTGGCGATCATGGCCCTGCCGCAGAACATCGCCGCCGCGCTGAAGCTGGGCTGGGTCAGCGCCGATGCCATGTGGCGCCAGGCAGGCGATACCGCGGCGGACTATAACCACTATACCAAGCGGGCGACGCTGGCGGCGGTTTATGCGGCGACGCTCGCGGTGTTTGTCGACGACAAGAGCGAGGGCAAGGCCGACACGCTGGCCTTCCTCGACAGGCGAATCGCCGGCATCCTGCGCTTCGAAAAGGCCAAGGCCCGCTTCACCCCGCCCGAGCGGGTGCCTTTCAGCCTGGTGCGTCTGGCGGGCCGGCTGCGCTATCCGGCCCGGTAAGGCCCGGATAGCAGGCCGAAACTGGACAGATTGCCCCAGCTTATTGCGAGCCAGTTGCAATTCCTGCGGCAATCTGGCAGCGATGCGCGATGATGCCTGCCGATGCGCCCTTTGCCCAGAACCCTGTGGCCGTGAAAACCGTGGCTCTTGATCGCCTGCCGCTGCGCTGCCCGGCGCGCATTGTGGCGGTGGATTGGGCCGCGCTGGTGCCCGAGGAAGCCAAGCGCCTGCGCGCGCTGGGGCTGGATGTGGGGGCCAGGATAAGGGTGGCGCATAAAGGCGTGTTCTTCGCCGCCGATCCGCTGGCGATCAGCGTGGGGCGGATGATCGTGGCGCTGCGCCGGGTGCATGCCCGCGCCATGCAGGTGGAACCGCTGCCGGCGCGCGGGCCCCATCACCATCGCGGGCGCCATCATGGCCATGGCGGGCCCCATCATGGCCGGCATGAGGAGCAGGGCGCATGAGCCGCCGCCGTTCCGCCGCGCTGGTGGGCAACCCCAATGCGGGCAAAAGCGCGCTGTTCAACGCGCTGACCGGCGCCCGCCAGAAGATCGCCAATTATCCGGGCGTGACGGTGGAGCGCAAGGGCGGCCGCATGGTGCTGCCCAGCGGCGAGCCGATCGAGCTGACCGACCTGCCCGGCTCCTATGGGCTGGATGCCACCAGCCCCGACGAGGAAGTGACGCGCCGGGTGATCCTGGGCGAGCTGCCCGGCGAGGCGGCGCCCGATGTGCTGGTGGTGGTGCTGGATGCCAGCAACCTGGAGCAGCATCTGGTGTTCGCGCAGGAAGTGATCGCGCTGGGCAAGCCGGTGGTGGTGGCGCTCAACATGGTCGATCTGGCCGAGCGTGACGGGCTGGTGATTGATCCGGGCGCGCTGGAAGGGGCGCTGGGCGTGCCGGTGATCCCGACGGTTGCCGTGCGCCGGCGCGGCCTTGGCGAGCTGGGCGAGGCGATTGCCCGGGCGCGGCCCGCCGGCACCCGCGCCCATCTCGACATGGCCGAGCGGCGGCTGGAAGCCCATGCGATCGCTGATGCGGCGATCCTGTCGGAAACCCGCCGCCACCGCCTGCATGCGCGGATGGACCGGCTGCTGCTGCATCCGTGGATCGGGCCGATCATCCTGTTTGCCACGCTGTTCATCGTGTTTCAGGCGGTGTTTTCGGGCGCCAAGCCGCTGCAGGATGCCCTGCAGGCCGGCGTGGACGCGATTGGCGCGCTGGTGCGGGCCGAACTGCCCGCCAGCCTGTGGCGCGATCTGTTGATCGATGGGGTGCTGGCCGGCGTTGGCGCGGTGGTGGTGTTTCTGCCGCAGATCATCATCCTGTTCTTCTTCATCCTCAGCCTTGAAGCGTCTGGCTATATGGCGCGCGCGGCCTTTTTGATGGACCGGATGATGGCCGGGGTTGGCCTTTCGGGGCGCAGCTTCATCCCGCTGCTATCCAGCTTTGCCTGCGCGGTGCCAGGGATCATGGCCACCCGCTCGATCACCGACCCGCGCGACCGGCTGACGACCATCCTGATCGCCCCCCTGATGACCTGTTCGGCCCGGCTGCCGGTCTATGCGGTGATCATTGCGGCGTTCATCCCCAACCGGCCGCTGGGCGCTGTGGGCACGCTGGCGGGGCTGATCGGCCTGCAGGGGCTGGTGCTGTTCGCGCTGTATGTGGCGGGGATCGTGGGGGCGATGGTGGTGGCGCTGCTGCTGCGCGCCACCCTTACCAAGGGGGCGGCCAGCGGTTTCATCATGGAGCTGCCCAAATACCAGCTGCCGCGCGCCAAGGATCTGGCGCTGGGGCTGATGCAGCGGGCGTGGATCTTCCTGCGCCGGGCGGGCACGATCATCTTCCAGGTGTCGGTGGTGCTGTGGCTGCTGCTCAACTTCCCCCGCGCCGAGCCCGGCAAGGACCAGATCGATGCCTCGCTGGCCGGCCATATCGCCAACGGGCTGGCGGTGGTGGTGAAGCCCATCGGCTTCAACCGCGATATCGCGCTGTCGCTGATCCCCTCGATGGCCGCGCGCGAGGTGGCGGTCAGCTCTCTTGCCACTACCTATGCCGTGGCCAGCAGCGACGAGGAAGTGACCGGCAAGGCGCTGGCCGGCCAGCTGCAGAAGCACTGGAGCCTGGCAACGGCGCTGGCCTTTCTGGCCTGGTTCGTCTTCGCGCCCCAGTGCATGAGCACCATCGCTGTGACACGGCGTGAAACAAATGGGTGGAAATGGCCGGCCTTCATGCTGGCCTATCTGTTCGGCTTGGCCTACCTCTTCGCCGGTATCACCTATTGGAGCGCGGTGGCGCTGGGACTTTGAGGCAAGAGGGTTAGATGGCAGGCAGCGTCAACAAGGTCATTCTGGTCGGCAATCTGGGGGCCGATCCGGAAGTGAAGTCGTTTCAGAGCGGCGGGCGCATCGCCAACCTGCGCATCGCCACCAGCGAAAGCTGGAAGGACCGCAGCACCGGCGAGCGCAAGGAGCGCACCGAATGGCATTCGGTGGTGTTGCAGTCTGACGGGCTGGTGGGCGTGGCCGAGCGTTTTCTGCGCAAGGGCAGCAAGGTGTATATCGAGGGCCAGCTGCGCACCCGCAAGTGGCAGGACCAGAACGGCAATGACCGCTATACCACGGAAATCAGCGTGGGCGGCGTGGGCGGCGTGCTGACCATGCTGGATGGCGCGCCCGGTGGCGGCCAGGGTGGCGGCGGCCGGGGCGGCGATTTCGGCGGTTCCTCGGGCGGCGGCTATGGCGGCGGGCAGCGCGGTGGCGGCAGCTCGTCCGGCGGGGGCGACTGGGGGCGCAGCGGCGGTTCCCCGGGCGGCGCGTCGGGCGGTGGTTCCTCGGGCGGCAGCGACTGGGGCCGCACGGGTGGTTCGGGCGGCGGTTTCGCCGAGGATCTCGACGACGATATTCCGTTCTGACCGGCAAGATCGGACGAGGGGGCGAAAGGCCCCCTCTTTTTTAGTCTTCCTTCTTTGTCAACGCAGCCAGCGCGGCAAAGGGGCTGGTGTTTTCCGCGCCCAGCAGGCCAGAGGCGCGCACCTGATCGGCCTCGGGCCCGGTGGCGAAGGGGTCTATCGCCAGGGCCATGCTTTGCGCCACGGCCTCGCCCAGATCGAAGCAGCCCTGATCGAACGCGATCTCGTCGCAATCCTCGGCGGTGATCTCTATGCCTTCCTCATCCGTGGCCAGCAGCGGGGTTCCGCTCGGCACGAAGCGGAAGGCGATGGGCTCGTCGATCGTCACGGGCAGGTCCTCGGCCGAAACCGCGCAGCTTTGCACGATATGGGCGCGCACCCGGCCGGTGACGCGCACGCTGGCGCCTTCTGCCGTGCAGGCGACATCGGCTTCCAGCTGCTCCACCCGCACCAGGCCGAAGCGGCGGGCAAGGGCGGCGCATTCGGCCGTGCTGGCGGCGATGTGGGTGGGGGCTTGGTCGAACTGGCGCAGATCGACGATGCGGCTGAATTCGCCGGTGGCTTCGGGCGCGCTCATGCCGGCATCTCGCCGGCCAGCAGGCGCTCTGCGGGGAGGGCGGCAAGGGCTGTGGCCAGCTGGCGGGTGGCAGCGGCCAGCGCCTGCGGGGCGGAGCCTTCTGTCAACGTGACATTGCGGGTGAGGGCGGCGTGCAGTTCGGCATCGTCTGCCTCGGCCAGGCCCGCGCGATAGGCGCCCAGGCGGCCGCCCAGCACGCTCATCAGCCGGCCGATATGCTTGCCCACCACCAGATCGCCCACGCCCGCCTCGCGCAGCTGGCCATCCATATCCTCGACGAAGAGTTCGGTGAGGCGCACGCCGGCCTCGGTCTGCCCCGCTTCTGTCTCCAGCCGCAGCAGCACCAGCGCCAGCACCAGCGTGATCGCATCGAAGCGGCCGGGCAGCGAATCGGCGATGCCGCAGCTGGTGTACCAATCCGGCCGGCGGGCGCTGGCCACCACGCCATGCCACAGCGGGCGCAACGCCTCGCGCGGGTCTGCCCGGCGGGAGAACAGGCCGCCCAGCAGGCGGGACAGGAAGCCGGCAGGGGCCGGCGCGGTGGCAGTGGCGGTGTGGTTCATGGGCGCGGCGGGGCCGTCTTTCCTTTCTGGCGGGCGTTTCGCAACAGGCAATTCGGGCGGGCGCCTGCCAAGCGCCATTGCGATATGGCCCAAGGCGCCCTAAGGCCGAGAGGCGATAGGCAAAGCCGAAGCTGCGGGCAAGCCCTGCAGCAGGCGCGGCAAGGAATGTGGAGCAAGACGCGCGATGCAGGTCAGGTTTTCGATGCGCATGAAGCTGGCGGCGCTGGCCGGCATGGCGCTGGCAGCGGGCGGGTGTGCCACCATCCACGATCATCGCGGCTATGTGATCGACCAGGCGCTGCTCGATTCGGTGCAGCCGGGGGTGGATAACCGCCTGTCGGTGGAGCACACGCTGGGCCGGCCCACCTTCACCAGCCAGTTCGGCACGCCGGTGTGGTATTACGTCTCGGTGGATACCGCCCAGCCGGTGGCCCGCCGGCCCCATCCGGTGAAGGAGACCGTGCTGCGGCTGACCTTCGATGACAAGGGCAATGTGGCGCGGGTGGATCGCGCCGGGCTCGACAAGGTGGTGACCCTGAAGCCTGAAAAGTCCGAGACGCCGACTCTGGGCCGCCAGCGCACCTTCCTGGAAGATCTGTTCGGCAACATCGGCACGGTGGGCGCGGCCGGCCTTGGCAGCGGCGGCAGCGGGCCTGGCGGTGGCGGCGGCGGCGGTGGTGGTGGCGGCCCCAACGGCAGCTGAGCCTTTGGCGGCGGGGCCCTATGCGAGGGCGCCCTTTGCGAGGCGGCTCTGGCCGATAGCGTGAAAAGGAATGGGGCGGCGGTCTGGAAAAGACTGGCCGCCCCTCCCATATCGGCCGCATGGAAAGCACGAAAGCCGGCCACGGGCTGATCCAGTGGCATGGCACCACCATCATCGGCGTGAGGCGCGGCGGCAAAACCGTGATCGCCGGCGATGGGCAGGTGTCGATGGGCAACACGGTGATGAAGCCCAATGCGCGCAAGGTGCGCCGGCTGGGCGCCGAGGGCAAGGTGATCGGCGGCTTTGCCGGCGCCACCGCCGATGCCTTCACCCTGTTCGAGCGGCTGGAGCGCAAGCTGGAGGCCCACCGGGGTCAGCTGCTGCGCGCGGCGGTGGAACTGGCGAAGGACTGGCGGACCGACAAATATCTGCGCAACCTGGAAGCGCTGATGATCGTGGCCGATGCCGAAAGCCTGCTGGTGCTGACCGGCAATGGCGATGTGCTGGAACCTGAAGCCCAGGGCGACACGATGATCGCCGCGATCGGCTCTGGCGGCAATTATGCGCTGGCCGCGGCCCGCGCGCTGGCCGATTACGAGACCGACCCCGAGAAGATCGCCCGCCGCGCCATGGCGGTGGCGGCCGAACTCTGCGTTTTCACCAATGACCGCGTGACGGTCGAGACGATCGGTTGAGCTTTCCCATGAACGACAATCTGACCCCCAAGGCGATCGTCGCCGCGCTGGATGCGCATATCGTTGGCCAGGCCGAGGCCAAGAAGGCGGTGGCGGTGGCGCTGCGCAACCGCTGGCGCCGCCAGCACCTGCCCGCTGCCCTGCGCGAGGAAGTGAGCCCCAAGAACATCCTGATGATCGGGCCGACGGGCTGCGGCAAGACCGAGATCAGCCGCCGGCTTGCCCGGCTTGCCGATGCGCCCTTCGTGAAGGTGGAGGCGACCAAGTTCACCGAGGTGGGCTATGTGGGCCGCGATGTGGAGCAGATCGGCCGCGATCTGGCCGAGGAAGCGATCCGGCTGGAAAAGGCCCGCCGCCGGGAGGCCGTGCGCGAGGCGGCCGCCAGGGCCGCGCAGGAGCGGCTGCTGAAGGCGCTGGTGGGCGATAGCGCCAGCGAGGCGACGCGTGAAAGCTTCCGCCAGCGCCTGGCCGAGGGCGCCATGGCCGATGTGGAAGTGGAGATCGAGGTGGAGGATACCCCTTCGGCGCCGATGGAGATCCCCGGCATGGGCGGCGGCATGGGCATGATCAACCTGGGCGACATGATGGCCAAGGCCATGGGTCGCCACCAGATGAAGCGCCGCAAGATGAAGGTGGCCGATGCGCTCGACAAGCTGATCGACGAGGAGGCCGAGAAGCGCATGGACCAGGACGACATCGCCCGCGTGGCGCTGGCCGATGCCGAGGCCAATGGCATCGTCTTCATCGACGAGATCGACAAGATCGCCGTTTCCGATGTGCGCGGCGGATCGGTGAGCCGCGAGGGCGTGCAGCGCGATCTGCTGCCGCTGATCGAGGGCACCACCATTGCCACCAAATATGGCCCGATGAAGACCGACCACGTGCTGTTCATCGCCAGCGGTGCCTTCCATGTGGCCAAGCCCAGCGACATGCTGCCAGAGCTGCAGGGGCGCCTGCCCATCCGCGTGGAACTGACGGCGCTGAGCGAGGCGGATTTCGTGCGGATCCTGTCGGACACGCGGGCCAATCTGGTGGAGCAGTATCGCGCGCTGTTGGCCACCGAGGAAGTGGCGGTAGAGATCACTCCGGATGCGGTGGCGGAGATTGCCCGCATCGCCGCGCAAGTGAACGAGACGGTGGAGAACATCGGTGCCCGCCGCTTGCAGACGGTGATGGAAAAGGTGCTGGAAGAGCTGTCGTTCGAGGCCGAGGAGCGGCGCGGCGCGCAGGTGACGATCGATGCCGCCTATGTACGCCAGCGCCTGGACGGGCTGGCGAGCGATGCTGACCTGTCCAAATATATCCTTTGATGCCAGTGTGTTGAATGAGGGCGCCGGCGCCTTGCGGAAAACCCGCGGCGCCGGCGCTGGCCAATAGGGGAAAGTGCTGTGACGATGCCGCCAGATGAACGCCCGGTGTATCGCCTGTTGACCGGCAAGGACGATCGCGCCTTTTGCGAGCGCGTTTCCGAGGCGCTGGCCCAGGGCTGGCGCCTGTATGGTTCGCCGGCGATGACGTATGATGCTGAAAATGCCTGCGTAAAAGTGGCGCAGGCGGTGGTGTGGAAGGATTGGGCGGTTTGATCTGACGGCAACATGGCGTTGCCGATATGGCACACATGCGGCCGATATGTCGCGCATGGCCGTGCTGGTGGTTGTGCGGCGCAATAAGCACTGATAGCCCTTGTTCGCCTAAACAAGCTGCACCCGATAAAGAGGTGCACAGTAGAGGATGCAGGAAGGAACCCGACATCAAGAGGGAAAAGGGCTCCTTATGAAGATCAAATTCGTCTGCGCCGCCGCTGCCGTGGCATTCGCATGCTCGAGCCAGGTGGCTTTCGCTGAAGACGCGCCGACTCCGGAAATCACCGTGACCGGCAGCGCGGCTGTTGTCTCGCAGTATCGCTTCCGCGGTATTTCGCAGTCGGACAACAAGCCCGCCGTGCAGGCCGCGATCACCGTTGCCGACAAGTCTGGCTTCTATGTCTCGTTCTGGGGTTCGAGCGCCAGCGCCGGCCAGAGCCAGGTGAACATCGGCGGCACCGAGATCGACGTCTATGGCGGCTACACCCACGCCATCGGCAAGACCGGCATCACCTTCGACGGCGGCCTCTACGGCTACCTCTATCCGGGCGCGCCGGCCGGCAACTATTTCGAGCTCTACGGCTCGCTGAGCAAGGCCTATGGCCCCTTCACCGTGAAGGGCGGCCTGAACTGGGCGCCGGACCAGGGCTATTTCGATGCCTATCAGGGCATCAGCCACTACAACATGTATGAGTATGGCGAGATCAGCTTCAGCCCGGCCAAGCTGCCCGCGCTGACGATCCACACCCACCTCGGCCACACCGGCGGCGGCTTCAACTACACCAAGGAATACCTCGACTACACCGTCGGCGCTTCCTACAAGTGGAAGAACCTGACCCTCGACGCTTCGGTGGTGGGCACCAACGTGTCGTCGGATAACGCCAGCAATGCCGGCTTCATCGGTTCGGGCCCGGGTTCGGCCTATGAAATCTATCGCGCCGCCAAGACCGCCGGCGTGGTGTCGCTGACCGCCAGCTTCTAAGGCTGCGCTTTACAGCGAACCTCTCAAGGAAGGGGCCGGGTTGCCAGGGGGGCAGCCCGGCCCTTTCGCTTATTGGGCGGCCTCGTCCAGCGTGGCGGCTTCATTGGCCTGGCGGGCCCACATGTCGGCATAGAGCCCGTCGGCGCGCAGCAGTTCGGTGTGGGTGCCTGCTTCTGCCAGCAGGCCATCGTTCACCACGAAGATGCGATCGGCATCGGCGATGGTGGACAGGCGGTGGGCGATGGCGATGCTGGTGCGGTTGGCCGAAAGCGTGTGGAGAGTGGCGAGGATATCCTGCTCGGTGCGGGTGTCGAGCGCGCTGGTGGCCTCGTCGAGCAGCAGGATGCGCGGGTTCTTGAGCAGGGTGCGGGCGATCGCCACGCGCTGCTTCTCGCCGCCCGAAAGCTTGAGGCCGCGCTCGCCCACTTCGGTGGCATAGCGCTTGGGCAGGCGTTCGATCAGGCCGGTGAGAGCGGCCGCGCGGGCGGCTTCCTCGATCTCGGCCTGGCTGGCGCCATCGCGGCCATAGCCGATGTTGTAGCCCAGCGTGTCGTTGAACAGCACCGAATCCTGCGGCACAATGCCCAGGATGGCCCGCAAGGAGGCCTGGGTGACGCTGCGGATATCCTGCCCGTCGACGAGGATGCGGCCGGCCTGCGGATCGTAGAAGCGGAACAGCAGGCGGCCGATCGTGCTCTTGCCCGCGCCCGAGGGGCCGACGATCGCCACATGGGCGCCGGCCGGCACTTCGAAGGAGAGGCCCTTGAGGATCTGCCGCTCGGGCTCGTAGCCGAAGGCGACTTCCTCGAAGACCACCGAGGGCTGGCGCACCACCAGCGCGGGCGCTGCCGGCGCATCGCGCACTTCCACCTCGGTGTCGATCAGGGCGAACATGCTGGCCATGTCGATCAGCCCCTGGCGGATGGTGCGATAGACCATGCCGAGCAGATCGAGCGGGCGGAACAGCTGGGTGAGATAGGTGTTGACGAAGACGAGATCGCCCAGCGTGTAGCGGCCCTGGGCCCAGCCCCACACGGTGTAGCCCATGGCGGCGGCCATCAGCAGGTTAACCACCAGCGCCTGGGCGATGTTCAGCAGGCCCAGCGAGTTTTCCGACACAACCGCCGCATCGGCATAGGCGCGGGTGGCGGCGGCATAGCGTTCGCGCTCACGCGTCTCGGCGGTGAAATACTTCACCGTCTCGTAGTTCAGCAGCGAATCGACCGCGCGGGCCAGCGCCTGCCCGTCGAGCCGGTTCATCTTCTCGCGCAGGTGCGAGCGCCATTCGGTGATCCAGCGCGTGGCCAGGCCATAGAGCGCCACCGCAAGGGCCGTGGCCACCACCATCGCCGGGCCGAAATGGAGATAGAAGATCACCGCCACGGCGGCCAGTTCCAGCACCGTGGGGGCGATGTTGAAGAGCAGGAAATAGAGCATCGTGTCGATGCTCTTGGTGCCGCGCTCGATCACCTTGGTGACCTCGCCGGTGCGGCGGGCCAGGTGGAAGCGCAGCGAGAGCTGGTGCAGCCGGGCAAACACATCCTCGGCCAGGGCCCTGGTGGCATCCTGGCCAACGCGCTCGAAGACGATGTTGCGCAGATTGTCGAAGGCGATGCCGGCAAAGCGGCCGCCCGCATAGGCCAGGATGAAGGCCAGCGCCACCTGCCCCGCGGCCGGCCCGCCCACCCCCATCGCATCGACCGCGCGCTTGTAGGCATAGGGCAGGCTGAGGGTGGTGACCTTGGCCGCCAGGATCAGCACCATGGCGACCATGATGCGCAGGCGCAGCGCCGGATTCCCCTCTGGCCACAGATAGGGCAGGAAGCGGTGAAGCGTGCGCCAGCCATCGTGGCGGGCAGGGCGGGAACCGGGGGCGGCGGGCGTTTCGGGCGGCATGGGCCCCATGTAGGGGCAGCGGCGGCAAAAACCAATCGCGGGCGATCAGCCGGGGATCAGATCCGCTGCGGCGAGGGCTGCGGCCAGCGTGTCGTCTGGCGTGAAGCGGGCGGGGGTGAAGGGGGTGCTTTCCTGCCGGTCGTATTTCCAGCTGGTGGAGATGCCCTTGAAGTGGCGATAGGTGAAGGCGGGGGAGATCCGCCGGTTGGCCCGCGCGCCGAAGAGATTGTGCACCGACCAGCTGCAGCGCCGATGCGCCCAGGGGCGCGGCACCAGGCACCATTTGGGCGGGCAGGTTTCGGCCTCTTCGCTATCCTGCCACAGGAAGTGGCCGTGGCGGGGCGGGGTGTGGGCCGCGGCATCGGGGCGGGCGGCGCTGATCCAGCGCCCGGCGAATTTGACGAAGCCGGCGCGGCTCGCTTCGGCGGCGGCGAAGATCGACTGGCCGGCAGGGCCCAGCACCAGCTCGTCGATATCGGCGTTGAGCACGCTGCGGGCGTGGCGCAAAAAGCGGTGGCGGGCGTGCTGCATCGAGCCGGTCTGGCAGAAGTCGGAATCCCAGGGCGCCTCGATGCCGGGGATGCCGGCTGCCAGTCCCCCTTGCGGGCCATAGGGGAAGGACCAGGAGACAACGCGCACCAGCATCTGCGGGCAGGCGGTGGCCAGCGTCTCTTCCAGCTCTGCGGCGTCATAGGCGCTGGAGCCATTGTCGTAGAGCAGCACGGCATCGGCGCCGTGGTGGCGCTGGTAGAAGCGGGCCCAGTCGATGATCCAGGCGATGTCATTGTCTTTCGACAGGGTGTGGATCACCCGGCGGCCGGCGAAAAGCGCGGCGCCATCGGGCTGCACGGCGATGGCGTGGGTGCCCAGCGGGCCGGAGAGGGTGAAATGATCGGGCCCGTTGCGCCACCAGATCTCGCCGGCCTTGAAGCGGGGGCGGATGCGCGCGCGCGGCCACCAGCCGGCCAGCGCACCGGCCAGCGGGGCGGATTGCGCCAGCAGGGCCTGTAGGTTGAGGAAGGGTGGGCCCTGCAGCACGACATGGGCGCCGGCGCGATAGACATCGTAGAACAGGGTGGTGGCATCGAAGCGGGCGGCATAGTTGGGGCCGCGCAAATCCACCGGCCGGGGGGGCTGGCGCAGATGCGGGCCATCTGCCGGCAGGGCAAGGCTGCTGAGGGCGATCTGGGGCGTGGGCATGGGCGGCGCGATCAGCGGGCGGTAAGGGCAGCGGCCAGGCGCAGGGCGCGGGTGGCCTCGCCAAAGCGCAGCAGGCGCAGCACCGTGCGCCACATGCCGGCGTGGCGCCCGCCTTCGGCAAGATAGCGCAGGATGATATCGAAGCCCGCCCCGCGCAGGGCGCTGAGCGAATAGAGCAGGCCCGGCGCTACCTTGGCGCGCACGGCCGCGCTTACGCCCGGGCGGCCGAACAGGGCATCGAGCGCGTCTACCGGGGGCAGTTCGGCCAGGGTGGCGGTGGGATCGGGGCGGCCTTCGGCGCGTTCCTGATAGGCAAGCCGCGCCACGGCCGCGCCCACCTGCTGCTGCGTGGCATGGCGGCTGGACACCTGATCGGCATAGTGGCGATAGCGCAGCAGCGGCTCGGGCAGGTTGGCGATGCGGGTGAGGCTGGCCAGGCGCAGCCACAGGTCGAGATCCTCGCAATGGTGGAAGGCGGCGTGATAGCCGCCGACGGCCAGCACCACATCGCGCCGCATCATCACCGAGGGGTGGCACAATAGCGGCCCTTCAGCCGCAATGGCGGCCAGGAAATCGGCATGGGTGAGGGGATGGGGATTGGCGCAAGGCGGATAGAGGCGGCCGTGCTCGTCCATATCCTCGGTGCGGGTGCCGATAACGCCGTGATCGGGGTGAGCGGCAAGGAAGGCGTGCTGCCTGGCGAAACGATCCGGGTGGCAGATGTCGTCGGCGTCCATCCGGGCGATCAGCGGCGCGCGCGCTTCGGCGATCAGCTGGTTGAGGCTGGCGATGAGGCCCTTGTTCTCGCGGAAGATGGGGCGGATGCGGGCGTCGGCAGCGGCATAATGGGCGATGATGGCGCGGGTG
>DASRYE010000014.1:0-9763 GCA_035653915.1 Novosphingobium sp. | reverse complement strand
CAGGGATGAGCCTGCCGCTGCAGGGCCAGCCATGGCTGAGCGTGGTGATGCCGATCCATGGCGGGGCCACCTATCTGGGCGCAACGCTGGCCAGCGTGGCCGCCGAGGCGCCGCAGGGGGTGGAATTCCTCTGCTATGATTCGGGCGCGGATGGCGGCCAGGCCCGCGCCATTGCCGAAGCCCATGCCGACCAGCTGGCGATCCGCTGGGCCGATGTGCCCGATATCCGCCCGTGGACGGCCAAGGTAAACCTGGGCGTGGGCCATGCCAGCGCGCCCCATATCGCTATCCTCCATCAGGATGATCTGTGGCTGCCGGGCCATCTGGCGGCGTTGCGGGCCTCGCTGGCGCTGGCGGGCGATGCGGTGCTGTCGGTGGGGCCATCGCGGCTGGTGGGGCCGGCGGGGCAGGATGTCGGCCTGTGGCGCCTGCCGCTGCGGCAGGGGCGCCAGCAGGGCGGTGATGTGGCCACAAGGCTGCTCACCCAGAACACCATCGCGGTGCCGGCGCCGCTGTTCCGCCGCGATGCCTTTCTGGCGGCCGGCGGCATGGATGATGCGCTGTGGTATACGGCCGACTGGGACCTGTGGCTGAAGCTGGCGCGCCGCGGCGATGTGTTCGTGCGGGCAGGGGCGACCACGGCCTTTCGCCTCCACGGCGGCTCGCTGACGATGACCGGTAGCCGGGATCTGGCCGATTTCCGCCAGCAGATGGAGCGGGTGCTCGATGCCCATGCGCCGCAGCTGGCGCCGCCGGCCGCCGCCCTGGCCCGGGCGCGCGCGTCTGTGGCGTTGAATGTCGCGCTGGCGGGGGTTTCTGCCGGCGATCGTTCGGCGCTGATGGGGGCGCTGGGGCAGGTGGCGCGGCTGGGGCCGCTGGGCGCCTGGCGCTTCTGCCAGGAAACGCAGATCATCGGCCGGCTGTGGCCGCGGGTGAAGCTGATGCTGGCGGGCAAGCTGTGAGCCGCGAGACGGCACTGGCCCCGCGCATCCGCGCGCTGATCGACCGCGAGCCGCTGCGCTATCTGCTGTGTGGCGGCCTGTGCGCGGTGGTGAACAACATCATCCTCATCGGCGGGGATGGGCTGGGCCTCCATTATGCGCTGCTGACGGCGATCAGCTGGGCGCTGGCGGGCTCTCTGGGCTATGGGCTGAACGCGCGCTTCACCTTCCGCCAGCCGTGGCGGGGCCGGGCCTATCTGCGCTTCATGGGCGGGGTGGCGCTGGGGGTGCCCCTGTCGCTGGCGCTGTTGGCGCTGTTTGTCAGCCTGTTGCGCCTGCCGATGTGGTTTGCCGCCCCGGCTTCCACCCTGCTGATGATGGTCTACAATTATGCCAACGCCCGGCTGGCGATCATGCGGCGGCTGTTGGGCAAGGGCTCAGCGTAGGGCCGCCACCGTGCAGCCGGCATCGCTGAAGGCGTCGGCATCCTCGGCGAAGCGGCGGTCTGCCACATGGGCGGGGGGCATGCCAAGGGCGGCGTTGATGCCGGCATAGAAGCTGTCCACAGGCAGGCCCACGCGCATCGGATGGCCTGCGGGCGCGGCGCCGCACAGGCGGGCGGCCAGCGGCTCCATCGGGTCGATGTCGATGGTGGAGAGGCGCAAGGGGCGGTTGGCCAGATCCGGCCGGTTGCGCACCAGATCCAGCGCCAGCGGGGCCTCGTCGGCGCCGATCAGCACATAATCGGCGCCGCTGGCATCCAGCCGCGCGCTGGCCGCGGCAAAGGGGGCATACAGCGCATGGGCCATCCCCGCTTCCACCGGCAGCAGCACCAGCGCGCCGGCCGCCAGCGCGGCCACCAGGCCTGCGCGCCAGCGCTGGCGCCGATCGCCCAGCGCCACCCAGCCCCAGGCCGCCAGCAGCGCGCCATTGCCCAGCACCCCATGCAGATAGCGATAGCCAAAGCCATGGCCCTGAAACGGCAGCAGCGCGGCCATCAGCAGCGCCGGCGCCACCAGCCCTGCGGCCAGCGCCAGCATCTCGCCCTGCCGCTGGCGCCAGGCCGCCCAGCCGCCGATCAGCGCCAGCGGCCCCCACACCGGCGCCTGCCAGGCGGCAAAGCGCAGCAGGTTTTCGGCCATCAGCGGCAGGTTCTGGGTGTTGGCGGCCAGCACATCGCGCAGCCGCTCGGCAAAGGAGGTGCCGCTCTGGCTGACAGAACCTGTGCCTGCCACCAGATCATGGGTGAAATGCGGCCAGGCCAGCCAGAACAGGCCGATCGGCAGATAGGCCAGCACGAACAGCGCCAGCCGCCCCCAGCGCCGCCGCGCCGCCAGCAGCAGCAGGAAAGGCGCCACAAACAGCGGGTGGAACAGCGGCTGGTGCAGGCCCGTGGCGAGGAAGCCCACCGCCAGCGCGGCGCCATCGGCCCGCCGCCGATCGGCCAGGAACAGCCACAGCCACACCATGTTGCAGGCCAGATGGGCGGCCATGGCATAGGCGCTCATGCCGGCAAACAGGAACTGGCCCGATGTGGCCAGCAGCACCGCCGCCAAGCCGGCGCCCTCGCGCTCTGCCGCGCCGAAGAGCCGCCGCGCCGCCCCCCAGGTGGCCAGCACGGCGATGGCGTTCAGCAGCGGCGAGGTGAGTGCTGCCGCGCCTGCAAGGCCCATCCCCGCCCGCAGCAGCGCGTGGATCGGCAGATAGGTGGAAACCCAGGCCACCGGCCGCGCCACCGGCAGCATGAACAAGAGGTTGAGCGCCGGCGCATCCCCCCGCCACGCCGCCGGCAGCGGCCAGACGAGATGGCCATGGGCGTAGATGAAAGCGTCGAACACGGCCATCTGCTCATCGCGCGAGAGGTCGTAATCGGCCAGCAGCCAGCGGTGGCCCGCCCAGCCCAGCGCCAGCACCGCCAGCGCCAGCACCGCCATGGAACGCGCCCCCGGCCGCCGGGGCGCCACGCGCCCGCGCATAACGGCCCAGCCCGCCACAAGACCCGCCAGCAGCAGCAGCGCGCTCAACGGCGCCAGCCAGCGATCCTGCAGGCGGAAATAGAGCGTGGCGATGGGATAATCCACCAGCGCCGCGCCCAGCCCTGCCGCCAGCAGCAGGATCAGCCACAGGACAGGCGCCCATGCCGCATGGCGCGGCCCTGATGGCACTGGTGTTGGCATGGCGCGGGCCCCCCCTTTGGCGCGAATGGCCCCTGCCTTAGCGGCCGCGCCTGCCCGCCGCCAGCCCTTCAGCCGCGCGCGAACCAGCGGCGGCGGCGCGGCGCTGCCTGCGGCCCGCTTTTCATCACCCGGCGGCGGAACAGCGCCGCCCCCCAGCGCACCAGCAGCGCCACCCACAGCGCCTGCCAGCCCAGCGCCGCCACATGCGGCCACAGCGCCGGCTGCAGCGCGGCGCGCGCCACCATGGTGAAGGGCGAGCTGAAGGGGAACACCATGGCCGCCAGTTCCGCCCCGCTGCCCGGCCGGGCGATGGCATAGCCGGCAAAGAAGAACACCAGGATCTGCATCATCGTGGCCGGCATGGACAGGGTCTGCACCTCGCGCACGGTGCTGGCCAGCGAGCCGATCGCCAGAAACACCGAGCCCAGCAGCAGATAGCCCATGGCGAAATAGGCAATCCCCAGCGCCACGAACAGCGGCCAGCCCACCGCCGGCGCGGTGAGCGCGGGCAGCGCCTGCCCGGCCGCCAGATGGAGCAGCGCGCCCGCCGCCCCCCACACCGCAATGCCCACCAGGCTGACCCCCAGCATGGCCACCAGCTTGCCCAGGAAGACCGCGTCCATGGGAATGGCGGCGGCGAGGATCTCGATGATCTTGTTGGCCTTTTCCTCCACCAGATTGGACAGCACCATGCCCGCCAGCAGCATCGTCAGCAGCAGCAGCAGGGTTTGCGCGGCTTGCGCGGTTAGCAGGCGGGCGTGGCTGGTGTCGGCGGTGCTGGTGGCGGTGGGGGCCAGGCGCACCGGGGCAAAGCGGATGGCGGCATGGCCATCGGCGCGCGCGGCCAGCAGCGCCACCGGGCCCTGCCAGGCCTCGATCGCGGGGCCGGGGCCGGCCAGCACCGGATGGGCCGGCGTGCCGCTGATCATCGCGGCCACTTGCGCATGGCTGGCCGGCGCGCCCGCGCCCAGCGGCACCAGCTGCGGCAGCGCATCGGCCAGATGCGGCGCCAGATCGGCCTCGGCGGCCAGCATGGCGGCGGTGTCGGCCCGGCTCATCATCACGCCGATAACCGGCGGGCCGATGCTGTCATTCGCCTGGCTGCCCACGGTGCCCGCCAGCAGGCCCACCACCGCCGGAAACAGCGGCCCCAGCAGGAAGAAGAGGAAGCTGCGGCTCCACAGGATGGCGATAAAATCGCGCCGGGCGATCACCCGCGCCGCCGCCAGCAGCGACAGGCGGCCGTGATGGGGGTGGGGGGCGTTCATGCCGCTTCCTCCGCTGCGGGGGTGGCCATGGCATCGGCCGCCGCGGCCCCGGCAATGGCGATGAAGGCATCATGCAGCCCCGCCCGCTCGATCGACAGCGAGACGATGCCGGCTTCCCCTTCGATCAGCGCGCGCAGCAGGGGCTCCACCCCGCTTGGCGGCAGGGCGAAATGCCAGCGCCGGCCTTCTGCCCTGGCATCGGCCGGCAGGGCGGCGCGCCAGGGGCCATCGGGGTGGCGGGTTTCCAGCATCACCTGCGGGGCGATCCGGTCGCGCGCCACATCGACAGCGCCGGCAAAGGGCACCCGGCCGCCGGCGATGATCGCCACCTCATCGCACATGCGCTCGGCATGGGCGATGACATGGGTGGAAAACAGCACCGTGGTGCCGCCTGTCGCCAGATCGCGGATCATCGCTTCCAGCCGCCCCTGGTTGATCGCATCGAGGCCGGAGAAGGGCTCGTCCAGCACCACCAGCTGCGGGCGGTGCACCAGCGTGCCCAGCAATTGCACCTGCTGCGCCATGCCCTTGGAAAGGTGGCGGATCTGCCGGTCTGCCGCATGGGAAAGGCCCTGCGCTTCCAGCAGTTCCAGCGCCCGCCGGCGCCCTTCGGCCAGTGGCTGGCCGCGCAGCGCGCCCAGAAAGGCGATCGCCTCGAAGGCCTTCATGGTGGGATAGAGCCCGCGCTCTTCGGGCAGATAGCCGATGGCGTGGGCCATCGCCTGCGGGTTGGCCGCGCCCAGCACCCGGCGCGTGCCGGCATCGGGCTCGATAATGCCCAGCAGCATGCGCAAGGTGGTGGTTTTGCCAGCGCCATTGGGGCCCAGCACGCCATAGATCGCCCCTTGCGGCACGGCGAGATCGACGCCGGCCACCGCCACCGTCCCGTCGAACCGCTTGACGAGGCCGTGCGCCTCGATCGCCAGTGCGCTTGCTCCTGCGCTCACCACCTGCCACACCCCTTGCCTGCCGGTTGCCCTGCTGCCGGTTCACCTGCCTGCGCTAGCCGCAAGCCTCTCAACAGGATCATTGCCAGCCTTGGTTAACGCTGCCCTAAACGATTTCAAGCAGGCGCTTTTCGCCGAAGCGCGGGCGCTGGGTTTTGCCGCCGTTGGCGTGGCGCCGGCGGCCGAGGATGCGGCGCGCGCCGCCCGGCTGGAGGCCTGGCTGGAGGATGGGCGCCACGGCCAGATGGGCTGGATGGCCGATCGCCTGCACCACCGCCGCAGCCCGCAGGGCCTGTGGCCCGAGGCGGCCAGCGTGGTGGCGCTGGGCCTCAGCTATGCGCCGGCCACCGATCCGCTGGCGCTGGCCGATGTGGCCGACAGGGCGCGCATCTCCACCTATGCGCAAGGGGCCGATTACCACGATGTGGTGAAAAAGGCGCTGAAGGCGCTGGCCCGCTGGATGGTGGAGCAGGCCCCCAGGCGCGGGCTGGGCGAGATTGGCGTGAAGGTGTTTGTCGATACAGCGCCGGTGATGGAAAAGCCGCTGGGCGCGGCCGCGGGCCTGGGCTGGCAGGGCAAGCACACCAATATGGTCAGCCGCGCGCATGGCAGCTGGCTGTTCCTGGGGGCGATCTATACCACGCTGGCGCTGCCGGCAGAGGCGCCGGGGGCTGATCGCTGCGGCTCGTGCAGCGCCTGCCAGCAGGCCTGCCCCACCGGCGCTTTCCCCGCGCCCTATCAGCTGGATGCGCGGCGCTGCGTCTCCTATCTCACCATCGAGCACAAGGGGCCGGTGGCCGAGGATCTGCGCGCAGGGCTGGGCAACCGCATCTATGGCTGCGACGATTGCCTGGCCGTGTGTCCGTGGAACAAGTTTGCCGCCACGGCCGCGCGCCACAAGGCCTTCCTGCCCCGCGCCGAACTCGTGGCGCCGCGCCTGGCTGATCTGTTGGCGCTGGACGATGCGGGCTTTCGCCGCCTGTTCTCCGGCTCGCCGATCAAGCGGATCGGGCGGGACAGGTTCGTGCGCAACTGCCTCTATGCCGCCGGCAACAGCGGCGATGGGGCGCTGGCAGCGCCGGTGGCAGCGCTGCTGGAAGATGGCGACGAGGCCGTGGCCGATGCGGCGCGCTGGGCCTTGGCGAAACTGGCCGGAAGGGGCCAGGGGCAGGGGTAAAACCCCCGCCCCCCTGGCCTTACAGCAGTTCCTTCAGCGGCACCGAAGTGTCGGCCAGCCGGGCGACATCGGGCGTGGCGCCCGCTTCCACCAGCTTGCGGCCCTGCACATAGTCCTTCACCACATTCACGCTGTCGATGGCGATCACGCGGCCGGCCTTCAGATAGACCACGCTGAACGCCCGCGCCGCCGGATCGCCGCGCAGCACGGTGGTGTCATAGCCCACCGAAAGCCCGGCGGTCTGCAGCTTCAGGTCATACTGGTTCGACCAGAACCACGGGAAGGCGTGATAGGGCTTTTCCTCGCCGCAGATGGCCTTGGCCACGCAGGTGGCCTGATCATTGGCGTTCTGCACCGATTCGACCCGCATCACCGTGCCCTCGGCAAAATCGCAGGCAAAGGCCGCGCAATCGCCCACGGCATAGACATCGGGCAGCGAGGTGCGGCAATAGGCATCGATATCAACGCCATTGCCGCCGGCAGCGCCCGCGGCAAACAGCGGGCCCACCGCCGGCACGATGCCAATGCCCACGATCACCGCATCGGCCGGGATGATCGTGCCATCGGCCAGCTTCACGCCGCTGACCCGGCCTTCTCCGACCAGCGAATCAACCGCAACGCCGGTGCGCAGATCCACCCCATGGGCGCGGTGCTCGGCCTCGTAGAACGCCGAAAGCTCAGGCCCCGCCACGCGCGCCAGCACCCGCGGCAGCGCTTCCAGCAGGGTGACGGAACAGCCCATCTTGGTGAGCACAGCCGCCGCTTCCAGCCCGATATAGCCGCCGCCGATCACCGCGATATGCTTCACGCCGCCATCGATCTCGCCCATCAGCCGGTCGCAATCCTCGCGGGTGCGCACGGCATGCACGCCGGCCAGATCCGCCCCCGCGCAGGAGAGCTTGCGCGGATCACCGCCGGCCGCCCACACCAGCTTGCCATAGGTGGCCGTGGCGCCATCGGCGAGATCCAGCGTCTTGGCCACCGGATCGATGGCGATCACTTCGCGGCCGAGATGCAGATCCACGTGCTTTTCCGCCCAGAACTGCGGCGGGCGGATATAGAGGCGGTCGAAGGTCTTCTCGCGGGCGAAATATTCCTTGGAGAGCGGCGGGCGCTCGTAAGGCGGCTCGCTCTCGCGGCCGATCATGGCCACGCTGCCGGTAAAGCCGTTTTGCCTGAGGGCAATGGCGCATTGCGCCCCCGCATGCCCGCCGCCCACGATGATGACATCCGCCTGGAAATTTTTTGTCTCGCTCATGGGCGCAGCTGTGTGGGCAAAATGAGCGGCGCCGTCAATGCGCTGCGTGCATCTTGCCGGCACAGGCGTGATGCTTTGGCCGCAGGGGGCAAGCCTTCTAGCGTTCGTGCCGGCCGGGGGCGGCAGAGGGGGCGGGGGCAGACGCAGGGGCGGCAGGCGCGCTGCCCAGCTGGTCGAGATAGGCGCGGGCCTGCTTGGCCTCGGCGCTGTCGGGCGCGGTGGTGATGGCCGATTGCCAGCTTTTGCGGGCGGCCGCCTCATGCCCGGCCAGCATGGCGATCACGCCTGCCTCCAGGCCGATGGCGGGATCGGTGGGGGCCAGCTGGGCGGCGGTGACGATCTCGCTTTCGGCCATGCCCAGCTTGTTCATCCGCCGCGCCAGCGTTGCTGACAGCAGCCAGGCGGCGGCATCGTTGGGCAGGGCCTCGCGCGCTTCGGCCAGCGAGAGCACCGCCTCCTCGTTGCGGCCCAGCGCCACCAGCGCGCGGGCCCGGTCGATCGCCATGCCGCCGGCCAGACGCGGCGCGTGCAGCGCCTTGGCCTCGGCATGGGCGGTGTCGATCAGCGCCAGCGCGCCGGCGCCATCGCCATCGGCAAGGGCGGCATTGCCGGCCATCGCGGCCAGCCGCGCCTTCAGCACCTTGTCCGAAGTAGCGGCAATGGCGCGCCCGGCGGTGAAGGCGGCGCGCGCTTCGGCCCAATTGCCCATCGCCGCCTCGGCGCTGCCCAGGCACAGCTGCGGCTCTGCCTGTTTGGAGCCCTTCTCTTCCTGCAGCCAGGCGCGGGCGGTCTGCTCGGCCGCTTCGGGATCGGTGTTGGTGTCATCAAGGCAGGTGTCGAGCCGGCTTTTGGGCCGCGGTGCCAGATCCGCGGCCAGATAGGCCTCGCCCTTGTGGCGCGGGTTCACCGCATTGGGCGCGCGATCAACCTTGGGTATATCGAGGCTGGCGCCGGCGCCGCTGCCCAGGCTGGCCTGGGCCACAAACGGCAGGAGGGCGGCAAACAGGGAAGCGGCAAGGGAGGGCATGGGGGCGCGAACACTCTTTCAGCAGGGCGGATCGGAACAGGCCGCCGCCAGCGCATCGGCCACCGCCCCAAGCAGCAGGGCGATATCGGCCGGGCGGCTGAGGCGATGGTCGCCGTCCTTGACGAGATGCACCTGAACCTGCGCCGAACGCAGCGCCAGGGCCAGCGCCGGGGCGGTGTGCCAGGGCACATCGGCATCGGCCATGCCCTGCAGCAGGCGCACCGGCCCATCAAAGCGGATGGTGCGGCCCAGCAGCCGGTTGGCCTGGCCATCGGCCCAGAAGGCGGCATGGGTGGGGGTAGGCTCTGGCCCATAGGGGTTGGGCTCCAGCACGGTGTCGCCGGCGGCCAGCAGGGCCTTCTGTTCGGGCGCATAGCCCCAGTCGGTAAAATCGGGCGCGGCGGCAATGCCCACCAGCGCGGCCACCTTGCCGGCCGGCAGCGCCTCTGCCACCAGCAGCATCAGCCAGCCCCCCATCGACGAGCCCACCAGCACCACCGGCCCTGCCACTTGCGCCTGGATCAGCGCCACCACTTCTGCGCGCCAGCGGCTGAGCGTGCCTTGCGCAAACTGGCCCTCGCTTTGCCCGCAGCCGGAATAATCCAGCAGCAGGCAGCCATGGCCCCTGGCCCAGGCCCAGTCGAACAGGGCGGTGGCCTTTGATCCGCTCATGTCGCTCATATAGCCGGGCAGGAACACCAGCGTGGGCGCGGCCGGATCGGTGGGGGCGGCATGGATATGGGCGATGGTGAGCCCGGTGGGGGCGGTGAAATAGGCGGGCTGGGGCATGGCGGACCAGTGATGCGACGGATTGCCGCCAGTGACAAGACCGCAAGGTGGCAGGGGCCCCTGCGCGATACCCCGCGCGATACAAGGTTGAGCCGCGCCGCGCCGGCGGCTAAGGCGGGCGCCATGTCCGAGATGTTCACGATCACCCTTCCCGATGGTTCCACGCGCGCGATGGCCGC
>DASRYE010000013.1:0-13800 GCA_035653915.1 Novosphingobium sp. | reverse complement strand
CGCAATGGGCGTGCAGCTCCTGCCGCTCGGCCGGCGACATGCGGCGCGTGGCAAAGCGCGCGCAGGCCGCCGCCAGTTCGGCAGAAAACTCCAGCATGCCAAGCACTTCGGCCAGATCGAGCCGGGCCACGAAAGCCCCCTGCCGCGGCGATTTCTGCAACAGGCCGGCCGACACCAGCTTGGCCAGCGCCTCGCGCACGGGCGTGCGGGAAGTGCCCAGCTCCTGCGCCAGGCTCATCTCTTCCACCCTCTGGCCCGGCCGCAATTGCCCCAGCGAGATCTTCTCCTCGATCCGGGCCTGCACATAATCCGCCTGTGTTTTCATCATGCCCCCTGCCGCGGCGCTGATAGCGCCATTGCATGCACGGTATATATCCATGTATGCCACGTCAACGCGCGCCAGCCGGAACGGGCATCAGCCGGGCCAGCAGCGGATGGCCGCCGCCCGCCAGCCCGCGCGCCGCGCACCAGGCCGGATCGAGGCTCGTCGACAGATAGCGGCTGCCGGCATCGCACAGCAGGCTGACCACCGTGCCCTGCTCGCCAGCCGCGCGCATCTCGTCGATCAGCACCAGGCAGCCCTGCAGGTTGGCGCCCGTGGACGGCCCGCAAGACAGGCCCGTCCAGGCCGCCAGATGGCGCGCGGCGGCAATCGCGTCGGCATCGCTGACGGCGATCATCCGGTCCACCACATCGGGCAGGAAGGAAGGCTCCAGCTGCTGCCGGCCAATCCCCTCGATCACCGAGGCGGGCCCGGGCGCGGTGGTGATCGCGCGATCGTAGAAATGGCGGTGGAACACCGAGGCCTGCGGATCCACCACGCACAGCTGGCTGGCGCGGCCGGCATGGCGCAAGTGGCGGCCAATGGTGGTGGCCGTGCCCCCGGTGCCGGCGCCGCACACGAACCAGCGCGGCTCGGGATGGGGCTCGTCGGCCAGCTGGGCAAGGATGTCGGCGGCGATATTGTCGCGCCGCCAGTCGGTGGCGCGCTCGGCATGGGCGAACTGGTTGAGATAGCAGCCGCCCTGCTCCACAGCGATGGCAGCGGCAGCGGCATAGGCCGCCCCCGGCTCCGCCACGAAATGGCAGCGCCCGCCATAGCGCTCGATCAACGCGCATTTTTCCGCAGAAGTGCCGGCCGGCATCACCGCCACGAAGGGCAGGCCCAGCAGCTGCGCGAAATAGGCCTCCGACACGGCGGTGGAGCCCGAGGAGGCATCGACGACCAGCGTGCCGGCATCGATCCAGCCATTGCACAGGGCATAGGCGAACAGGGCGCGGGCCAGCCGGTGCTTCAGGCTGCCGGTGGGCTGGCCGGATTCATCCTTGAGATAGAGCCGGATTCCGGCCGCGCCCACCAGCGGCACTGCGCGCAAATGGGTGCCGGCCGAGCGGCGCTCTTCAGCACGCAGGCTGGCCAGCGCCCATGCCTGCCACGTGCTGCCTTGCGGGGATTGGTGCCTCATCCGTGTTCCTGCCCTGCGGCGCCAGTGCCGCCTTCGCCACGGAATCTAGCGTTGCCCGCCCGCGTTTGGGGTGCAAAGGCGGGCGCCATTTTGCATGCTTTTGCATGGCCCGTGCATACACGCTTGCTTTTGCGCATGCCCGTGCGATGCCTAGAAGGCCCCCTCATGCAGGAGATTCGCGATGGATATCGATAGCCGCGACCGCAAGATCCTCGATCTGCTGCAGCGCGATGCCGATATGCCGGTGTTCCGCATCGCCGAGCTGGTGGCGCTGTCGCCCTCGGCCTGCTCGCGCCGCATTGCCGCCCTGCGCGAGGCCGGCTACATCCGCCGCACGGTGGCCGTGCTCAACCGCGACAAGCTGGATCTGCCGACCACCGTCTTCGTCATCCTGCGCACGCAGCACAGCGAGGCCTGGCTGGAGCGCTTCCGCACGGTGGTGGCCGGCATCCCCGAAATCCTCGAATGCCACCGGCTGACCGGCAATTTCGACTACATCATCAAGATCGTCATCCGCAACATCGCCGAATACGACCGGGTCTACAAGGAACTGATCGCCGGCATCACCCTGTCGGATGTGTCGGGCTATATCTCGATGGAAACCATCAAGGAGGAATGGAGCATGCCGGTGCTGGCCCGCTGACAGGCCAGCACCGGCCCGGCCCCTCAGCCGCGGCGCAGGCGCAGGCCCTTGGGGCTGCGGAAGTTCGACGAGGGCACCCAGGCCAGCGGCCCATCCACCCGGGTGAATTCCGGCACCGCGCGCAGGAATTCCTCGAACACCGTCTGGCAGGCCAGCCGCGCCAGCATCGCGCCCAGGCACGCATGCACACCCCCGCCAAAGCCCAGGTGGCGCCGGGGCTTGCGGGCGATGTCATAGCGATCGGGCTCGGCGAAGACGCGCTCGTCGCGGTTGGCCGCGCCATAGGCCAGCATGATGAAATCGCCGGCGCGGATGGTCTGCCCGTGCAGCACGATATCCTGCGTGGCGCAGCGCTTGAAACGCTGGGCCGAGGTGTTGAAGCGCAGGCTTTCCTCGATGGCATCGGGCAGCAGGGCGAAATCGGCGCAGATCGCCCGGCGCGCCTCGGCAAATTCCGCCATATTGAGGGCGAACATGCCCATGAAGCCCGACAGCGATTCAATCCCCGCCATGATCAGCGTGGTAACCGTAAGCTGCACTTCCTTGTCGAGTAGCTTCTCGCCATCGATCTCGGCGGTGATGAAGGCGGAGAGCAGATCCTCGCCGGGGCTGGCCTTGCGCGCGGCCACCAGCCTTTCGGCATAATCGGCCATCCAGCGGAAGGCGGCGAGGTGGGCCTCGCTCTTCTGGCGGGTCACAGGGTCTGTCTGCACCATCAGCACGGCATTGGCGCGCACTTCCTCGGCATCCTGCGGCGGCAGGTTGAACAGGTGGAACAACAGGTCCACCGTCACCTTCGCGCCGAAATCCTGCACGAAATCGAACTCCTCCTGCCCGTCGATCGCGGCCAGCCGGGCGCGGGCGGCAGCGCGCGCGGGCGCCACGATGTGATCAAGCGCGCGCTTCGTCATCGCCGACTGGATCAGCGCGCGCAGCCGGTCGTGGCGTGGCGGATCGCTGCTGCCCAGCGTGGCCCCGGCGCGGCCGGGAAATTCGTCGATGAGATTGCCCTTGGCCGAGGAATAGAGCCGCCAGTTCTGCAGCGCGTTCAGCACATCCTCGTGCCGGCTGAGCACCCACATGCCCGCCTCCTCGCTCCAGAAGCAGGGAAATGCGTCGCGCAGGCGCCGATAGGCCGGATAGGGATCGGCATCGATCAGCGGGGAATAGGGATCAAAGCGGAACGCCCTGTCGAGCGTGATGGATGCATCTGGCATTATTCGCCCTCTCCATTGCCTGCCCATGCAGGCTTGGAGAGGGATTAACGCGGATTGTGGCAAATGCGTGAGAGGCGTTTCGGGAAATGGCTTGTACTTTTCACTCAAATCACCCCGGGCACCGCTTCCGGCTGGGCAGGCCGCAGCGCGCGGCCGGCCGCATGCCAGCCCTCGATCCCCTCGGCCAGCCAGAACACCCCGGCCACGCCGGAAAGCGCCAGCCGGCGCGCGGCATTCCAGCTCATCCAGCAATCGGCGCGGCAAAACAGCACCACCGGCCACTGCGGATGGCGCCGGCGCACATCGGCCACCCGCGCGGCCAGCGCCGCCCACAGCAGGGGCGCCACCGGCGCGCGGCCGGTTTCGGCAAACCACAGGGCGTGGGGGATCGTCTCATGCGGCTCGGCCAGTTGCCAGCGGCCACTGGCGGGATCGCGCCAGCCCCCTTCGGCCGGCAGCACATCGAGAAACAGCGCATCGCGCCCAGGGCTCAGGCGCAGCGCATCGGCCAGCGCAATCTGGCGGGCAGGGGCAGGCGCGCGGCCCACCGGCGCGCGATAGCGAGCGCGGCGATAGCCCTCGGCATCGAACAGCGCTTCCTCCTCAGCGCCGGCGCGGCCGGCCTGCGCCAGTGCCAATGCCAGCGCCCAGCCCGCGATCTGCCCGATTGCCGCCCGCCTCTCCATCCCTGCCGCCGTTCTGCCTTGTTCCTAGGTCGAATATAAAAGGCGGGGCGCGGCGCAGTATGCCACTTTGGTATGAGCCGCGCCGCCCCTTCCGCTGCTGTCAACGCAGATCCGCTGGGCTCGCCGATGTGGGCGATGCATGCGGCCAGGCTGTTTGGCACAGCGCCCGTGCGCTTTGATGGCGCAGTGCGCGTGGCCATGCCGATGATCGCGGAAAACCAGCATGTCTTCCCGCTGACGGTGGATGCGCGGGCGCTGGGCACGGTGCAGCGGATTATCGTGCTGGCCGATCTCAACCCGATCCCGGTGGCGGTGGATTTCGCGCCGATGGCCCTGGCGCCCTGGCTGGCGCTGCGCATCAAGCTGGACCAGCGCACGCCGGTGCGCGCCGCCGCCCTCGGCGCAGATGGCGTGTGGCATGTGGCGGGCGGCTGGGTGGATGCGGCCGGCGGTGGCTGCTCGGCGCCGCCGGTCAGCCGGGCGCGGGGGGATTGGGCGGAACATCTGGGCGAATTGCGCGGCGCTGCCTTTGCCCATGCCGATGGCACAAGGCTGAAATTCACCGTGCGCCACCCGATGGACACCGGCCTTGTCGAGAATATCCCCGCCTACAACATCGAGGAAATAACCGTGCGCGCGGGCGGCCGCCTGCTGGCGCAAATGGCGGTGCAGGGCTCGGTGGCAGAAGATCCGGTGTTCTCGCTGCTGCTGCAGGGCCCGGCCAGCGCCCCCTTCGCGCTGCGCCTGCGCGACAGCAACGGGCGCGTGTTTGCCGGCGATGTGCCGCCGCCTGCAGGAGGCCACTGATGCCCACCGCCCGCCGCCCGTTCATCGCCAGCCTGCTGGCCGCGCCCCTGTGGGCACAGGCCGTGCTGGCAGAGCCCTTTGCCGGCACCTATCGGCTGGCCGCCCAGCCTGTGGCGCCGGGGGTGTGGATGGTGCGCGGGGCCGATCAGCCGATCGCCTTTGCCAATGGCGGGGCGATCGCCAATGCCGCGATCATCGCCACCGATGCCGGCGCGGTGCTGGTCGATTGCGGGCCCTCGCTGGCCTATGGGCGGGCGCTGGCGGCGCTGGCGCGCAGGCTCACCGGCCAGGCGGTGGCGCTGGTGCTCATCACCCATCTGCACCCCGATCATGCGCTGGGGGCGGGCGCCTTCGATCCCGCCATCGTTGCCGCCCTGCCCGGCACCATTGCCGATATCCGGCGCGACGGGCCGGGCATGACAGACGCCATGTTCCGCCTGCTGGCCGACTGGATGCGCGGCACAGAGCTGGCGGTGCCGGGCCGGCAGGTGGCGGCAGGGCCGCTGGTGGTGGGCGGGCGGCGCCTGCAGCTGCTGGCGCTCTCTGGCCACAGCCAGGCTGATCTCGCCGTGCTGGACGAGGCCACCGGCACGCTGATCGCCGGCGATCTGGTGTTTCACAACCGGGCGCCGGCCACGCCCCATGCCACGCTCGCCACCTGGCAGCAGGCGCTGGGCACGCTGGCGGCAACGCCCCACCGCCAGTTGATCCCCGGCCACGGCCCGCTCGACAGCACGGGCACCGCCATCGCCCAGACGCGCGACTGGCTGGCCTGGCTGGCCGCCGCCCTGGCCGAGGCGGCCGACCACGGGCTGGAAATGACCGAGGCGGGCGATCTGCCGATCCCCGCAGGCCTCGCCGCCATGGCCGAGGGGCGCTACGAGCTGCAGCGCAGCGTCTCGCATTTCTACGCCGCGCTGGAAAGCGCCCGCCTGCCCCTTATCGGCTGACCGCTTACTGGGCCGCCCCCGCCCCCGGCCCGCGATAGCGCGACAGCCAATGGGCATAGGGCGCCGGCAGGGTGGCCCAGGCGGGCTTTTCCACCCCCAGCGCCAAGGCCATCGCATAGGCATAATGCGGATCGGCCAGATGGGCGCGGGCGATCATCACCAGATCCATCTGCCCTTCGGCCACCGCCCTTTCGGCATCGGCCGGCGCATCGATGCACCAGGCAGAGCCCACCGGCATGCCCAGCGCCGCGCGCACCTGGCCCACCACCGGCGCGAAGAAGGCCGGCGCCCATGGCACCTTGGCCGCGATCGTGGAAAAGCCCATGGAAACGCTGAGGAAATCCAGCCCCGCAGCGCGCATGCGGGCAGACAGGGCAATCGCCTCGGCCAGCGTTTCCTCGTCGCGCCCGTCATATTCGATAACCCCGAAGCGGGCTGTCAGCGGCAGGTTTTCCGGCCACACCTGCCGCACCGCCGCCAGCGTTTCGAGGAGGAAGCGCCCGCGCCCTTCGGCATCGCCGCCATAGGCATCCGTGCGCTGGTTGGCGTGGCGGGAAAAGAAGCTTTGCGCCAGATAGCCATGGGCGAAATGCAGCTCCAGCCAGCGAAAGCCGGCCTCACGCGCGCGCACCGCCGCTGCCACGAAATCGGCCTGCACCCGGGCGATATCGGCCAGGCTCATCTCGCGCGGCACGCGGGGCAGGCCGCCGCCAAAGGCGATGGGCGAAGGCGAGATCGTCTCCCAGCCGGCCGGATCGCCAGCGGGGATGTGGTCGTCGCCTTCCCACGGGCGGTAGGCGCTGGCCTTGCGGCCGGCATGGCCGATCTGGATGCCGGGCACCGCGCCTGCCGCGGCAATCGCGCGGGCGATGCGGGCCATGCCGGCCACCTGCCCATCCTCCCACAGGCCGGTGCAGCCGGGCGTGATGCGGCCATCGGGCGACACGCCGGTCGCCTCGACGATCACCAGCCCGGCGCCGCCACGGGCAAGGCCGGCGTAATGGGCCTCGTGCCAGTCGGTCACATAGCCGTCGATGGCGCTGTATTGGCACATCGGCGGCACGGCGATGCGGTTGCGCAGCGTAACGTCTTTGAGCGTGAAGGGGCTGAACAGGGCTGTCATCGGGCAAGCACTCGCGTTGGGGGGGAAGGCGGGGGAAGCGGATCAGCGGCGGGCGGCGGCCACCAGCCCGTCCAGCCAATCCTGATGGCCGTTGATCATCGGATTGGGGCGGGCTCTGGCCAGATCGCGGGCGGGCGCGCCTTTCTGGGTTTCCTGGGTGAGGATGCGCAGGCGCCCGCCCGGCAATTCCTCCACCAGCCAGGCGTGGTGCACATCGAGCCGGCTTGCCCCCTCGCCCGCCCAGCCATGCCAGGCAATGCGGCCCGGATGGCCCAGCGCGGGCGCTGCATATTCCACCACCTCGGCCTCCACCGGAAAGCCGAAAGTCTCGAAGGAAAAGCGCGTGTGCAGCGCCAGCAGCGGCCCTGCCCCATCGTGGAAGCGAATGTTGGCCGCATTGGCATAATAGCCCGGCCAGGCCGGTGCGCCGGCCAGCAGCGGCCACACATCGGCCGCGGCCAGATCGGCCAGGATCACTTCATTGGAAGCAAAATTGTCGCAAAAGCCGGGGAGATAGTCCTCCGGCCAGAAGATCTCGTGCATGGATATGTCCTTGGTTTGCCGGACCCCGGGCCATTGACGGGCGGATGGGCGGCGCATAGGCCTGCGCAAGATATAAGAGAAATCGCAAATATGGATCATGGGCATTGCCATGCGTGATATCAGATCGCTCGATCTCAACCTGCTCAAAACGCTCGACGCGCTGCTGGAAGAACGCAACGTGACCCGCGCCGCCGCCCGGCTGGGCCTCACCCAGCCGGCGGTCAGCGCCATGCTGGCGCGCCTGCGCGAGGCTTTCGAGGATCCGCTGTTCGTGCGCGCGCAGCGCGGCATCGTGCCCACCTTGCGGGCAACGGCGATGGCAGGCGCGGTGAAGCAGGTGCTGGGCGACATAGAGGGACTACTGCGGCCGGGCGCTTTTGATCCCGCCACGGCCACCTTCACCCTCACCCTCGCCGCCACCGATTATGCCCTGCAGGTGATCGCGGTGCCCTATCTGTCGGCGCTGAGGCGGCAGGCGCCGGGCATCCGCGTGGCGGTGCGGCCGATGGACGAGCGCCCGGCGCTGGCGCTGTTCGAGCAGGGCGCGCTGGATCTGGCGCTGATGACGCCGGCCAGCGCCCCGCCCGATCTCCACGCCCGCCGCCTGTTCGACGAGACCTATGTCTGCGCGATGCGCGAGGGCCATCCGGCGGCAGCGGCGCCAGAGCTGTCGCTCGATGCCTTCTGCGCGCTCGATCACGCGCTGGTTTCCTATACGGGCGATCGCTTTCGCGGGGTGACGGATGAGGCGCTGGAGCGGCTGGGGCGCCAGCGGCGGGTGGTGCTTTCGGTCACCAGCTTTCTGGTGCTGGCCGATGTGCTGCGCGCCAGCGATCTGGTGGCGGTGGCGCCGCGCCGGCTGGTGGCGGGCCTTGGCGGGCTGGCCCTGCGCGAGCCGCCGCTGCCGGTGGCGCCCTTCACCAAGCTGGCCGTGTGGCACGAGCGCTGCCACCGCGATGCCGGCCACCAATGGGCCCGCGCCATCCTGTTCGAGACAGTGGGCGAGAACTAGCCGCCGCGCAGATGATCCAGCACCAGCTGCGAGAACGCGTCCGGGCATTCCACATTGGCCAGATGCGCCGCCGGCAGCACCGCCAGCTGCCCTTCCGCCGCGCTGGTGGCCAGGAAGCGGGCCTGCTCCACCGAGGTGGCCGGGTCCGCCTCGCCGGCGATCACCAGCGTGGGGCAGGCGTTGAGGCGGGCGGTGGGGCGCTGGTCCATATCGCGGATGGCCGCGCAGCAGCCGGCATAGCCTTGCGGGCGGGTGGCCAGCAGCATGGCGCGGATGGGGGCGATGGCCGCCGGCGCGCGGGCGGCAAAGCCGGGCGTGAACCAGCGGGCGATAGAGGCCTCGGCCAGCGGCGCCATGCCCTGCGCCACCACGCCATCGATGCGCGCCTGCCAGGCAGAGGCGGGCGGCATCTGCGCGGCCGTGCAGGCCAGCACCAGCCGGCCCAACCGCTGCGGCGCCCGATGCGCCAGCCATTGCCCCACCATGCCGCCCAGCGACAACCCGCAGAAATGCGCCCGCGCAATGCCCAGCGCATCCATCAGATCCAGCACATCGGCGCCCAGCCGGTCGATCGCATAGGCGCCCGCCGGCGCATCCGATGCGCCATGGCCGCGGGCATCATAGCGCAGCACGCGATAATCGGCGGTCAGCGCAGCCATCTGCGGATCCCACATGGCATGATCGGTGCCCAGCGAGTTCGACAGCACGAGCACCGGCGCGTCCTCGGGCCCCTCCAGCCGCCAGGCGATCCGGCAGCCATCCAGCGTGGTGATCTGTTCCATCGCCCGCTCAACCCTCCTGGTGGATGGCCGAGGGGTGCTGGCACAGCGCCGTCACCTTCATCTCCATGAAGCGATAGAGCGGCAGGCCCATCAGGATCTCGTGCAGGCGCTGGTTGCTGGCCACATCGAAGATGCTGACATTGGCATACTGGCCCACCACCCGCCAGATATGGCGCCATTCACCGCTGGCCTGCAGGGCCTGGGAATAGGCCTTTTCCTCGGCCTTGATGCGATCGGCCTCGGCGGCATCGAAATCGAGGGGGATGTGCACGGTCATTTCCACCTGGAACAGCATGGCTCAGGCTCCCTGGAGGGTGTGGTGGGTGGTGGTGGCATCGCGGCGGAAGCGGGCCAGGCGGTCTTCGTCCAGCGCCACGCCAAGGCCCGGGCCCTGCGGCAGCGCCAGGCCGAAATCGGCATAGGCCAGCGGCTCTGCCAGAATCTCCTCGGTCAACAGCAGCGGGCCGAACAGTTCCGTGCCCCAGGCCAGCGACGGGAAGGTGGCAAAGGCATGGGCCGAGGCAATGGTGCCGATCGCCCCTTCCAGCATGGTGCCGCCATACAGGCCAATGCCGGCCGCCTCAGCAATCTCGGCCACGGCGCGCGCGGCGTTGAGGCCGCCCGATTGCTCGATCTTCACGGCAAACACATCGGCCGCGCCCGTGCGGGCAAAATCCATGGCGCTGGCAGGGCCGGTCAGTGCCTCGTCGGCCATGACCGGCAGCAGGCCCAGCGCCACCAGCCGGGCCATCCCTTCGCGGTTGTGGCGGATGATCGGCTGCTCCACCAGATCGCAGCCGGCATCGGCCAGCATCGCCAGCCCCCGGCGCGCGGTCGGCTCGTCCCACGCCATGTTGACATCGACGCGCACGCTGGCCCGATCGCCCAGCGCCGCCTTGATCGCCGCCACATGGGCCACATCGCCGGCCAGCGCCCGCTTGCCGATCTTCAGCTTGAAGGTGCGGTGGCGGCGGCGGGCGATCATTTCCTCGGCCTCGGCGATGTCGCGCGCGGTATCGCCGCTGGCCAGCGTCCACAGCACCGGCAGATGCTCCACCCGCCGGCCGCCCAGCAGCTCGCTCAGCGGCACGCCCAGCCGCTGGCCCTGCGCATCGAGCAGCGCCGTTTCCACCGCGCATTTGGCAAAATGATTGCCCACCACATGGCGCCCCAGCAGGGCCATGGCCGCCGCCGGGCGGGTGGCATCGGCGCCGGCCAGCAGCGGGGCGAAATAGGTATCGATCGCGGTCTTGATCGTTTCGGGGCTTTCCGGCCCATAGGCCAGGCCGCCAATCGTGGTCGCCTCGCCCAGCCCGACGATACCATCGGCGCAATGCACCCTGACCAGGCACAGCGTTTGCCGATGCATGGTGGCCATCGCCAGCACATGCGGGCGGATGGTGGGCAGATCGACGAGAATCGTCTCGATCTTGCGAATGTCGGCCATGATAGAAATCCTTTCCTGCGCCCTTCGATAGGCCATCGGCTGCCGTTCAGGAAAGACCATGTCGGTCTGCCTCCATACCTCCACGGTATCGCCTGCGGCTGTGCGTGGAATTTCTTCAGGTAAACTTTACAGTCTGCCTGAATATATGGCATAGGCCATCCATGCCCAACGCCACCCCCGAAACCGCCCGACTCGCACAGGAACTGCGCCGCATCCTGGGCGGCATGCGCCGGCGCCTGCGCGAACAATCGGCGCCCGGCGACCTGTCGCCCAGCCAGTCGGCCGTGCTGATCCGGCTGGAGCAGGACGGGCCCGCCACCGCCTCTGCCCTGGCCCGCGCCGAGGGCATGCGCGCCCAGTCGATGGCGCCGGTGGTGGCCGGGCTGGAATGCGCCGGCCTGCTGCAGGCCGAGGCCGACCCCGCCGACGGGCGCCAGAAGCTCTATTCGGTGACGGCTGCCTGCCACGAGCTGCTGCGCCAGCGCCGCGAGGCCCGGCAGGACTGGCTGGAGCGCACCATCGCCGCCCGCCTGGCGCCCGAGGAACAGGCCCGCCTGCTGGAGGCAAGCGCCCTTCTCGCCCGGATCATCGCGCCATGACCGCGCCTGCCAACCCGGCCGATTTTGCCCATGCCGGCCACAGCGGCGGCCTGTTCCGCTCGCTGCGCAACCACAATTACCGCCTGTGGGTGGCCGGCGCCTTCGTCTCGAACATCGGCACCTGGGTGCAGCGCACCGCGCAGGACTGGCTGGTGCTGACCATGCTGACCCACCACAGCGCCTCTGCCGTGGGGCTGGTGATGGCGCTGCAGTTCGGCCCGCAGATGCTGCTGCTGCCGTGGACGGGCGTGGCCGCCGACCGGCTCGACCAGCGCCGCCTGCTGATGATCACGCAAGGGGCGATGGGCGTGCTGGCGCTGGCGCTGGGGGTGCTGACCGTGACCGGCATGGTGCGGCTGTGGCAGGTGGATGTGTTTGCCTTCCTGCTGGGCTGCGCGGCCGCCTTCGACGCGCCGGTGCGGCAGACCTTCGTCGGCCAGCTGGTAGCGCAGGAGGAGCTTTCCAATGCGGTGGCGCTCAATTCCACCTCGTTCAACGGCGCACGGATGATCGGCCCGGCGGTGGCGGGGCTGATCATTGCCGCCACCGGGCTGGGCTGGTCGTTCGTCATCAATGGCGTATCGTTCTTCGCGGTGCTGCTGGCGCTGATGCTGATGCGCGGGGCAGAGCTGCGCCCCATCGCCCGCGCCTCGCGCCGGGCGGGCGGCTTTGCCGAAGGGCTGCGCTATGTCGCCGCGCGGCCCGATCTGCTGGCCATTCTGGCGATGCTGTTCCTCATCGGCACGTTCGGGCTCAATTTCGCGCTGTTCATCTCCACCATGGCGGTGCAGGCCTTCCATGCCGATGCGCGCGGCTATGGCCTGCTGTCCTCGGCCATGGCGGTGGGCACGGTGAGCGGCGCGCTGCTGAATGCGCGGGCCGGCCGCCTGCGCTTTGCCATGCTGACGAACAGCGCCGCCCTGTTCGGCATTGGCTGCCTGCTGGCCGCGCTGGCGCCGGGCTACTGGTGGTTTGCCGCAGCGCTGGTGCTCACCGGCATGGCCGCCCTCTCCTTCACCAATGCCACCAACAGCATCATGCAACTGGCCAGCGAGCCGGCCATGCGCGGGCGCGTGCAAGCGCTGCGGCTGGGCGTGGCGCTGGGCGGCACGCCCATCGGCGCGCCGATCGTGGGCTTTGTTGCCGATCATGCCGGGCCCCGCTGGGCGCTGGGCGTGGGGGCGGCCAGCGGCCTTGCCGCGGCACTGATCGGCGCCTGGGTGGCACCGCGCTGGTTCGCCCGCGATCAGGCCTGAACGGGCCGACAATTGCTTTGACACCGCCGCCCACAGCGCTAGGCAATCGGGCAGACGGCGGGGCCAGCCCGCCACCTTTCGCGGGAGCGCAGCATAAGTGGGAGAAGACGCCCAACACCTCTCCAAGCGGCAGATCACCGGCATCAAGACGCGCGAGAACATCATCGAGGTTGCCTACCGGGAGTTTTCGGAAAAAGGGCTGGCCGGCGCCCGGATCGACGAGATCGCCGAGCAGACGCAGACCTCCAAGCGGATGATCTATTACCATTTCGGCAGCAAGGAAGGGCTTTACCGGGCCGTGCTGGAGCGCGCCTATGAAACCATCCGCACGCAGGAAACCGCCGCCCGCTTTGCCGATATGGACGCCGAACAGGCCCTGCGCGCCATCATCGGCCACAATTTCGACTATCACTTCGAACATCCCGAATTCGTGCGGCTGGTGATGAACGAGAATGTGCTGAAAGGCGAACACATTGCCCAGATGCCCGGCATGGCATCGCGCAACCGCCCGGTGATCGATGCCCTGCGCGCGATCCTCGACAAGGGCGTGGCCGAAGGCGTGTTCCGCACCGGCATAGACCCTGTGGACCTGCACATGACGATCAGCGCCCTCTCCTTCTACAACGTCTCCAACCGCTACACCTTCCTGCAGAATTTCGGGGTGGATTTTGCCGCCCCCGCCTCGCGGGCGAGGCGCCGGGTGCAGATCATCGATTGCGTGATGCACTGGGTGAAGAAGGGCTGACACACCCTTCCGGGAATGTACCATTTCGTACATATTCCTTGGCACAGCCCCGCCCCTCGATTATGCCTGCCGCCAAGACAGCATAATCCGGGAGAGTATTTGAGCCATGAGCGGCCCGCCATCCGCGCCCGTGCCCAGCACGCCGGCACCTGCGCGCAACACCACGCCTGACGCCAAGCCCAGCCGCCAGCGCCTCGTCATGCTGGCGCTGATCGCCGCGGCCACGCTGATCAACTATCTCGATCGCTCGGTGATGGGCGTGGCCAAGCCCGCGCTGGTGGCCGACCTGCACATCAACCCCGCCGTGATGGGGCTGATCTTCTCCGCCTTTTCATGGACCTATGCGCTGGCGCAGATCCCCGGCGGCCTCGTCCTCGACAGGCTGGGCACGCGGCTGACCTATGCGCTGTCGCTGGGCCTGTGGTCGGCGATGACGGCGCTGCATGCGGCGATGACCGGGGTGGCCGGCCTCATCTCGGCGCGGCTGGCGCTGGGGCTGGCCGAGGCGCCCTGTTTTCCCGCCA
>DASRYE010000012.1:0-9812 GCA_035653915.1 Novosphingobium sp. | reverse complement strand
GGCGGCGAGCGCAGCGATCGTTGAAGATCAGCCAGCGCGCCAGCCAGGGCGCCTGCGCCTGCCGCAGCCCCCGGCCCCACAGCAGCGCCAGCAGCAGCCCGCCGGCCGCCCCCAGCGCCACCCCGCCCAGCGCCACCAGCGCCGCTGCGGCAAGGCCAATCTCCACCGGCGCCAGCAGCAGCCACAGGCCCGGCCACAACAGCGCGATCAAGGCCGCCGGCCGCGCGCCGTGCAGAGCGCCCCACCGCAAGTGGCGGGCAAAGCCGCCATAGGCGCGCCACAGCCCCCACCCCAGCGCCAGCCCGCGCGGCCAGTGCCGCCGCACCAGATCATCCCACGCCAGAAAGGTGCAATCGCACAGGCACGCCGGCTGGGCGCCATCACCGGCCAGCCACCCGCAGCCGCCCTTGCGCCGCTGCCGATCGCCCAGCCAGGCCGGCCCTTGCGCGCGGGCCAGTTCCTGCGCGAAAAGCGCATGATAATAGCGCCCGCCCCGCGGATCGAAACCGCCCAGATAGAAGAGTTTGCGCTTGAAACCGGCCATTGGCGCTGTGTACTGCCAGGCCATGGGCAAGGAACGGCAATATTGCTTGTTTATGGATGGAAGTCGCTATCACCGCAATCGCGGCTGCAAGGCGCATGACAATGCCTATGGCCTGAATGGCGGGGGCACGGGGGCCGACAGGCTTGCCGCCGATCTGGCGCTTTTTCGCCACATGCGGGCACAGCGCGATCCGCTGGCGCTGGTGGTGCTCGGCTTCACGCGGGGGTTTGGCTGGTTCTTCTTCAACTATCACGGCCTGCCGTGGAGCGGGCAGCTGATCCGCCGGTTGTTCCCGCGCTATTAGCCGGCTTGCCACAGGGCAAGGCCCCGGGCGCATGTGCTGCCCGGGGCCAGCCTGTTTGCCTGCCGCAGGGCCCGCCGGGGAAACGGGCCCGCGTGGAGCACGCCGCCTATCAGGAGGCGGCGCTGCCCATGGCGCTGGAGGTGGTGTTGAAGGTCGAGCTCAGCTGACCGCCAAGGCCGCTCATGGCGGTGATGGCGGCAACGGCGATCAGGGCGGCGATCAGGCCATATTCGATGGCGGTGGCGCCCTTGCTGTTGCCGGCAAGGCGGCCGATCGACGTACGCGAGAAAAGCTTGGTCATGGTATCGGGGATCCTGTTGCTTCGGACCGCTTTGGGGACGGCCAGCGACAAGATGCTCAAATTTCTTTTAATTCCCACCTATGGGTTATCCCTAATGGGATTTAAGTTTTCCACGCGCGGCCCCGCTGCCGGCGGGCCCCAAAAATACGGGGCGGGAAAGCGCGCCCTGCGCCTCCCGCCCCGTTCCCTCCCGGGGGAAACCGCCGGATCGGATAGCTGGCCTACATGGCCGAGAGGGCCATGTCGCCATCGCCGGTGTGGCGCGCGCCGCCCAGTTCACGGTTGGCCCACAGCGCCACCAGCGTGGCCAGCGCGCCCGACAGCAGGAACAGGCCCGAGGCGATCAGCCCGAAATCCGTCGCCAGCAGCAGCGCCACCAGCGGCGCGAAAGCGGCCCCCAGCAGCCAGGCGATGTCGCTTGTCAACGCCGAGGCGGTGTAGCGGCTGCGGTTGGGGAAATTGGCCGCCACCGCGCCCGAACTTTGCCCGAAGGAGAGCCCCAGCAGCGCAAAGCCCGAGACCATGAAGCTGATCTCGCCAACCGTGCCCATGCCCAGCATCTGCGGGGCAAAGCCGCTGAACGCGGCAATCGCCGCGGCCGAGCAGCCCAGCACCATGCGCCGGCCCAGCCGGTCTGCCAGATGGCCCGAGATGATGATGGCAAAGATGCCGATGATCGCCGCCCCGGTTTCGATGACGAGGAAGGAGACCGGCTTTTCGGGCGTGTAGAGATAGACCCAGCTGAGCGGGAACACGGTGACCATGTGGAACAGCGCAAAGCTGGCCAGCGGGGCAAAGGCGCCGATGAGGATATGGCGCCACTGGGTGGAAAGGGTGATCAGCGCCGGTTCCGGCTGGAGGTCGCGACTTTCGAACAGGCGCTTGAATTCAGGCGATTCCACGATGCGCAGGCGGGCAAACAGCGCCACCACATTGATCGCGAAGGCAACGAAGAACGGGAAGCGCCAGCCCCAGGCGAGGAAATCTTCCGCCGGCAGGGTGGAGATGAAGAAGGCGAACATGCTGCTGGCCACCACCAGCCCCAGCGGTGCCCCCAGCTGCGGGATCATCGCATACCAGCCGCGCTGGTTGGTTGGCGCGTTCAGCGCCAGCAGCGAGGCCAGCCCATCCCAGCTGCCCCCCAGCGCAAAGCCCTGCCCCAGCCGGAACAGCGCCAGCAGCGCAATCGCGCTGGTGCCCGCGGTGCGATAATCGGGCAGGAACGAGATCGCCGCGGTGCTGCCCCCCAGCATGAACAGCGCGATCGTCAGCTTGGCCGCGCGGCCCCAGCTGCGATCCACCGCCATGAACACGAAAGAGCCCACCGGCCGCGCGATAAAGGCCAGCGAGAAGATCACGAAGGACCATAGCGTGGCATGCAGCGGATCGAGGAAGGGGAAGAAGAACTTCGGGAATACCAGAACAGAAGCAATGGCATAGACGAAGAAATCAAAAAACTCCGAGGTGCGGCCGATGATCACGCCAATGGCGATATCGGATGGCGAAACCGAAGCGTCTCCGGTTGCGGTGGCAACCCCGGCCCGGTCGTAGGCGGCGTTGGTCATATTGGCATCCTCACATGTGTCACGCCCTCTTGTGGGTGCGTGTTCGATCCGCGCCGGGAAGCGCGAACCGCAGGTTTGAGGCTGCCTACCCGGTCGCTGGATGGATGGTGCCCGAAGTCGTCGTTGATGGCAATCAAATTGGTGAGACAAAATGTCCTATCGCACTTGCGAAAAGGTGGGCATACGCGCGCACCATGAGCACGCCCATATCCACCCCCCTTCGCCGCATCCGCGTGGCCGGTGCTGCCGCCGCGCTGCTGATGCTTTCGGCATGCGAGCATGCCAACATCTTCGAGCCATCGGGCGACGTCGCCCAGCGCCAGGCCCATCTGGTGCTGCTGTCGACGGGCCTGATGCTGCTGATCATCGTGCCGGTGATGCTGCTGACGGCGTTCTTCGCCTGGCACTTCCGCGCCGGCAACCGCGATGCCAGCTACGATCCGGAATTCCACCATTCCACCAAGGTGGAGCTGGTGGTGTGGTCGGCGCCGCTGGCGATCATCATTGCGCTGGGCTCGGTCACCTGGGTTTACACCCACCTGCTCGATCCCTTCCGCCCGCTCGATCGCCTGGCCGAGGGCCAGCCTGTGACCGCTGCCGACAAGCCGCTGGAAGTGGAAGTTGTGGCGCTCGACTGGAAATGGCTGTTCATCTATCCCGAGCAGAAGGTGGCAAGCGTTAACGAACTGGCCCTGCCCACCGGCCGGCCGGTACATTTCCGCCTCACCTCGGCAACGGTGATGAACTCCTTCTTCGTGCCGGCCATCGCCGGCCAGATCTATGCGATGCCCGGCATGGCCAGCCAGCTGAACGCGGTGGTCAACAAGCCCGGCACTTTCCGCGGTTTCTCGGCCAACTATTCGGGCGCGGGCTTCTCGCAGATGCATTTCAACACGCTGGGGCTTGAGCCGGCCGCTTTCGACAAGTGGGTGGCCGACACCAAGGCAGCCGGTGGCAACCTTGATGCCGCCACCTATCTGAAGCTGGCCGAGCCCACCATCGCCGAGCCGGTGCACCACTTTGGCGCCGTGTCGGCCGACCTGTTCGACAAGGTCGTCAACCTGTGCGTCGAGCCGGGCAAGATGTGCGTCAACCAGATGGCGATGCTGGATGCCCGTGGCGGCACCGGCAAGGCGGGCCTCTTCAACCTGGCCCAGCTGACCTACGACAAGGACGGCCGCCCGAACCTGACCCCGCTGACCGCCGCCCGCCAGGCCCAGCTGGACCAGCGCCTGAACAAGGCCTTCGTGGCTGCCCTGTGCGCCACCGGCCCCGCGCCGCTGGCCGCCAAGGCCCCGAAGCTGACGCTTTCTCAGCCCGCCCCTTCTCCTCTTTCGTGATTGCGACAAACCCATGATAGCACATCATCCGGCGACATGGTCGCCCCTGCTGGGAAGGCTCGGTATCGATGCCATCCCGCATGAGCCGATTGTTATCGGCACCTTCTTCGCCGTGGCTCTGGGCGGCGCTGCCGTTCTGGCGCTGCTCACCTATTTCAAGCTGTGGGGCTATCTCTGGAAGGAGTGGTTCACCAGCGTCGATCACAAGAAGATCGGCATCATGTATATGGTGCTGGGCCTCATCATGTTTCTGCGCGGCTTTGCCGATGCGGTGATGATGCGCGGCCAGCAGGCGATGGCCTTCAACGGCAGCCAGGGCTTCCTCACATCCGAACACTTCGACCAGGTGTTCACCGCGCATGGCGTGATCATGATCTTCTTCGTGGCCATGCCCTTTGTGACCGGCCTGATGAACTATGTGGTGCCGCTGCAGATCGGCGCGCGCGACGTCTCCTTCCCCTTCCTGAACAACTTCTCGTTCTGGATGACGGTGGGCGGCGCGGTGCTGGTGATGGCCTCGCTGTTCCTCGGCGAGTTCGCGCGCACCGGCTGGCTGGCCTATCCGCCCCTTTCGGGCCTGGCCTACAGCCCTGACGTGGGTGTCGATTATTACATCTGGTCGCTGCAGGTGGCCGGTGTGGGCACCACGCTTTCGGGCGTCAACCTCATTGCCACCATCCTCAAGCTGCGTGCCCCGGGCATGAGCATGATGAAGATGCCCGTCTTCACCTGGACGGCGCTGGTCACCAACGTGCTGATCGTGGCCGCCTTCCCCGTGCTGACCGTGGTGCTGGCCCTGCTCGGCCTCGACCGTACCCTCCACACCAACTTCTTCACCAATGATTTCGGCGGCAGCGCCATGCTGTACGTCAACCTGATCTGGATCTGGGGCCACCCCGAGGTCTACATCCTCGTCCTGCCGATCTTCGGCGTGTTCTCGGAAATCACCGCCACCTTCTGCGGCAAGCGCCTGTTCGGCTATTCCTCGATGGTCTATGCCACCGTGGTGATCGGCGTGCTCAGCTACATCGTGTGGCTGCACCACTTCTTCACCATGGGCTCGGGCGCCTCGGTCAACAGCTTCTTCGGCATCTCCACCATGGTGATCTCGATCCCCACCGGCGCCAAGATGTTCAACTGGCTGTTCACCATGTACAAGGGCCGCATCCGGTATGAACTGCCGATGATGTGGACCGTTGCCTTCATGCTCACCTTCGTGATCGGCGGCATGACCGGCGTGATGCTGGCCGTTCCCCCGGCCGATTTCGTGCTCCACAACTCGCTGTTCCTCATCGCCCACTTCCACAACGTCATCATCGGCGGCGTGGTGTTCGGCGTGTTCGCCGCCATCAACTACTGGTGGCCCAAGGCCTTCGGTTTCCGCCTGAACCAGTTCTGGGGCAAGGTGCAGTTCTGGTGCTGGCTGGTGGGCTTCTGGGTGGCCTTCACCCCGGTCTACATCCTCGGCCTGATGGGCGTGACCCGCCGCATGCGCGTGTTCGACGACCCCTCGCTGCAGATCTGGTATGTCATCGCCGCTTTTGGTGCGCTGCTGATCGCGGCCGGCATCGGCGCCATGCTGCTGCAGTTCGGCATCTCGATCTGGAAGCGCGACGAATACAAGGTGGAAGGCGATCCCTGGGAGGGCCGCACGCTGGAATGGTCGACCTCCTCGCCGCCGCCTGAGTACAACTTTGCCTTCACCCCCAAGATCCACGAGCTGGACGCCTGGAGCGACATGAAGGCCAAGGGCGTGGCCCGCCCCACCGAGGGCTTCCGCGCCATCCTCATGCCCAAGAACACCTGGGCCGGCATCGTCATCGCCGGCATGGCCACGGCTTGCGGCTTTGCGATGATCTGGCAGATCTGGTGGCTGGCGGCGCTGTCGCTTGCCTCGATCGTCGCCACGGCGATCTTCCACACCTTCAACTACAACCGCACCTTCCACATCCCGGCCGAACATGTCGCCGAGGTGGAAGCCGCCCGCACGGCCCAGCTGGCCGCGCTCAGCAAGGGAGGGGCCGCATGAGCAGCGCCGAACTGACGGGTCAGTACTACGACCTGCACGAACATGATCACCCCGAGGGCGGCTCCACCGCCCTGGGTTTCTGGATCTACCTGATGAGCGACTGCCTCATCTTTGCCATGCTGTTCGCCACCTTTGGCGTGCTGGGTGGCAATTATGCGGCAGGCCCCGGCCCCAAGGACCTGTTCGACCTGCCGCTGGTGGCAGTGAACACGGCGATGCTACTGTTCAGCTCGATCACCTATGGCTTTGCCATGATTGCCATGCAGTCGGGCAAGAAGAACCTGGTGCTGCTGTGGCTGGCGATCACCGGCCTGTTTGGCGCCGCCTTCCTCGGCATCGAGCTGACCGAGTTCCACCACCTGATCGAAGAGGGCGCCGGCCCGCAGCGCAGTGCGTTCCTGTCGGCCTTCTTCACGCTGGTGGGCACCCACGGCCTGCACGTCACCTTCGGCTCGATCTGGCTGGTGACGCTGATGGTGCAGGTGGGCCGCTTTGGCCTCACCACCGCCAACCAGCGCCGCCTTGCCTGCCTCTCGCTGTTCTGGCACTTCCTCGATGTGGTGTGGATCGGCGTTTTCACCTTTGTCTACCTCATGGGAGTGCTGCGCTGATGGCCGACCATTCTCACGCTCACGGCCATGACGATCATGGCCATGGCGCAGGCTTCCACGCCTCGCTGAAGGATTATGTCACCGGCTTCGTGCTGTCGGTCATTCTCACCGCCATCCCGTTCTGGCTGGTGATGAGCGGCGCCATCGCCGACAAGGGCACCGCAGCCCTTGTCATCACCGGCTTTGCCGCGGTGCAGGTGGTGGTGCACATGATCTACTTCCTCCACATGAACGCCAAGGTGGAACAGGGCTGGAACCTGATGGCGCTGATCTTCACCCTGCTGCTGGTGGCCATCGTCATCTCCGGCACGCTGTGGGTGATGTTCCACCTCAACGCCAACATGATGCCCATGCCCATGCGCACGGATGGCATCGGCTGATGATCAGGCTCGCCTGATGAGCGGCCCCGCAAGGGCCAGCAAGGGGCGGTCCCGGCTTGTGCCGGTGGCCGCCCTTCTGCTGTGTGCCGCCCTGTTCGCCGCGCTGGGCCTGTGGCAGGTGAAGCGCCTGGCCTGGAAGGAAGCGCTGATCGCCCAGGTCAGCGCCAATACCACCGCCGCCCCGCTGGATGTCGCCGCCCTGCCCCGCCCGCTCGATCCGGCGGCGCAGGAATATCGCCGCATCCGCCTTGCCGGCCGGTTTGTGCCGCAGGCCACCGTGCTGGTGGCCGCCACCAGCGATCTGGGCAATGGCTATTGGGACATGGTGCCGCTGGCCATCGATGGCCGGGCGCCGGTCTACATCAACCGCGGCTTCGTGCCGCTGGGCAGCCGGGTGGGGCAGATTGCCGCCGCCACGCCCACTGGCAGGGTGACGGTGGTGGGCCTGCTGCGCAAGAGCGAGCCGCATGGCAGTTTCCTGCGCCCCAACCGCCCGCAGGACGACCGCTGGTATGGCCGCGACATTGCCGCCATGGCCGCCGCCCGCCATATCGCCAGCGAACCGGCGTGGTTCGTCGATGCGCAGGCGGAGAACCCCGCACCGCCTGCCGCCCAGGCCCCGGTGCCGGGCCTCACCGTCATCGCCTTTCCGAACAACCATTTGAGCTATGCGCTCACCTGGTTTGCGCTGTGTGCGCTCAGCCTGGGGCTGGCGGTGTTCATCGGGCGCGGCCGGCTGTGACGGCCCTTTGACCATGAGCCCGCCACCTGGCCAGCAGATCGCGCCCGCCAGCAAGCGCAACATGGTGCTGCTGGTGCAATTGCGCTGGATCGCGGTGGCGGGCCAGCTGCTCACCATCTGGTTTGCCTGGGCGATGCTGGGGGTGGATCTGCCGCTGCGCCAGCTGGTGGCGGTGCCGCTGCTGCTGGCGCTGGTCAATATCGTCACCATGGTGATGACCGACCAGCGGCGCGGCTATTCCTATCTGGAACTGCTGGGCGCGCTGATGCTGGATGTGGAGGCGCTGAGCTGGCAGCTTTACTACACCGGCGGCGCCACCAATCCCTTCACCTTCCTGTTCCTGCTGCAGATCGTCATCGGCGCCATCCTGCTGCATCCGCGCTGGAGCTGGATCGTCGCGCTGGTGGCTTGCGGCGATGTCACCTTCCTCACCTTCCGCTTCCGCCCGCTGGCGCTGCCGGCCCGCTTTGGCGACGGGCACTTCCAGCTCTATCTCTATGGCAGCCTCGTCTGCTTCATCCTGATTGCCGCGCTGATGGTGTTTCTGGTGGTGAAGATGGACAGCAACCGGCGCGCCAGCGACGCGGCCCTTGCCACCTTGCGCCAACAGGCCAGCGAGGAGCATCACATCATCCGCATGGGCCTGCTGGCCACGGGCGCTGCCCATGAGCTGGGCACGCCGCTGGCCTCGATGTCGGTGATTCTGGGCGACTGGGCCCATCTTGATGGGCTGGGCCCGGATCTGGCCGAGGATGTGGCAGCGATGCAGGCGGAGCTGGCGCGCTGCAAGTCGATCCTCTCCGGCATACTGATGGCCGCCGGCGAGGTGCGCGGCGAGAACCCCGCGGTTACCAGCGTGCGCGCCTTCCTCGGCGAGATCGTGGCCGATTGGCAGGGCCGCACCGAAGCGCCGATCCGCCTCGTCGATCATTTCGGCACCGATGTGGCGATCGTCTCCGATCCGGCGCTGCGCCAGGTGATCGGCAATGTGGTGGACAATGCGCTGGAAGTCTCGCCCACCGGGATCGAGATCGAGGCCTGGCGCCGGGGCGATGCCCTGCTGATCGACATTGCCGATCATGGGCCGGGGTTCCCCAGGGCCATGCTGGAAAATGTCGGCCGGCCTTATGCCAGCACCAAGGGGCGGGCCGGCGGCGGGCTGGGGCTGTTTCTGGTGGTGAATGTGCTGCGCAAGCTGGGCGGCCGCGCCGAGGTGAGCAACCTTGAAGGCGGCGGCGCCCTGGTGCGGCTGATCATTCCCTTGGCAGCGCTGGCCTTTGCCGGCAAAAAGCGCGGATGACGCCCCCCGCTGCCCCGCCCGCCCCTGCCCTGCTGATTGTGGAGGACGACCCGGCTTTCGGTCGCACCTTGCGCCGTTCGTTCGAAAGGCGGGGCTATCGGGTAGAGCTGATCACCCAGCCGGAGGAATTGCCGGGGGCACTGGCGCGCGGCAAATTCGATTATGCGGTGGTGGATCTGAAGCTGGGCACGGCCAGCGGGCTTGCCTGTGTGGCAGCGCTGCACGAACATGATCCGGCGATCTGCATCGTTGTGCTCACCGGCTTTGCCAGCATCGCCACCGCTGTGGAAGCGATCAAGCTGGGGGCGGCCCATTATCTCGCCAAGCCCGCCAATACCGACGACATAGAAGACGCCTTCCACCGCCGCGAGGGCGATCCGGATGTGCCGGTGGAAGGGCGCAAGACCTCGATCAAGACGGTGGAGTGGGAATATATCCACTCCACCCTGGCCGAATGCGATTTCAACATTTCCGAGGCGGCGCGCCGGCTGGGGATGCACCGGCGCACGCTGGCCCGCAAGCTGGAGAAGCAGCAGGTGAAGTGAGCCCCCCCCCTGCCCCGCTTCATTCAGCCGAAATCGGCCAGCACCGCTTGCAGGCAGGCGGCATTGATGGCCGCTGCGGTTGCCGCATCATCTGCCTCGCTATAGCAGCGCAGTTCCGGCGCATTGCCCGAGCGGCGCAGGTGCAGGATCG
>DASRYE010000011.1:0-34758 GCA_035653915.1 Novosphingobium sp. | reverse complement strand
CTGGCGCGCCTATGACGCCTGCGCGCTGATCGCCGATGGCGCCCGCCTGCCCGATCTGCTGGTGGACCAGGGCGCGGCCGATGGCTTCCTGGACGGCCAGCTGAAGACGCCTCTGCTGGAAGCGGCCTGCCAGGCGGCCGGTATCCCCGCCACCATCCGCCTGCAACAGGGCTACGACCACAGCTACTATTTCATCTCCACCTTCATGGCAGAACATGTCGAATGGCATGCGCAGCGCATGAAGGGGTGAGCCGGCGCCTGTGCGGGGGCGCTCAGGGGAAGCCTGTTTCCGGCCCTCGGGTGCCCCTGTCTCATGATGCAGGCGTCCTGCACCTCTTTTGCCAAATCAGCCACTGCGCGCGGCGAGGAATGCGATCTTCTCTTCATCGAGGCTGACGCCGAGACCGGGCAATGTGTCTTCCAGCGTGAGATGGCCTTGTTCGATGGACACAGGAGTGGTTGCGATGTCCTCGCCCAGTCGCATCGGGCCGAAGAGCTCGCAGCCCAGCGACAGGTCGGGGGCGGTCGCGTAGCAGTGCAGATTGGCCGCGGTTCCCAGCGAGGTTTCCAGCATTGAACCGCCGTAGAGCTGTATCCCGGCCGCGGCTGCGATGATGGCGGCATCGCGCGTTGCGATCAGCCCGCCGTCGCGATTGGGCTTGAGCGACAGGGCTGCCGCCGCCTTTGCCTGGGCGAGTCGAAGGACCGAGGCTGGACCATCGACCGCCTCATCGGCGATGAAGCGAAGCCCGAAACGGCGTTGCAGTTCAGCCGCAGCGGCCAGGGCGTGCGCGGGGAGCGGTTGCTCCAGGGCTTCCAGTCCCGCGTCGACCAGGCGCGGCAGCATCTGAATGGCGGTCTGCTCATCCCATCCCTGGTTGACGTCGGCGATGATGGTCGCGCGTCCTGCGAAATGTCTTGCGATGGCATGGGCCCGCGAAACGTCGGCCCGGGGCGCCTCGTGCCCGAATTTGAGTTTGAAGCGCGTGAAGCCATGGGCCGCAGCGGCCCTTTCGCCTTCGGCAATATCGGTCTCCACGCTACCGGTGGAAAGCGTCCAGGCCACGGGAATGCGGCTGCGAACCGCGCCGCCCAGCAAGGCCGAGACGGGCAGGCCGGAGCGATGGCCGACAAGGTCGAGCATGGCCATCTCCACCGCCGAACGGGCCGCCGCGTTCCCTCGCACCCATCGCGGCAGTTGCCGGCTGATCGCGCCGACCGAGGATGTCGACTGGCCGATCAGCAGTGGTGCCAGATGGCGCTCGACGACGGCCCTCACGCCCTCGATCGTCTCCTGCCCCCAATAGGGGCCGCCCATCACCAGCGCTTCCCCGACACCTTCGGCGCCATCGGTGTCGCGTAGCCGTACCAACAGGATGTTCTGCCTGGAGACGGTGCCGGTCGACATGGTGATAGGCTGGCGCAGCGCGATATCGAGGCGCTGGGTGGTGATGCTGTCGATCCTGGACATGGTCTGAACCCGGTTATCAAGGGGGGTGTGGCCTGGTGCTGGCCTCATGCCTGTGGCGGCTGTCCGTCGCGGATGCGGCGCAGGGGCGGCCATGCGGCGGCAAGAGCGCGCCGGTCAGCCTAGCACGAAATCGTAGGAGGCCTCGAAGAACGGCTGGTCGAGCTTCCTGTCCGCCAGGGCCTGTTGCGAGGCGTGCCGCACAAGATCCACGATGAGATCGTCGCGCACCGCGTTGGCGACATCGCTTTCAAGATATGGGTCGCCGTGGAAATAGAGCTGGGAGGTCATCTCGCCCAGGTTGGCATGGCGCAGCTTGACGTGCAGATGGGCAGGGCGGAAGAAATGCCGGCCCAGCGCGGCAAGCACGCGCCCGGTCGGACCGTTCTTGGGGATCTCGTAGGGCGGCGGCATAATCGTCTGCAGCGCGTAGCGGCCCTCTTCGTCGGTCCGCAGCCTTCCGCGCAGGTTCCAGTCCGGAATGCCGGGATGGATTTGCGAATAAAGCCCGCGCGCATCGGCCTGCCAGACATCGATCTCCGCCCCAGGCACCGGATCTCCCGCAGGCGTCGTGACCCGGCCGCTGAAGAACAGGATGTCGCCAGCCTCGTTATCGCGCTGGGGCAGCCTTGCCGGGCTGGTGAGCAGCGGCGCGCCCGGAAAATAGAAGGGCCCCTCGATCGCTTCGCCGCTGCCGGCCCGCTGCAGATTGCCGATGTTCGTCGTCTCGGCTTCGAAGAAGACGTCGGGCAGCAGCGATTCCTCGCCTTCCTTGATCGTTGCGATCAGGAGGTCGGTGGCGCGGCGGTATTCCGCGTGGTTGATGCCATGTTTGCGGATGAAAGCGAGCAGGGTCTGTTCGAGATCAAGCAGGATCAGCTTGAGGCGATCGGGTTCCATTATCCTCTCCATCATGTTCGTTGCAGCCTTGCGCCGATCGCAGGGAGACGCCTGAAACCGGCTTGCCACTCTGTTCTGGTTGTTGTACGCAATTCGTACGGATAATCCGTATTGCGTACGTATTCGGTTATGCGTAAGGAGGCATTGCGTCAAGATGGATGACGGGAAAGATCGCGACTATGTCCAGTCAGTGGAACGGTGCCTGCGTGTCATGCAGGCCTTTGCGGATGGGCCCCGCTTCCTCGGCCTGCCCGAGCTGGCCGCCAAGACGGGCCTTTCCAAGCCGACTGTGCGCCGGATGCTGCTGACCTTGAAGCAACTGGGCTTCGTTACGGCTGCGGATGCGAAGTTTGCCCTGACGGCCAGGATGCTTGACCTGGGCTACGCCTATCTGTCCTCGGTCGACCTGCCCGCGATCGCCCAGCCGCTGATGGAAGAACTGACCGAAGAGCTGAAGGCCAGCACGGCGCTTGTCGCGCTGGACGGCGATGATGTGGTTTACATGAGCCGTGTCCATCGCCACCGGATCAGCAGCATCAGCCTGCCGCTGGGCGCGCGCCTGCCGGCCTATGTGACGGCAAGCGGCAGGGTGCTTCTGGCTGGTCTCAACGACGAGCGCCTTGAGGACTACCTCGGGCACGCACGGCTCGAACCTCTCACCTTTGCGACGATTGCCGATCCTGCGGCGCTGCGCGCCCGGCTGCGACAGGTGAGGGAGCAGGGATGGGCAACCGTCGATCAGGAGCTTGAAATCGAACGGCGCTCGGCCGCCGCGCCAATCCGCGATGCCGACGGCCATATCGTTGCCGCGCTGTCGTTGTCATGCTCCACGCTGGAAGCAACGATGGCCTATATGGTGGAGCAGGTGGTTCCACGGCTCGTCAGCGCCGCCCAGCGCATCAGCGAAGGATTGGGCCGGCCTTCTTCGCGCTAGTCTTTGCGCGATCGAAGCATGCCCGATGGGGGTCTGCCATCGCGCCCAATCGGGAAACAGCCATGCTTCGAGACGAAATCCTGGCCATGCCATCCTACGCGCAACTGCTTGCCCGCGCCGATGCGCCGGCCGGGTCATCCTGGGGCCTTTTCGGTCCGGCAGATCAGCTGGGCACGCTTAACTTCCTGTCTCGCGACAGCGTTCTTGGCGGGGTCTTGGCGGTTCGGTCGGGCGAAGCCTTTTCGCTCGACCTGCGCTCTGATGCAATCAGCCCGTCACTGGCACCCACCCGCCAGCCGCTCGAGCATCACATCTTCCAGCGCAACGATTTTCATCACGATGAATGGATCGACAAGCTTTACACCCAATATGGCTCGCAGATCGACGGCCTGCGCCATATCGGCCATCCTGATCACGGTTTCTACAACGGCTATGATCCGGCCGAATTCAAGCCGGGCACCGAATTGCTCGGGATCCATCACTTCGCCGCCGCGCCCATTGCCGGGCGCGGTGTGCTGATCGATCTGGCCCGTTACTGCGCAGAGGTTCTGGGGGCCCCGATCGATCACCTGAAGGGGCAGGCCATTCCGGTTGCGCTCGTCGATGAGGCCTGCGCGGCGCAGGGCGCCGAGATCTGCCCGGGCGATATCGTGATCCTTCGCTTCGGATGGCTCGACTATTATCGGCACCAGGCCCCGGAGGAGATCCGCGCCAACCTCGTGCAGAACCAGTTCCATCCCGGCCTGCTTCAGTCGCACGACACCGTGGCCTGGCTTTGGGACAAGCGCATCAGCTTGATCGCCTCGGATAATTTTGCCCTGGAATGCTGGCCGGCCGTGCCTGACAGCCCGTTTTTCACACGCGAAGAGCGCGAGACCGGCGTTCATGGCGCCCATGCCGGGATCATGCATCGGGCGATCCTGCCGCTGCTGGGCCTGCCCATCGGTGAACTCTGGGATGTTGATGCTCTTGCCGAGGCCTGCGCCAGGGATCGTCGTTATGACTTCCTGCTCACGGTGTCGCCCATGCCGCTGGTCGGCGGTGTCGGCTCCCCGGCGAATGCGATTGCCCTGCGCTAAGCGCCGGGCAGCATGCTTGCTGCCGCGTATCTTGTGATAAAAGGGAAAAACTGGAGCGGGCGAAGGGATTCGAACCCTCGACCCCAACCTTGGCAAGGTTGTGCTCTACCCCTGAGCTACGCCCGCTCGGGCTTGGCCATGCGGGTGCATGGCCGGGTGAAACGTGGAGCGGGCGAAGGGATTCGAACCCTCGACCCCAACCTTGGCAAGGTTGTGCTCTACCCCTGAGCTACGCCCGCTCTGGCGTTTCGGCAGTGGCGCTTGTGGGCGCCGCTGCGGGGGTGAGGCGGGCCTTTAGCTGCCCTTATCCACCTTGCCAAGAGGGAAATCGCCGCAAATGCAGATAAACCTTGCGATAGCCCGTGCAGCTTGCGGAAAAGCGCCATTTCCGCCTGCCTGCCCAAGCGGCTGATGCCGGCGCCCCCCCAGCCCCTTTGCGCAACGCCTCTTCACAAATCCGCCGCAAGGTCCAAATAGGCAACAGGCGCAGCGCATGCTGGCAGGCAAGGTATGGAGCATAACAGGGTGGCAAGTCTCGGCCTCAATCTCGATGAACGCAAGGCGGTGGAGCGCTTCCGCCAGACGGTCGTCGAGCCTTCGATGGAATCGCTGGTCATCCTCGATTTCTGGGCGGAATGGTGCGGGCCGTGCAAGGCGCTCACCCCGGTGCTGGAAAAGGTGGCGGCCGATTATGCCGACAAGGGCGTGATCCTGGCCAAGATCAATGTGGACGAGGAAAAGTTCATTGCCAGCCAGTTCCAGGTGCGCTCGATCCCCACGGTCTATGCGCTGTTCCAGGGCCAGCCGGTGGCAGACCTGACCAATGCCCGCAGCGAATCGCAGCTGAAGGGGCTGCTCGATCAGCTGCTCAAGCAATTGCCGGTGAAGGCGGGGGCGGGCGCTCCCGATATCGAGCCGCTGCTGGCGATGGGCGAGGAAGTGCTGGATGGCGGCGATGCCGAGCGGGCCGTCAGCATCTTTGCCCAGATCCTGGAAATGGCGCCCGAATCGCCGGCTGCCCATGCCGGGCTGATTCGCGCGCTGATCGTCATGGGCCATCTGGAAGAGGCCGAGGCCGCCCTTGCCGAACTGCCCGAGGGCGCCGGCGCCGATCCCGCGATCGAGCGTGCGCGCGCCGCCCTGGCGCTGGCCAAGGATGCGCCCGAAGCCGGCGAGCTGGCCCAGCTGAAGGCCGCGGCAGAAGCCGCCCCTGCCGATCAGGAAGCCGGCTTTGCCTATGCCAATGCCGCCTTTGCCGCTGGCGAGCGCGATGCGGCGGCGGCCACCCTGCTGCGCCTGATCGCGGCCGACCGGGCGTGGAACGAGGGCGCCGCGCGCAGCCGCCTGCTGCAGATCTTCGAGGTGATCGGCCTGGAAGACCCGTGGGTGGCCGCCCAGCGGCGCAAGCTTTCCACCATCCTGTTCGGCTGAGCGGGCAGGCGATGGCGCGGATCTCGATCTTTCCGCTGGCTGGCGCGGTGCTCTATCCGGGGCTGCGCCTGCCGCTGCATATCTTCGAGCCGCGCTACCGGGCGCTGATCTCGGATTCGCTGGCGCGTGACCGGCGCATCGGCATGATCCAGCCGCAATCGGGCGAGGAGGGGGCGCCGCTCTATCACGTGGGCTGCCTGGGCCATATCGAGGATGTGGAGGCGCTGCCCGACGGGCGCTTCAACATCGTGCTGGAGGGCCTCGCGCGCTTTCGCGTGGGGCGCGAGCTGGTCGTCTCCACTCCCTTCCGCCAGGTGGAGGCCGAGCTGTTCGACGAGCCCGAGGCCGAGGCGCTGGCCGCGGTGGAGCGCGCCCTGTTCGAGCGCGAGGCGCATCGCTTTGCCGATGCCCATGGCTATCGCGTCGATTGGGAACAGGTGCAGCGGCTGGACGATGCCGCGCTGATCAACGGCGTGGCGCAGATCGCCCCGTTCGATGCCGCTTCCAAACAGGTGCTGCTGGAAGCGCCCAAACTGGCCGAGCGCTGCGAATTGCTGGTGCAGCTGATGCAGTTCTACGGCAAGCGCGACAGCGACGACAACCAGGCCACCCTGCAATAGGGCGCGGGAAAGGCCCCTAGCCGCCGAACACCCCGCGCAGCCCGTCTATCGCATATTGCACCGCCAGCGCCCCCAGCAGCACGCCCAGCACGCGGGTGATCACCGCTTCCACCCGGCTGCCCAGCAGCGCCATGATCGGCCGCGCCGCCAGCAGGGCCACCAGCGTGATCGCCAGCACACAGGCCAGCGCCGCCAGCACCACCGCGCCGCCAGCCAGCCCTTGCGCGCGGCCCATCATCAGCATCACCGTGGCGATGGAGCCGGGCCCGGCGATCATCGGCATGGCCATGGGAAACACGCTGATATCCTCTGCCGGCGGCGTGTGCAGGGCCTTTTCGGCGCGTTCCTCGCGCTTCTGGGTGCGTTTCTCGAACACCATCTCCAGCGCGATGAGGAACAGCATGATGCCGCCGGCAATGCGGAAGGCATCCAGCCCGATGTTGAGCGCGGCCAGCAGCGGCTTGCCCCCCAGCGCGAAGGCCAGCAGGATAAGGCTGGCGATCAGGCTGGCGCGCAGGGCCACGCCGCGCGCATGGGCCGCAGGCGTGCCGGCAGTGAGGCCGGCGAAGATCGGCGCGCAGCCGATCGGATCGATCACCACGAACAGGGTGAAGAAGGCCGAGACGAAGAGATCCACCATGCCCCCAGCCTAGCCGCTGCCCCCGCCGGCGAAAAGGCGGCTTAAAGCGTGGGGGCGGGCGTTGGCGGCAGGAGGGGGGCGGCAGCCCGCAAGCTGCCCAGCGCCAGCACCGGGCGATAGGCGGGCGCCTCCTTGGGGGCGCTGGCGATCTTCTCGTAAAGCGCGAAGAAGGGGGCGCCATCGGCCGGCGTCGTCAGTTCCCAGCGCAGCGTGTGGTCCTGCGCCTCGCCGGTCAGGCGCTCGGGCGTGTCGGCGGTGAAGGCGGGGGGCTGCACCTTGGAAGGCTTGCCGGGCTTGCCGACAGGGCCCGCATCGCCCCGCCGGTGCAGCGGGCACTGGGCGACATGGCCCTCGGCGAAATCGGGGTCGGCCGGGCTTTGGCCCTGCTGGCTCACCAGATCGAGCACGAAGCGATAGGGCGTGCCCTTGCGCTGGCGCTGCCACACGGTGAGATAGCTGCGGGAATGGGCCTCGCCCACGCCGGCGGCCGGCAGGCGGCCTTGCGTCAGCGCCACAGTGCCGTCGCAGCTGACCCAGGCGAGGAAGGCCGAGCGCTGGCTCAGCGCCGGTGGCTGGCGGCCGGCCAGCGGGGCGTGGCCGGGCTGGCGCGCGTCTGCCACTTGCGCCTCCGGGCTGGCAAAGCGCTTGATCGCATCGCGATCGCCCTTGGCGCGGGCCCGCAGCTTCATCTGCAATTCGGCCGAGAACACCTCGCTGGGCTCGCCCGCGGCCAGCCCTTCCACCAGCTGGCCGGTGGCATGCGGTTCTTCCTGCGGCGGCAGCGCCAGCGGCGGGGCGGCCAGCGCCGGGGGCGCCAGCAGCAGTAGTGCCGCCAGCCCCAGTGCTGCCGGGGCCCGCCCCGGCTGCTGCCCGCGCCCGCCGAGGCTGCCCATCAGATCGCGCTTTCGTCCAGCGGCAGGCCGGCGTTGCGGAAGGCGGCCACCAGCGTGTTGCGCAGCAGCACGGCGATGGTCATCGGCCCGACGCCGCCGGGCACCGGGGTGATGGCGCCGGCCACCTGCGCCACGCCGGCATAATCGACATCGCCCACCAGCCGGGTCTTGCCATCTGCGGTGTGGATGCGGTTGATGCCGACATCGATCACCGTGGCGCCGGGCTTCACCCAGTCGGCCTTCACCATTTCCGCGCGGCCCACGGCCACTACCAGAATATCGGCGCGGCGGCACACCTCGGCCAGCGCCTCGGTGTGGCGGTGGGCGATGGTCACGGTGCAATCGGCCTGCAGCAGCAGCTGGGCCATCGGCTTGCCGACGATGTTCGAGCGGCCGATCACCAGCGCTTCCTTGCCGGCCAGATCGCCCAGCCGGTCCTGCAGCAGCATCAGGCAGCCCAGCGGCGTGCAGGGCACAAAGCCCGGCTGGCCCACCGCCAGCCGCCCGGCATTGGTGACATGGAAGCCATCGACATCCTTGTCGGGGCTGATGGTGGCGATCACCTGCTGCTCATCGAGGTGGCGGGGCAGCGGCAGCTGCACCAGAATGCCATCGACGGCAGGATCGGTGTTGAGCTGCTCGATCAGCGCCAGCAGATCGGCCTGGCTGGTGTCGGCCGGCAGGCGGTGCTCGAAGCTTTCCATGCCGGCGGCAACGGTGGCCTTGTGCTTGGCCCCCACATAGACCTGGCTGGCCGGATCCGCGCCCACCAGCACCACCGCCAGCCCCGCCTTGCGGCCGGCCTCGGCGGTGAAACGGGCGGCCAGATCGCCCACCCGGGCGCGCAGGCCGGCGGCGAAAGCCTTGCCATCGATGAGGGCGCCGGCGGTGGGGGCAACGTGTGTGTCGGTCATGAAGCCTGCTCGGGAAAAGGGGAGGTCAGAGGGCGGAAAAAGCCAGGTGGCCCAGCACGATCTGCACGATCGAGAGAAGCACGATCAGCGCCATCGGCGAGAAATCGATCGGCCGCGTATCGGGCATGATCCGGCGCAAGGGGCGCAGGAAAGGCTCCAGCAGCACGTTCACCGCGCGCCAGATCGCCTGCACCAGATCATTGTGCAGGTTCACCACGTTGAAGCTGATCAGCAGGCTGAGCACGAATTGCACGATGACAATGCCGCGCAGCAGCTCGATCAGATAGTTCAGTATGTCGATCAGCGTATAAAGCACGGCAGGCGCATCCTTTGCTGGCCGGGGGGAAGCCCGGTCTGTCGGAGGTCTTCGCGCTGTTGCCTAGCCTGCGGGCCGGCGCAGGGCAACCGCAGGCTTGCCGCCCGGCCGGCCTGCACCCGTGAAATAAAATTCTCTTATCCGAAATATCAGCAGGCTTGGGGGCCTGCCCGGCCCCTTTTTCCCGTCAACCCTTGCGGATCAGCGTGCCCGCGCCCCGGCTGGTGAAGAATTCCAGCAGCATGGCATGGGGCACCCGGCCATCCAGCACCACCGCCGCCTCGCAGCCCGCTTCCACCGCATGCACGCAGGTTTCCAGCTTGGGGATCATGCCGCCCGAAATCGTGCCGTCTTCGGCCAGGGTGGCGATATCGGCCGGGGTCAGGTCGGTCAGCAGGGTCTTGTTCTTGTCGAGCACGCCCGGCACGTCGGTCAGCAGGAACAGGCGCGCCGCGCCCAGCGCCGCGGCAATGCCGCCGGCCATGGTGTCGGCGTTGATGTTGTAGGTCTCGCCATCATTGCCCACCGCGATGGGGGCGATCACCGGGATCAGCCCGGCGCCCGACAGCGTGTCGAGCATCGAGGTGTCGATCCGGTCGGGCTCGCCCACATAGCCCAGATCCACGACGATCGCCTCGCCGCTTTCCGGATCGGGCACGGCCTTGCCCAGCTTCTGGGCGGACACCTTGCGCGCGGTTACCAGCGCGCCATCCTTGCCGGAAATGCCCACCGCCCGGCCGCCGGCCTTGGCGATCCAGCTGACGAGTTCCTTGTTGATGGCGCCCGACAGCACCATCTCGGCCACTTCGGCGGTGGCCTTGTCGGTCACCCGCAGGCCGTTCACGAATTGCGATTCGATGCCCAGCGCCTTCAGCATGCGGCCGATCTGCGGCCCGCCGCCATGCACCACCACCGGATTGATGCCTACTGCCTTCAGCAGCACGATATCCTCGGCAAAATCCTGCGCCAGCGCCGGATCGCCCATGGCATGGCCGCCATATTTCACCACGAAGGTGCGGCCTTCATAGCGCTTCAGATAGGGCAGGGCCTCGATCAGCGTTTCGGCCTTGGCCAGCAGGCTGTCGAGCGAGAGGGCGGGTTCTTGCGGATGTGCCATGGCGCGCGCTTTAGACGTTCTCGCAGGGCGCATCAAGCTTGCGGCCCAGCAGCACCGCCAGCTGGATCAGCACCGGCACCATCAGCGTGGAGAGCAGCATCTTGGCGATGATCTGCCCGGTCATCAGCGTGAGGATGGGAATGGGCTGGCCGGTGGCGGCATCATGCACGCCGGCAAAGCTGATGGTGATGAACAGCATCGTATCCACCGCCTGGCTGAGCAGCGAGGCGATCCACGCCCGCAGCCACAGCGCGCTGCCATGGCCGCCGCGCCCGGCCAGGCGCGCAAACACCGCCACGTTCAGCGTCTGCGAAGTGCCATAGGAGACAAGCCCTGCCAGCTGCATGCGCGCGCCCTGGCCCAGCAGGCGGGCAAACGCTTCCTGATCGTGCCAGAAGGGGGCCGGCGGCACCACATGGATCACCAGCATCAGCAGCAGCATCGACACGATCAGCGGCACAAAGCCCAGCCGCACCAGCCGGTTGGCGGTGGCCGTGCCATGCAGTTCGGCCGTGGCGCTGGCCAGCACCACCAGCGTGAGGAAGGCGAATATGCCCGATTCCACTGCCAGATGGCCCACCACCGGCCATTGCCCCAGATCGGCGATCTTGGTGCCCAGCACCCCTGCGAGCACGCACAGCCCGCCATACAGCAGGCTGGCGGCAAACAGCGAAAGCGGGATCGTGCGGGGGGCGGCAGGCGTTGGGGCGGGGCGTTCCATGGGCTGTCTCTAACCGCACAGGGGGCTGGCGGGAAGGGGCGTTTGCGGCGCGCGGGCGGCGGCTTTTTGTCAGAATCGCGACTGTTTGCAGCACTGTAAGTAAAATACTACACTATGTGGCATTTATGGCACATGCGGCCTGAAAAGACTTCAAATCGATGGGGTGTGCCGCAATTATACCTAGTTAGCTGTTGCCTCGGGGCGGTCTGGATTCTAGGCGAGCCCCGCTTTCCGGGCTCTGTGCATAAAGTACATCGAGCCTGAATGCTCAATATTCGTCATTCAGAGGGGCGACGGAATTTATGAAAAAGACCGCCATTATGGCGTCGGTGGCTCTGGCCGCCGGCCTTCCTGCTGCTGCGCATGCCAATGCTGTTTCGGGCATCAGCGGCGATATTTCGGTTGAAGCGGGCTACAACACTGTTGGCCAGGAAACTTTCACTTACACCGAGACCGGCGGCTATTCCAATAGCTGGAACAATGGCTACCGTTACGGCGGCGTGTCTGTCGATCTGAACGGCAGCGTGGCCCTGCCGATCACCAAGAGCATCGGCGCCCAGATCGACCTCGGCCTTGATCACAACATCGCCCACCCCACCGGCCACTGGTGCACCTACGCCTATGAGTGCGGCGCCACCAAGCTGGATGCCACCGATGTGGCCGTGCACCTGTTCACCCGCAAGCCCAGCCTGGGCCTGGTGGGCGTGTTCGCCCAGCGCACCTCGACCACCAACACCAACTACAGCGGCTATGCAGGCGCCACCTACTACTTCGGCGGCGAAGCCCAGCTCTATGTCGGCAAGCTGACCATCAGCGGCCAGGTGTCGGCGCACCACACCGACTATCAGTACTACAAGGACCGCGGCATCCAGACCGCCGGCCGCCTGACCTACTACGTCAACCCGCATTTCGCGCTGACCGCCAAGGCCGGCTACGAATATTCGGACTATTTTGGCCGCTGGTATCAGTATTACAGCTACAGCGATATCGAAACCTATCCCTCGCATGCCTGGAACGTGGGCGTGAAGGCCGAGCACCAGCTGGGCCACTCCAACGTCAGCCTGCTGGCCCGCTACGACTACTACGGCTTCGTCAGCTCGGACACCTATACGGAGAGCAATGGCTCTTACACGTGGCGCTATAACTACCCCTACCACGCCTCGCGCGTGCTGGTGGGTGTGAAGGTGCACCTGGGCAAGCATGTCAGCCTCGAGGAGCGTGATCGCAACGGCGCCGGCCTCGATGCTGTTGACACCACCTTCCAGGAGCTGCGCTCGCTGGGCAACAACTACGAGGACTGAGCCTGCCGGGCCGCCACCGGGCGGCAAGGCGGGCCTGCCGGGGCTGGCTGCGTGCCAGCCCGGCTTGCTCAAACGAAAAGGCCGGGGGGCATGCCCCGGCCTTTTTGCGTGGTGGTTTTGGCAGGGTGCTGTGCGCTGGCGCCCCGCCTTCAGCCTTCGCCGTGCAGCAAGGCGCGCACGAAGGGGATGAGGCCGGTCTGGCGCACGCGCTTCATGCGCTCGGCCGCGAGGATCTGGCGCACCTGCTCGAAACAGGCATCCACATCCTCGTTGATCACGACATAGTCATAGGCGTCCCAGTGGCTGATCTCGGCCTGGGCGCGGGCCATGCGCTGGGCGATCACCTCGGCGCTGTCGGTGCCGCGGCCGGTGAGGCGGCGGCGCAGTTCGCCAAGGCTGGGCGGCAGGATGAACACGCGCACCACATCCGTGCCCGCCTTCTGCGACAATTGCTGGGTGCCCTGCCAGTCGATGTCAAAAAGGAAATCGCGGCCCTGCTTCAGCCCTTCGCGGATATGCGCCTTGGGGGTGCCATAGCTTTTGCCGAAAACGGTGGCCCATTCGTAGAATTCGCTGGCTTCGGCCATGCGGTCGAATTCGGCCTGGTCGATGAAGTAATAGTCCTTGCCGTCCACTTCGCCGGGGCGCGGGGGGCGGGTGGTGGCCGAGATCGAAGGGGCGATTTCGGTGTCCACGTCCAGCAGGCGGCGGGCGATCGTCGTCTTGCCCGCGCCCGAGGGGCTGGAGAGGATCAGCATCAGGCCGCGCCGGTGCAGCGTGTCGGCAGGTTTGCCGGAAAGGGTGGGATCGGTGTGTGCCATGCGCGCTTTTGCGCCAGCCGGGCGCGCCAATCAAGCCGGGCCTTGGCAAAAAGCGCAAGATCAGCGCCGGCCAATCAGCCCTGATCGGCCTCGCGGGCGCGGCGGGCGCGCTGGCGCCGGTGCAGATGGGCCGCCACCAGGCCGCCGCCCACCAGTATCGCGCCGGGCACCGAGGCCGAGGCGATGCGCATCAGCGCGGCCCCTGCCACGCGGCGGGCCAGCCGTTCGGCCGGCGAGGAGGGCTTGGTGGGCGCTTCCGGCGGGGGTGTTGCAGCAGCGGCGCCGGGCAGCACCCGGCCCACCGTGCGGTCGATCAGCTTGTGGCCCTGTTCCTTCAGCACATCGGCCAGCAGGCGGGCGCTGTCTGGCGCCGGGGGCGCTGCATCCTTGCCTCGCCCCGCGCCGCTCATTTCTTGCGGCCGAAATCGACGGTGACGACATTGGAGCCGTCGCCGGCCGGTTCTGTCCGGGGGGCATCGGCCTCGGGCGAATCATTTTCCGCCTCTTCGTGCGGCTCTGGCTCCAGCTCGCCGGCCGAGGCCTGGAACTGCAGGCCAAAATCCACCGCCGGATCGACAAAGGCGGTGATCGCGGCAAAGGGGATCACCAGCTTGGCCGGCACCTGGTTGAACGAGAGGCCCACCGAGAAATGATCGGCCGCCACTTTCAGCTCCCAGAACTTGTTCTGGAGCACGATCGTCATCTCGTCGGGGAAGCGCGCCTTCAGATGGGCGGGAATGTCCACGCCCGGCGCATGGGTCTTGAAGGTGATGTAGAAATGGTGGTTGCCCGGCAGGCTGCCGCCGGTGGTTTCCACCTGGCCCAGCACGCGGCCGACCACGGCGCGCAGGGCATCCTGCACGATTTCGTCATAAGGGATCAGGCTATCGGGCGTGTCGTTGCTCATTGTGTGTTCCAAGTGACGCCGGCGCGCGCCCCGGTCAAGGGGGGATTCGCCGTAGGGGCCTTATGGCGTGCCCCGCCGGGTTAACGAGGGGCCGGGTTAACGAGGGGCCAGTTAACGAAGGGATTGATTGGCGCGCCCCCTGGCCTATAGGGCTAGGCCCATGCGCACAGCCCGTATTGCCCGCAAGACCCACGAAACCGATATCCTCGTCGAGCTGAACCTCGATGGCACGGGGGCCTATGATGTCGCCACCGGCATCGGCTTTCTCGACCATATGATCGAGCAGTTCTCGCGCCATTCGCTGATCGACATGAAGGTGCACATCAAGGGCGACCTGCATGTGGACCAGCACCACACGGTGGAGGATTGCGCCATTGCGCTGGGCCAGTGCGTGGTGCAGGCGCTGGGCGACAAGGCCGGCATCGGCCGCTATGGCCAGGTCTATTCACCGATGGACGAGGCGCTGGCCCGCGTGGCGCTGGATATTTCCGGCCGCCCCTGGCTGGTGTGGAAGGTGCCCTTCAGCCAGGCGCGGCTGGGCGAGATGGACACCGAACTGTTCGAGCACTGGTTCCAGAGCTTTGCCCAGGCCGCCGGCATCACCCTCCATATTGAGCTGCTCTACGGGCAGAACAACCACCATATCATCGAGGGCGTCTACAAGGGGCTGGCGCGGGCGATGCGCAGCGCGGTGGAGCTGGATCCGCGGAAGGGCGGGGCGATCCCCTCCACCAAGGGCCTGCTGGGCGATGGCTCGCTCCATGGCTGACCGGCTGGCGTTGATCGATTATGGCGCGGGCAACCTCCATTCGGTGGCCAATGCGCTGGCAGCGGCGGGGGCGGATCATGTCGCCATCACCGCCGATCCCGATGTGGTGCGCAGCGCCGATCGCATCGTGCTGCCGGGGGTGGGCAGTTTTCGCGCCTGTGCCGAAGGGCTGCGGGCGATCCCCGGGCTGGTGGAAGCGATGGACGCGCGGGTGCGCGGCGATGGCGTGCCGTTTCTGGGCATTTGCGTGGGCATGCAGCTGCTGGCCACGCGCGGGGTGGAACATGGCATCACCCGGGGGCTGGGCTGGATCCCCGGCGAAGTGCGGCTGATCGCGCCTGAAGACCCGGCGATCAAGGTGCCGCACATGGGCTGGAACGATGTGGTGGTGGCGCAAGGCGCGCCCGCCGGCGGCCTGATCGTGCCGGGCGAGGCCTATTTCCTCCATTCCTATCATTTCGTGCCGGAAGAGGCCGGCCATATCGCTGCCACCACTGCCCATGGCGCCCCGCTGGTGGCGGCCGTGGCCCGGGGCAATATCGTGGGGGTGCAGTTCCACCCCGAAAAGAGCCAGGCCTATGGGCTGGGCCTGCTGGGCCGTTTTCTGGAGTGGATGCCGTGATCGTCTTTCCTGCCATTGACCTCAAGGGGGGTCAGGTTGTCCGTCTGGCCGAGGGCGATATGGCCCGCGCCACCGTGTATGGCGACAACCCCGCCCATCAGGCGATGCTGTTTGCCCAGGCGGGCAGCCAGTATCTCCATGTGGTGGACCTTGATGGCTCGTTTGCCGGCCGGGCCGAGAACCGCGCGGCGGTGGAAGCGATCCTTCAGGAATTTCCCGGCCATGTGCAGCTGGGCGGCGGCATTCGCACGGCAGCGGCGGTGGAAGGCTGGTTCGATCTGGGCGTCAGCCGGGTGGTGATGGGCACTGCCGCGCTGAAAGACCCGCAATTCGTGAAGGACATGGCCCGGGCCTTTCCCGGCGGCATTGTCGTGGCGGTGGATGCGCGCGATGGCTTTGTGGCGACAGAAGGCTGGGCGGATGTGTCGGATGTGGCGGTGGTGGATCTGGCCCGCCGCTTCGAGGATGCCGGCGTTGCCAGCCTGCTGTTCACCGACATTGGCCGCGATGGCCTGCTGAAGGGCGCCAATATCGAGGCGACAGTGGATCTGGCCCGCGCGGTGGCGATCCCGGTGATCGCCTCGGGCGGGGTGAAGGGGCTGGATGATATCCGCTTGCTCTCGCTCCACGCGCATGAGGGGATCGAGGGGGTGATCACCGGCCGCGCGCTGTTCGAGGGGCGGCTGGATCTGGCCGCGGCGATCGCGCTGGCGGCAAAGGAAGGCTGATCCATGTCGGTGCGCATTCGCGTCATCCCCTGCCTTGATGTGCGCGATGGCCGCGTGGTGAAGGGCGTCAATTTCGTCGATCTGGTGGATGCCGGCGATCCGGTGGAGCAGGCCCGTGCCTATGATGCGGCCGGCGCCGACGAATTGTGCTTCCTCGACATTTCCGCCAGCCATGAAGGGCGCGGCACGCTGCTGGATGTGGTGCGGCGCACCGCCGAGGTGTGCTTCATGCCGCTGACGGTGGGCGGCGGCGTGCGCAGCGCCGAAGATGCCCGCGCCCTGCTGCTGGCCGGCGCCGACAAGGTGGCGGTCAATTCCGCCGCCGTTTCCCGGCCCGAGGTGGTGAGCGACATCGCCGAGAAATTCGGCAGCCAGTGCATCGTGGCCAGCGTGGATGCCCGCCGGGTGGCCGAGGGGCGCTGGGAGATCTTCACCCATGGTGGCCGCCGGCCCACCGGGATAGATGCGCTGGAACATGCGCAGAAGCTGGCCCGGCTGGGCGCGGGCGAGCTGCTGGTTACCAGCATGGATGGCGATGGCACCCAGGCCGGCTATGATCTGGCGCTGACGCGGGCGATCGCCGATGCGGTGTCGGTGCCGGTGATCGCCAGCGGCGGCGTTGGCAATCTCGATCATCTGGTGGCCGGCGTGATCGAGGGCCATGCCAGCGCCGTGCTGGCGGCCAGCATCTTCCATTTCGGCAAGCACACCATCGCCGAGGCCCATGCCGCGCTGCGCGCATCGGGCCTGCCTGCCCGCCAGCACTGACCGGGCGCCCGGGCGCTTCATTGCAGGAGCGCCTGGGCGCTTAGTCGCACTAGCGCTTGCGCGCGTAGTCGCAGCAGCGCTTGCGCGCTTGACCGCAGCGGCGCTTGGGCGCATCGCAAGCGGCCATGAGCGATACCGATCTTGCCATTCTCGCCCGGCTGGAGGGCCTCATTGCCCAGCGCCGCGCCGCCAGCCCCGAAACCTCCTATGTGGCCCGGCTGCATGCCAAGGGGGTGAAGAAAATCGCCCAGAAAGTGGGCGAGGAAGCGGTGGAGGCCGCCATTGCCGCCGTCGCCGACGACCGCGCCGAACTGGTGGGCGAGGCGGCCGATCTCCTCTTCCACCTGCTGGTGCTGCTGGGCGCCAGGCAGATCCCCCTGGCCGAGGTGTGCGCCCTGCTGGAGCAGCGCGAGGGCACCAGCGGCATTGCCGAAAAGGCCAGCCGTTCCGCCTGAACCTGCCGCCAGCCTCGTTTACCCCCCCAAGGAGCCGACCATGCCGATCGACCCCAGCCAGCCTTATGACCCGAACAATATCTTCGCCAGGATCCTGCGCGGCGAGATCCCCTGCAAGAAGGTCTATGAGGACGATCACGCGCTGGCCTTCCACGATATCGCCCCGCAGGCGCCGGTGCATGTGCTGGTGATCCCCAAGGCGGCCTATGTCAGCTGGGAGGATTTTTCTGCCCGGGCGCCGGCTGAAGAGATCGGCCATTTCGTGCGCGCGGTGGGCCAGGTGGCGCGCCAGCTGGGGCTGGCGGGCGAAGGGTCTGCCTGGCCGGGCTATCGGCTGCTGGCCAATGTCGGCGGCGATGGCGGGCAGGAAGTGCCGCATCTGCATGTGCATCTGTTTGGCGGCCAGCCGCTGGGGCCGATGCTGGCGCGTTGAGCTTTTGCGTCTTGGATCTTGCCGCGGGCCCGGCGCCATGGCTAGTCTGGCGCCGATGAGCATGTTTCCCGATCCCCCTGCCGGCCTGTTCGACGGGCCGGTCCACCGCTATGCCGTGCGCGCCTATTTCGAGGACACGGACCTGTCGGGCGTGGTCTATCACGCCAATTATCTGCGCTGGTTCGAGCGCGCCCGTTCCGACATGCTGCGCCTGCTGGAGATCGACCAGCGCGCCGCCTGGCAGGCGGGCGAGGGGGCCTATGCGGTGGCAGAGATGCATCTGCGCTATCTGGCGCCGGCGCGGCTGGATGATGCCGTGCTGATCGAAAGCCGGGTGGTGGACATGCGCGCGGCCAGCTGCCGGATGCATCAGCTGGCGTTCAGGAACGGCACCCTATTGGCTGACGCGCGCGTGCGCATCGGCTTTGTCGGGCCGGATGGGCGCGCCCGCCGGCAACCCGATGGCTGGCGCGCTGCCTTCTCGTCTCTCCTCTCCTCCTCTTCTTCCTCCACAACAGGGCCGCAATGACCGATCTTCTCCTTTTGGCCGCCGGCAGCGCCGCGCCGGCGCATCTCGATCCGATCAAGCTGTTTCGCGATGCCGATATCGTGGTGCAGGTGGTGATGGCGGGGCTGGTGCTGGCCAGCATCGGCGTGTGGACGATCATCTTCTCCTTCAGCTGGCGGATGGGCGCGCTGCGCCGCCGCACGGCCGCCTATGAGCGCGATTTCTGGCAGGCGCAGGATATCGACCGGTTCCAGGCCGAAAAGAGCGGCGGGCGCGATCTGCCGATCGGCAAGGTGGTGTCGGCGGCGCTGGGTGAATGGCGCCGCTCGGCCAATGGCAAGGTGGACAGGGAAGGCGCCCGCCAGCGCCTGGCCACGGCCATGGGCGTGGTGGTGGCGCAGGAAGCCGACGAGCTGGCCGGCCGCCTCACCTTTCTGGCCACAGTGGGCAGCGTGGCGCCGTTTGTCGGCCTGTTCGGCACGGTGTGGGGCATCATGAACAGCTTCTTCCAGATCGGCCAGGCGCAGAATTCCTCGCTGGCGGTAGTGGCGCCGGGCATTTCCGAAGCGCTGTTCGCCACGGCCACGGGCCTCTTCGCCGCCATTCCGGCGGTGATCGCCTACAACCGCTTCTCGGCCGGCGTGAACCTGTTCGAGGCCGCCCTCCAGCGCTTTGCCGACAAGTTCCACACCAGCCTCAGCCGCGAGCTGGATCAGCTCTGATGGCGATGGGGCTGCATCGCCAGGGCCAGCGCGGGCGGGGCAGCCGCCGCGCGCCGATGGCCGAGATCAACGTCACGCCGCTGGTCGATGTGATGCTGGTGCTGCTGATCATCTTCATGGTGACAGCGCCGCTGCTGAAGGCCGGCATCCCGATCAGCCTGCCCGACAGCAAGGCCCACTCGCTGGATCACCAGCCCAAGGAGATCACCATCACCATGACGCGCGATGGCAATGTCTTCCTCGACGATGCGCCGCTGGCGCCGGGCGAGCTGGAAGACCGGCTGGCGAATCTGCCGCGCGATGCGCAGGGGCAGGCCCCGCTGGTCACGCTCCGGGCCGACAAGGCGCTGGATTATGGCCAGGTGGTCTCGCTGATGGGCGAGCTGAACGCTGCCGGCATCAGCCAGATCTCGCTGGTAACGGTGGCCGCGGGCGGCGGGGCGGGCCAGGCCCGACCGGTCGGCGCCCGGCCGGTCAGCGCGCGTTAAGCTGATACAATTTAGCGACGAACCGATGGCCAGACTTCTCTCGCGCGGGGATGAGCGGATTGCGCTCACAGTGGCGGTGGTGGCGCATGTGGCGCTGCTGGCGGCACTGGTGCTGGCGCCCGCGCGCAAGGCGCCGCCCACCCCTCAGCGCATGGCGGTAACGCTGGCCGATGATGTGGGGCCGGTGTCCACCTCGCCCCACCCGGAGCAGCCCGCGGCCGAGGATCTGGCCCCCACGCTGGGCGAGACCACGCCGCCGCCCCAGCCTGCGCCGGAACCCCAACCCCAGCCCAAACCGCAGCCGGTGCCTCAACCCCAGCCCAGGCCGGCGCCCGTGCCCCGGCCCCAGCCGCATCCCCAGCCTCAGCCCAAACCCCAGCCGGCGCCCCGGGCTGAGGCCCGGCCCCGGCCCGATGCCTTCCGCGATGCCTTCGCCAAAACCGCAGAAGAGCCCCACAAGGCCAATCGCCCGGTGGGCGGCAGCCGCATCGGCGCCGATTTCCTGAAAGGCGTGACCAGCAGCCAGAGCAGCACCCGCGGCCAGGGCGCCCCGGCGCAGGCGGCCGGCCCTGCCGTGCGCGCGGCGATCGGCGGCGCCATTGCCCGCCAGCTGAAGCAGCACTGGCGCGTGCCGCAGGGCGTGGATACAGACCAGCTCGTCACCGTGCTGGCCTTCGATCTGAACCGCGATGGCACGCTGGCCGGCCCCGTGCGCGTGGTGCGCCAGGAAGGCATCACCGACAGCAATCGGCCGCAGGCCGGGCTCCATCGCGATAATGCTATCCGCGCGGTGCAACTGGCGGTTCCGTTTCAGCTGCCTCCGGAATATTACGATACGTGGAAACATCTGACCGCCGTGCGGTTCGACAGGAATTTGTCGCAATGACGTGGAAATTTGACAGGCTGACCTCTCCCCTGGCTGCGGCCATGTTGCTGCTGGCTCCCCTGCTGGCCCCGGTGCCGGCCGGCGCGCAGGATCTGCCGCCCGCGCCTGCTGCGGCCCCGCCAGCTCCCGCCCCGGCGGCGGGCGATCAGGGCCTCTCTGTCACCGTGTCGGACGACAGCGCCTGGCAGAGCCTGGGCATCGACATCCCCGCCTTTGCCACGCCGGCCGATGTGCCCACCGCCGCCAGCGCCGGCAGCACTGCCCAGCTGGGCCGGGCGATCGCCGAGGTGATCACCGCCGATCTCAAGAACAATGGCCTGTTCAAGCCGGTGGGCCCGGGGCAATTGCCCGGCGTGCCGATGGAGCAGGTGCAGGCCCCCGATTTTGCCGCCTGGAGCGCGCGCGGCGCCGAAATGCTGGTGCATGGCGCGGTGAGCGCCGGGGCCGATGGCCAGCTGCAGGTGGGCTGCTACCTTTATGACGTGGCGCTGAAGCAGCAGCGCGTGGGCGATATCTGGAACTTCGTGGCGGCCGACTGGCGCCGCGCGGCCCACAAATGCGCCGATGCGATCTATGCGCGGCTTTCCGGCGAAAGCCCCTTCTTCGACAGCCGCATCGCCTATATCGCCGAGACCGGCCCCAAGGAACACCGCATGAAGCGGCTGGCCATCATGGATTCCGATGGCGCCAACCACCGCTTCATCACCAGCGGCCAGGCGATGGCGCTGACGCCGCGCTTCTCGCCCGATTACAAGAAGATCGTCTATTTGAGCTATCTCAACGGGGCGCCGCGCATCTATGTCTACGATGTGGCGCAGAACACCCAGCGGCTGGTGGTTTCCACCACCAATCCGGTGATCGCCCCGCGCTGGTCGCCCGATGGCAAATGGATCCTCTATTCGATGTCGATTGCCGGCAACACCAACATCTATCGCGTGCCTGCCGAAGGCGGCCGCAGCCAGCAGCTGACCGACACGCCCGGCATCAATGTCGGCGGCAGCTTCTCGCCCGATGGCGGCAAGGTGGTGTTCGAGAGCGACCGTTCGGGCAGCCAGCAGATCTATGTGATGAACGCCGACGGCACCGACCAGCACCGCATCAGCTTCTTCGGCGGCAAATCGGCAACGCCGGAATGGAGCCCGCGCGGCGACCAGATCGCCTTCACCCACATTGGCGGCAACCTGCGCATCGCGGTCACCAGCCCGGGCGGGCAGGGCCTGCGCTATCTGACCGACAGCTGGCAGGATGAGGCCCCCACCTGGGCGCCCAACGGCCGCATCATCCAGTTCTTCCGCACCGAGAAGGGTGCGGGCCACACCAGCATCTGGCAGGTGGACCTGACCGGGCGCAACGAGCGCCGCCTGCCCACCCCTGTCGACGCATCCGACCCCTCCTGGGGGCCGGTGCGGCCGTAACGTCTTGTTTTACCCTCGTGTATAACAAACGATCCGGAGAGGATCGCATCCCCCTCTCTCCAGCAACAAAGGAGTTAGCCATGCTCTCCCGTTTTCCGCGTAACCGTACCCTGATCCTCCTGGCTGTCAGCGCCACGGCGCTGGCCGCCTGCGCGCCCAAGCCGCCCAAGCAGCTGCCGCCCGAGCCGGGCCCGACCGTGGCCGCAGCGCCCGCCCCGGCCCCTGTGCCCAGCGGCCCCACGCCCGGCAGCCAGGCCGATTTCCTCGCCTCCATCGGCGGGCGCGACACCATCCACTTCGCCTTCGACAAGTATAATGTCGATGATCTCTCGGTGGAGATCCTGAAGACGCAGGCCGCCTGGCTGCTCAAGTATCCGGCGAAGAAGGCCACCATCGAGGGCCATGCCGACGAGCGCGGCACCCGCGAATACAACATCGCCCTGGGTGAGCGCCGGGCCACTGCCGCCAAGAACTATCTCGTCAGCCTGGGCGTTGATGCCAGCCGCCTGACGACGATTTCCTATGGCAAGGAACGCCCGGTGGATCCGGCTTCCACCGAGGAAGCCTGGGCGAAGAACCGCCGGGCGGTGACCGTGACGATCGACTGATCGGCCGGCCGGCTGCGCCACGAAAGGCCCGCTGCCGCAAGGTGGCGGGCTTTTTGCATGCCGGCGGCATGGCCGCCGGGGTGCGTGCAGGCGTGCATCGCAAGGCTTGCATGGCCGGCCATTCCGCGCCAATCATCCCGGCCATGAGCCGGGCGAGACGATCAAGTGACTGGGGGTTTCCACGCTGGCGCGGCTATGAGAGCGCGCGCGAGGCGGCCAAGGTGCGCCTGTGCGACAGGGCCGGCTGCACGGAACCCGGCAATTGCCCCGCGCCCAAATCGCCCAACAGCCCGGAACGCTGGTATTTCTGCCAGGCCCATGCGGCCGAATACAACGCCGGCTGGGATTATTTCGCCGGCCTCGATGCCGAGGAAGCCGCCAGCCGCCGCAAGGCCGAGGAGCAGACCAGCGCCGGCTATCGCGAATCGGCCTATTACGAATGGGCCGGCAGCGGCGATGGCACCCGCAGCCGCGACGAGATGCGCGCGCTTGAAGTGCTGGGGCTGGACAATGATGCCGATTTCGATGCGGTGAAGAAGGCCTGGCGCAGCCGCGCCAAGGAAGTGCACCCCGATGTGCGCCCCAATGATGCCGAGGCGGCCAAGGCCTTCCAGGCGCTGCAGCTGGCCTATGAAGTGCTGCGCGCGGCAGAGGAACGCCGGCAATGGCGGGGCCCGCAGGCCTCCTAGGCGGCAATCGGCAGCACCGATCGGGCTGATCGGCCTTTTTGCGCCCTTTCCCCCTTGCCCTGGGGGCGGCCTATCGCCCACAGTGCCGACACGATGTTGCGCCAATACGAACTTGTTGAAAGGGTGCTGGCCTATGCACCCGACGCGGATGAAGCGATGCTCAACCGCGCCTATGTCTATACCGTGCAGAAGCATGGCACGCAAAAACGCGCCAGTGGCGATCCTTATTTCAGCCATCCGGTGGAAGTGGCCGGCCTGATGACCGAGCTGAAGCTCGACCAGGACACGATCATCACCGCGCTGCTGCACGATACGGTGGAAGACACGCTGGCCACCACCGAGGAGATCGAGAAGCTCTTTGGCCCCGATGTGGCGCGCATGGTCGATGGCGTCACCAAGCTCTCCAAGATCGAGGCGATGAGCGAGAAGGAGCGCGCGGCGGAAAACCTGCGCAAGTTCCTGCTGGCGATGAGCGAGGATCTGCGCGTGCTGCTGGTCAAGCTGGCCGACCGGCTGCACAACATGCGCACGCTGCATTTCATCAAGAGCGAGGACAAGCGCCGCCGCATCGCCCGCGAGACCATGGATATCTATGCCCCGCTGGCAGAGCGGGTGGGCATGTATGAATATATGCGCGAGATGCAGCTGCTGGCTTTCCAGCAGCTGGAGCCGGAAGGCTATGCGACGATCACCGGCCGCCTTGCCCAGATCCGCGAGAGCGATGGCGGGCAGGTGGATGCGATTGCCCTCGCCATCAGCCAGACGCTGACCAACGCCGGCCTCAGGTGCAAGGTGTGGGGGCGCGAGAAGCACCCCTATTCGATCTGGCGCAAGATGGCCGAGCGCCACGTCAATTTCGAGGCGATCACCGATATCATGGCCTTCCGCGTGCTGGTGGACAATGTGGAGGATTGCTATCGCGCGATCGGCACGCTGCACACCGCCTGGCAGGCCATTCCCGGCCGCTTCAAGGATTATATCTCCACCCCCAAGGCCAATGGCTACAAGTCGCTCCACACCTCGCTGATCTATGAGAAGGCGATGCGCATGGAAGTGCAGATCCGCACCTGGGACATGCACGAGACCAACGAATATGGCCTGGCCGCCCACTGGAGCTACAAGCAGGGCGGCATCAAGCCCGATGGCCAGGTGGGCTGGCTGCGCGACCTGCTCGAAGTGCTCGATTCCAGCCACGACCCTGAAGAGCTGCTGGAAAACACCAAGATGGCGATCTATCAGGATCGCATCTTCGCCTTCACGCCCAAGGGGGCGCTGTTCCAGCTGCCCAAGGGGGCAACGCCGATCGACTTTGCCTATGCCGTGCATACGGACCTTGGCAGCATGGCGGTGGGCGCCAAGATCAACGGGCGGCACATGCCGCTGCGCACGCCGCTGGGCAATGGCGATGTGGTGGAGATCATCAAGAGCCGCAGTGCCTCGCCGCAGCTGTCGTGGCTGGGCTTTGCCATCACCGGCAAGGCGCGGGCGGCCATCCGCCGGGCGGTGCGCGCCAAGGAACGCGCCGAGATCGCCGCCATCGGCCGCAAGCTGTTTGATGATATCGCCGCGCATCTGCCCACCAAGGTGGGCAAGAAGGCGATCGGCGATGCGCTGAAGCGGCTGAACCTGAAGAGCGAGGACGAGCTGATGGCGGCGATCGGCACCGCCAAGCTGGACGACCGGCAGGTGATGGAAGCGCTGGTGCCGGGCAGCACCAGCGCCCTGCCGCCGGCCGATCACTGGCCGCGCCACGATCGCACTATCTCGATCCGCGGCCTCACGCCCGGCATCGCCTTCCAGTTGGCCGAATGCTGCCACCCGGTGCCGGGCGACCGCATCGTGGGGCTGCGCAAGCCGGGCGTGGGCGTGGAAGTGCATGCCATTTCCTGCGAGACGCTGGCCGGCGGCGAGGACCGCGAATGGCTCGACCTGTCGTGGGGCGAGGCGAGCAAGGGGGCGGTCAGCCGGCTGCGCGTGCTGCTCTACAACCGGCCCGGCACGCTGGCCGAGGTGACCGGCATTTTCGCGCGCAACCATGCCAATATCGTCAGCCTGAAGATGGCCGGGCGCGACGAGCTTTTCGGCACCTATGAGGTGGATCTGGAGGTGCATGATCTGGCGCATGTCTCGCGCCTTGTCAGTGCCTTGCGGGCGAGCGAGGCGGTCGCCCAGGCAGAGCGGCTGTAGCGGGCGGGCCGGCTTTTTGCGGAAAAGAACGGGGCGGCCGATTGCGCGCTTGCGGGCCGGGCGATGTGGTCCTAGCCTCGGTTCCGGAGGAATTGGCGAGGGGGTGCTTCGCCGGTCCGGCCCTGGCCGGACGGCAAGGCGGCGCCTCGGCGGGAGGAACAGGATGATGCCGGTCGCGCGTCCGGCAGCCGGGTGCGCGCAACCTTGCAGCCAAGGGAGTTCTGTTCGTGAGCGAAGCCAATCCCTTTCCCGCCCACCCCGGGCCCGCCACTGACGAGCCAGGCGCCAGCGGCGCGCTGGTGGAGCTGGCCGCGCCGCCCATCCGTGCGCTGATCCTTGATGTGCTGCGCCACCGCGTGGGCAAGGACGAGCGCGCGGCCAAGGCGCATGACTGGTTTTCCGCCGCTGCCCTGGCCCTGCGCGACAAGGTGATCGACCGCTGGATGGAATCCACCCGCCGCACTTATGAAAGCGGCGGCAAGCGGGTCTATTATCTCAGCCTGGAATTTCTCATCGGCCGGCTGATGCGCGATTGCCTGTCGAACATGGGCCTCACGCGCGAGATGGAAGGGGCGCTGCGCGAGCATGGCTTCGAACTGGCCCAGCTGGAAGAGCTGGAGCCGGATGCGGCGCTGGGCAATGGCGGCCTGGGCCGCCTGGCCGCCTGCTTCATGGAAAGCCTGGCCAGCCTCGATATCCCCGCCTATGGCTATGGCATCCGCTATGTGAACGGCATGTTCCGCCAGCGGATCGACGATGGCTGGCAGGTGGAACTGCCCGAGACCTGGCTGGCCCATGGCAACCCGTGGGAGTTCGACCGGCGCGAGAGTGCCTATCGCATCGGCTTTGGCGGCGAGGTGGTGGAAGACAATTCCGGCGGCGTCACCTGGCATCCGCATGAGCAGATCGAGGCCAGCGCGATCGACACGCCGGTGGTGGGCTGGCGCGGCAAGCGGGTGAACACCTTGCGCCTGTGGACGGCCTGGGCGCTCGATCCGCTGCGGCTCGATGCCTTCAACGCGGGCGATCATTTCGGCGCCATGGCCGAGCAGGTGAAGGCCACCAGCCTGGTGCGCGTGCTCTATCCGGCCGATTCCAATCCGGCCGGCCAGGAACTGCGCCTCAGGCAGGAGTATTTCTTCACTTCCGCCTCCATCCAGGACATCTTGCGCCGCCATGTGCAATATCATGGCGATGTGCGCTCGCTGCCGGAAAAGGCCGCCATCCAGCTGAACGACACCCACCCCTCGGTGGCGGTGGCCGAGCTGATGCGCCTGTTGATCGATGTGCACGGGCTGGAATTCGACGAGGCCTGGGAGATCACCAAGCAGACCATCGCCTACACCAACCACACGCTGCTGCCCGAAGCGCTGGAAAGCTGGCCGCTGCCCTTGTTCGAGCGGTTGCTGCCGCGCCACATGCAGATCGTCTATGCGATCAACAGCCGGGTGCTGCGCGAGGCGCGCAAGGCCGGCATGGATGGCGCCCAGATCGCCGCCATCAGCCTGATCGACGAGGGCGGCGAGCGGCGCGTGCGCATGGCCAACCTGGCCTTTGTGGGCGCCCATTCGGTGAACGGCGTGGCAGCGCTGCACACAGAGCTGATGAAATCCACCGTCTTTGCCGATCTGCACAGGCTCTATCCCGCCCGCATCAACAACAAGACCAATGGCGTCACCCCGCGCCGCTGGCTGCAGCAGTGCAACCCGGGCCTCACCGCGCTGATCCGCGATGGCATAGGCGAGGCCTTCCTCGACGATACCACGCGCCTTGCCGACCTCAATGCGCTGGCCGAGGACAGCGATTTTGGCGAGCGCATCGCCGAGGTGAAGCGGGCCAACAAGGTGGCGCTGTCCAACCACCTGAAGGCGCTGATGGGCGTGCGGCTGAACCCCGATGCGCTGTTCGACGTGCAGATCAAGCGCATCCACGAATACAAGCGCCAGCTGCTCAATCTGGTGGAAACGGTAGCGCTCTACGACCAGATCCGCAGCCATCCCGAGAAGGACTGGGTGCCGCGCGTCAAGATCATCGGCGGCAAGGCGGCGGCCAGCTATCACAACGCCAAGCTGGTGATCAAACTGGCGAATGATATCGCCCGCAGGGTCAATTCCGATCCGTCGGTGGGCGGGCTGCTGAAGGTGGTCTTCGTGCCGAACTACAATGTCAGCCTGGCCGAGCGGATCATCCCGGCGGCCGACCTGTCGGAGCAGATTTCCACCGCCGGCATGGAAGCCTCGGGCACTGGCAACATGAAATTCGCGCTCAATGGCGCGCTCACCATCGGCACGCTGGATGGCGCCAATATCGAGATCAAGGATTGCGTGGGCGACGAGAACATCTTCATCTTCGGCCTCACCGCCGATGAAGTGGCCGCCAAGCGCGCCGATGGCTATCACCCGCGCGCGCTGATCGAGCAGAACCGCGAGCTGCGCCAGGCGGTGAACGCGATTGCCTCGGGCGTGTTCAGCCCCGACGATCCCGATCGCTACCGCGACCTGATGGGCGGCCTTTACGATCACGACTGGTTCATGGTGGCGGCCGATTTCGAAGCCTATGCCGCCACGCAGCGCGCGGTGGATGCGCGCTGGGAAGATCAGGCCAGCTGGCGTTCGGCGGCCATTCGCAACATCGCCAATGTCGGCTGGTTCTCCTCCGATCGCACCATTGGCGAATATGCAAAGGATATCTGGGGCGTTTCGTGAAACCACCTGAAGAGGCCATTACCGCCCTGCTGGAAGGCACCCACGCCGATCCTTTCGCCCTTCTGGGGTGCCATGCCGGGCCCCATGGCACATTTGCCCGCGTGCTGCTGCCCGGCGCCGAGGTGGCCGAGGCCTTCTCGCTGGCGGGCGAGCCGCTGGGCGCGCTGGCGCTGACGGATGGGCGGGGCCTGTTTGAAGGGGCGATCGCCGGGCCGCCGGGGCCGGTGAAATATCGCGCCGGGGCGAAGGGCACGCAATGGTGGGTGACAGACCCCTATTCCTTCGGCCCGGTGCTGGGCCCGCTCGACGATTACCTGATCGCCGAGGGCAGCCATCTGCGCCTGTTCGACAAGCTGGGCGCGCATCTCATCACCCATGAGGGGGCGCAGGGCGTGCATTTCGCCGTCTGGGCGCCCAATGCGCGGCTGGTCAGCCTGGTGGGTGATTTCAACGACTGGGATCCCTGCCGCCATCCCATGCGCCGCCGGGCAGACATTGGCGTGTGGGAGATCTTCCTGCCTGATATCGGCGCCGGGCGGGCCTATAAATACCGCATCCTTGGCGCCGATGGCACGCTGCTGCCGCTGAAGGCAGACCCGTTTGCCCTGGCCAGCGAGCTGCGCCCGGCTACCGCCAGCCTCACCGCGCACCCGGTGAAGCAGGATTGGGGCGATGCCGGGCACCGCGCCCACTGGGCCTCGGTCGATCCGCGGCGGGTGCCGGTCAGCATCTATGAAGTGCATGCCGGCAGCTGGCAACGCGATGAAAATGGCTGGTTCTTGAACTGGGACAAATTGGCCGAGCGGCTGATCCCCTATGTCGCCGATATGGGCTTCACCCATATCGAGTTCCTGCCCGTGTCCGAGCATCCCTTCGATCCCAGCTGGGGCTATCAGACCACCGGCCTTTATGCCCCCAGCGCCCGCTTCGGCCCGCCGGAGGGCTTTGCCCGCTTTGTCGATGGCGCGCACCGGGCCGGGATCGGGGTGATCCTCGATTGGGTGCCGGCGCATTTCCCCACCGATGCCCATGGCCTGGCCCGCTTCGATGGCACCGCTCTTTATGAGCATGAGGATCCGCGCCAGGGCTTCCACCCGGATTGGCACACCGCGATCTACAATTTCGGCCGGCGCGAAGTGGCCAGCTTCCTCGTCAACAACGCGCTGTTCTGGGCCGAGCGCTATCATGTCGATGGCTTGCGCGTCGATGCGGTGGCCTCGATGCTCTACCGCGACTATTCGCGCGAGAACGGCGAATGGGTGCCCAACGAAAGCGGCGGGCGCGAGAATTGGGAAGCGGTGGATTTCCTGCGCAGCGTGAACCGCGCGGTGCATGCAGCCCAGCCCGGCATCCTCACCATCGCCGAGGAATCGACCGCCTGGCCCGGCGTTACCCAGCCCGCCTATGAAGCCCCCGGCCGCCCGGCAGCGCTGGGCTTCGGCTTCAAGTGGAACATGGGCTTCATGCACGATGTGCTGCGCTATTTCGGGCGCGATCCGGTGCACAGGGCCTGGCATCACGAGGATGTCACCTTTGGCCTCATGTATGCCTTTGCCGAGAATTTCGTGCTGGCGCTCAGCCATGACGAGGTGGTGCATGGCAAGGGCAGCCTGCTGGCCAAGATGGCCGGCGATGATTGGCAGCAATTTGCCAGCCTGCGCGCGCTCTATGGGCTGATGTGGGGCTATCCGGGCAAGAAGCTGTTGTTCATGGGCCAGGAATTTGCCCAGCGCAATGAATGGAGCGAGGCGCGCGGGCTGGATTGGGACCTGCTGGCAGCCCCTGCCCATGAGGGGGTGCGCATGCTGGTGCGCGATCTCAACCGGATCTATCGCGAGACGCCGGCGCTCCATGCGCGCGATTGCGAGGGCGAGGGGTTTGCCTGGCTGATCGTCGATGATCGGCACAACAGCGTGTTTGCCTGGGCGCGGCGGGCGCCGGGCGCGCGGCCGGTGGCGGTGATCGCCAATTGCACGCCGGCGCCGCGCACCGGCTACAGGGTGCCGCTGCCGGCCGATGGGCGCTGGGTGGAAATCGTCAACACCGATGCCACGGCCTATGGCGGCTCTGGCATGGGCAATGGCGGAGAGGTGTGGGCAACGGACGGGGGGGCGCATGTCACCCTGCCGCCGCTGGCCACGATCATGCTGGAATATGCGGGCTGAAGGGCAAAGGAGTAGCGGATGAGGGATTCGTTCGGGTCACCGCTGGCACGAGAAGCGATGGCCTATGTGTTGGCGGGCGGCAGGGGCAGCCGCCTGAAGGAGCTGACCGACAATCGCGCCAAGCCGGCCGTCTATTTTGGCGGCATGAGCCGGATCATCGATTTTGCCCTGTCGAATGCGATCAATTCGGGCATCCGCCGCATTGGCGTTGCCACCCAATACAAGGCCCACAGCCTGATCCGCCACATGAACCGGGCGTGGAACTTCCTGCGGCCTGAACGCAACGAGAGCTTCGACATCCTGCCCGCCAGCCAGCGTGTGTCGGAAACGCAATGGTATGAGGGCACCGCCGATGCCGTCTACCAGAACATCGACATCATCGAGGCGCATGGCGTGCGCTATATGGTCATCCTGGCGGGCGACCATATCTACAAGATGGATTACGAGCACATGCTGCGCCAGCATGTGAACAGCGGCGCGGATGTGACGATCGGCTGCCTGGTGGTGCCCAAAAAGGATGCCAGCGGCTTTGGCGTGATGGCGGTGGATACCAACAGCGTGATCACCGACTTCGTGGAAAAGCCGGCACATCCGCCCGAAATCCCCGGCCAGCCCGGCTTTTGCCTGGCCAGCATGGGCATCTATGTGTTCGAAACGCAATTCCTCTTCGAGCGCCTGCGCGAGGATGCGGCCGATCCTGCCTCCAGCCGCGATTTCGGCAAGGACATCATCCCGCGCATCGTCAAGCACGGCAAGGCGGTGGCCCATCGCTTTTCCGAAAGCTGCGTGCGCGCGGCCGAGGAAAGCGAGGAATACTGGCGCGATGTGGGCACGCTGGATGCCTATTTCGAGGCCAATCTCGATCTCATCGATGTTGTGCCCGCGCTCAACATGTATGACCGCGAATGGCGCATCTGGACCGATCAGGTGGTGGCGAGCCCGGCCAAGTTCGTCCACGACGAGGAGGGGCGCCGGGGCATGGCGATCTCTTCCCTCATCAGCCAGGATTGCATTGTCTCGGGCGCGGTGGCGCGCCGCTCGCTGCTGTTCACGGGCGTGAAGATGGGCAGCTGGTCGAGCGTGCAGGAGGGCGTGATCCTGCCCTATTGCAACATCGGGCGGGGGGCGCGCCTGTCGCGGGTGATCGTCGATTCGGGCGTGCGCATTCCCGAAGGGCTGGTGGTGGGCGAAGATCCCGAGCTGGACGCAAAACGCTTCCGCCGCACCGAAAATGGCGTATGCCTCATCACCAAGCCGATGATCGACCGGCTGAAATAGGGAGAGCGCGTGGTGCTCAGGGTTCTGTCGGTGGCCTCCGAGGCGGTGCCTTTCATCAAGACCGGGGGGCTGGCCGATGTGGCAGGCGCCCTGCCGGCGGCGGTGGCGCCCCATGGCGTGGCGATGAGCACCCTGTTGCCGGGTTATCCGCAGGTGATGGCGCGGCTGTCGGCCGGGGCGTTTCGGGTGCTGCATGAATGGCCCGCGCTGATGAGCGCGCCAGCCCCTCCGATACCGGCCCGCCTGCTGCTGGCAGAGCCGGCGGAAGAGGGGCTGGCTGGCCCCTTGCTGGTGCTCGATGCCCCGGCGCTGTTTGTCCGCGATGGCGGCCCCTATGTCGATACCGCCGGGCGCGACTGGGCGGATAATGCCCTGCGCTTTGCCGCCTTTGGCCGGGCCGCGGCCGATATCGCCGGCGGCGCGGTAACCGGCCTTGCCTTCGATGTGGTGCATGCGCATGATTGGCAGGCGGGGATGGCGCTGGCCTATCTCCGCTTTGCCCCGCCGGTGTCGGCGCGCCCCGGCGCCCATGTGCCGCCCGGCGTGATGACCATCCACAACATGGCCTTCCAGGGCCATTTCGGCGGCGATGTGTTCCCGCAGCTGGGCCTGCCGCAGGCGGCCTGGGCGATGGATGGGGTGGAATATCATGGCGGCGTGGGCTTTTTGAAGGCGGGGCTGGAGGCGGCCGCGCGCATCACCACCGTCTCGCCCACCTATGCGCTGGAGATCCGCTCGCCGCAGTTCGGCATGGGGCTGGAAGGGCTGATCCTCAGCCGCGGCGATGCGGTGCGCGGCCTTATCAACGGGATCGACACGCGCGAATGGAACCCGGCTGCCGATCCGGCGCTGGCAGCCGGCTTTTCGGCCCGCAATTTCAACCGCCGGGTGCTGAACAAGCGGGCGCTGGAGGCGGAGTTCGGGCTGGAGCACGAGGATGGCCCGCTGTTCATCGCCATCTCGCGGCTCACCTGGCAAAAGGGCATGGATGTGCTGGCCGAATGTGTCGACCAGCTGGTGCAGATGGGCGGGCGGCTGGCGCTGCTGGGCAGCGGCGATGCGGCGATCGTGGGCCAGCTGCATGCGGCGGCCGCGCGCCACCCCGGGCGGGTGGCGGTGCGCATCGGCTATGACGAGGGCCTCTCGCACCGCATGCAGGCTGGCGGCGATGCCATCCTTGTGCCCAGCCGGTTCGAGCCTTGCGGCCTCACCCAGCTGTATGCGCTGGCCTATGGCTGCGTGCCGGTGGTGGCGCGCACCGGCGGCCTTGCCGATACGGTGGTGGATGCCAACCTTGCCGCGCTGAAGGCGAAGGTGGCCACCGGCATCCAGTTCGACAGGGTGGATTATTCCGGGCTTGCCGGCGCCATTGCCCGCGCCATACACCTTTACCGCCAAGCCGACGCCTGGCGCAGCCTGCAGAAAAACGGCCTGCGCGCCGATTTCAGCTGGGCCAGCAGCGGCGGCGCCTATGCCAGCCTTTATCGCGAAATCGCACCGGAGACAGCATGACCATGACCGCCACCGATGCCGCCACGGCCATCGCCACCACGCCCTTTGCCGGGCAGAAGCCGGGCACATCGGGCCTGCGCAAGAAGGTGAAGGTGTTTGCGCAACCCCATTACGCCGAGAATTTCATCCAGAGCGTGTTCGACGTGGTGGAACGGCCCGCCGGCGCCACGCTGGTGATCGGCGGCGACGGGCGCTACCATAACCGCCAGGTGATCCAGACGGCGATCCGCATGGCCGCGGCCAATGGCTATGGCCGGGTACTGGTGGGGCAGGGGGGCATCCTGTCCACTCCGGCGGCCAGCCACATCATCCGCCAATATGGCGCCAGCGGCGGGCTGGTGCTGTCGGCCAGCCACAACCCCGGCGGGCCGGAGGAAGATTTCGGCATCAAGTACAACATCGCCAATGGCGGCCCCGCGCCCGAAAGCGTGACCGAGGCGATCTATGCGCGCACGCAGGAGATCGCCCGCTATCTCACCGTGGAGGCGCCCGACATCGACCTTGATGCGATCGGCACGCAGCAGGTGGCGGGCCTCGCCGTGGAGGTGATCGACCCGGTGGCCGATTACGCCGCGCTGATGGAGCGATTGTTCGATTTTGGCGCCATTCGCGCGCTGGTGGCCGATGGCTTTGCCATGACCTTCGATGCCATGCATGCCGTTACCGGCCCCTATGCGCGCGAGATCCTGGAAAAGCGGCTGGGCTTTGCCCCGGGCACGGTGAAGAATGGCGTGCCGCTGGAGGATTTTGGCGGCCATCACCCCGATCCCAACATGGTGCATGCGGCCGATCTGTTCGCCGCCCTGTTCGGCGAGGGGGCGCCCGATTTTGGCGCCGCCAGCGATGGCGATGGCGATCGCAACTTGATCCTGGGGCGCGGCATCTTCGTGACGCCGTCGGACAGCCTGGCGATGCTGGCGGCCAATGCCCATCTGGCGCCGGCCTATGCCACGGGCCTGAAGGGCATTGCCCGCTCCATGCCCACCAGCGGCGCTGCTGATCGGGTGGCCGCGCGGCTGGGCATCCCCCTCTACGAAACGCCGACGGGGTGGAAGTTCTTCGGCACGCTGCTGGATGCCGGCCTTGCCACGATCTGCGGCGAGGAAAGCGCGGGCACCAGTTCCGATCATGTGCGCGAGAAGGATGGGCTGTGGGCGGTGCTGCTGTGGCTGAACATCCTCGCTGTGCGGCGCCAGCCGGTGGCCGCTTTGGCGGCGGAACACTGGGCCACCTATGGCCGCAACTATTATGCCCGCCACGATTACGAGGCGCTGCCGACAGAGGCGGCCAATGCCCTCATCGCCGAACTGACCGCCAGCCTCGGCAGCCTGCCGGGCCAAAGCTTTGGCCCGCTGGTGGTGGCAGAGGCCGACAGCTTTGCCTACACCGATCCGGTCGATGGCTCGGTCAGCCGTAATCAGGGCCTCAGGGTGCTGTTCGAAGGGGGCAGCCGCATTGTCTTCCGCCTCTCGGGCACGGGCACGGAAGGGGCCACCTTGCGCGTCTATCTGGAGCGGTATGAGCCTGCCACCGGCCGGCTGGCGGAGGAAACGCCGGCGATGCTGGCCGATCTGGTGGCCGCGGCCGATGCGATTGCCGGCATTGTGCGCCACACCGGCCGCACCGGCCCCGATGTGATCACCTGACAATGCACGATATTCCCCCCGGCGCCAGCGTGGCGGGCGGCCACACCCGCTTTGGGGTGCGCGCGCCGCTGGCCGGCTGGGTGGATCTGTGCCTGTTCGAGGGGGATACGGA
>DASRYE010000010.1:0-9362 GCA_035653915.1 Novosphingobium sp. | reverse complement strand
CGCCTCGGCGCTGTCGGGGGCGGGGGCCAGACTGTCGGGGATGGGGGGCGTGAGGGGCGGGCGGGCATGGCCGGTGGCCTGCGCATATTCGGCCAGCAGCACCGCCAGAAAGCGATCCAGCTCCTTCAGATGGTTGCCCGCCACCCGCCAGCGCAGCCGGGCATGGCGATGCCCGCCCGATCCGTCCCCCTCGCTGCGGGCGCTGAGGAAGTGGCAGCCCTGGCGCAGCGCGGCATGGGCGGTGGCCAGTGCGGCCCGGTTGCCATCGGGAACAGCGGTGGTGGTGGGGCCCATGCGGTGAGGGGTCATCGGCCATGCTCCGAACCAAGCGGGAGCATGAGAACTCTCAGCCGGCAGCGCTTGAAGGAGAAAGCTGACGGTAGCCTTGCCCTACAGGAATTGCCGCCTTTCGTCCAACGCCTTGTTTCTGGCCCTTTGTTCCGGGTGCGCAGCGCAGCCCAGGCGGCGCGCGCCTTGTGGTTAGCAGCTTGAAAAGGAAGGGATTAGGGGATTTCCTTCGGTTCTGGCGGCGGCCAAATTAACTTCCGCTCCTTAAGGAGGCACCGCAGGGCGGCACAGCGGGCCTGCCGTGCGGAGAGACAAGAATGACGATGCAGCCCCTGGGTCTTGATCTGGTCGGCAAGACGGCGGCCCTGCTTGCCGATGCGGCGATCATCCTGGCGTTTGATGCGCAAAGCGGGCTGGCGGTGGCCGGCAATGAGGAAGCGCTGGCCGGGCTGGGCGGCGGCGATCTGGCCACTTGCGCCTTTGCCGGCCTGTTTGCCGATGCGCCGGCGCTGTGGGAACGGCTGCTGGCTGGCGAGCGGCTGGTGCTGAGCGGCGGCCTGCCCCGGGCCGATGGCACGTTTCTGGGTCTGCACGGCATGGCCATGCGGGCCGAAGACCGCCAGGGGCTGATCCATTTCCTGGGCGTGCGCAGCTGCCAGGGCGCGGGCGATGTGGCCCTGCTTACCCATCGCTTCGAGGCGATCAACCATGCGCTGGCGATTTGCCAATACAGCCCCGATGGCATTTTGCTGGCCGCCAACGATCATTTTTGCGCCAGCGTGGGCATGGCCGGCGCCGATCTGGTGGGCCAGCCTTTCACCGCCCTGTGGCATGGCGCGGATTGCCCCGCCGATCCGGCCGCCTATTGGCAGCGCTTTGCGCAAGGGCGGCATGATCTGCTGGTGCGCAAGCATCGCAATGCGGCCGGGCAGGAGGTGTGGCTGCGCGAGGTGTTTGTGCCGACGATGGATGGCGACCGGCTGGTCTCGGTGCTGTCCTATGCGATCAACATCACCGAGGAGCAGAACGCGCGGGCCGACAGCGCCAGCCGCCTGCTGGCGATCGACCGGGCCTTTGCGCTGATCGAATTCGACCTGGAAGGCCGCATTCTGGATGCCAACGCCAACTTCCTGCGGCTGATGGGCTATACGCTGGACGAGCTGAAGGGCGCCCATCACCGGATCTTCTGCGACAAGGACTATGTCACCAGCCCGGCCTATCGCCAGTTCTGGAAGAAGCTGGGCAGCGGCGAGTTCGATCAGGGCGAATACAAGCGCATCCGCAAGGATCAGCGCGAGGTGTGGATCCAGGCCAGCTACAACCCCATCCTCGATGCCGATGGCCACCCCTACAAGATCATGAAGGTGGCGATGGATGTGACGCAGCAGCGTCTCGCCGCCATCGAGGCCGACAGCAAGCTGGCCGCCATCGATCGCAGCCAGGCGGTGGTGGAATTCGATCTGGCCGGCAATGTGCTGAGCGCCAATGCCAATTTCCTGGCCGCCATGGGCTATGCGGCCGAAGATGTGCTGGGCCGCCACCATGCGATGTTCTGCGATCCGGGCTTTGTCGCCAGCGAGGAATATGCCGCTTTCTGGCAGAAGCTGGCGCGCGGCGAATTTGCCAGCGGCATCTTCCGCCGCAAGGGGCGCGGCGGGCGCGATGTGTGGATCCGCGCCACCTACAATCCGGTGTTCGATCTGGATGGCCATGTCGCCAAGATCGTCAAATTTGCTCACGACATCACCCAGAGCCACGAGCTGGCGGTGGAGCAGGCCGAGAAGATCGCCGCGATCGACCGCAGCCATGCGATGATCGAGTTCGATCTGGCCGGCAACATCATCACCGCCAACGCCCAGTTCCTCGCCGTCACCGGCTATCGGCTCGACGAGATCCAGGGCCGCCATCACCGCCTGTTCTGCGACCCCGACATGGCCGCTTCTGCCGATTATGCCAATTTCTGGGAACGGCTGGCGCGCGGCGAGCATGTGGCGGGCGAATTCTGCCGGCGCCGCAAGGGCGGCGAGGATTTCTGGATCCAGGCCAGCTACAACCCCATCAACGGCGCCGATGGCAAGCCGGTGAAAGTGTGCAAAATCGCCTCGGACATCACCGCGGCCAAGCTGGCGGCCAGCGAATATCAGGCGCGGGTGGCCGCGATTGGCCGCTCGCTGGCGGTGATCGAGTTTGATCTGGATGGCAACATCCTCTCGGCCAACGAGCATTTCCTCTCCACCATGGGCTATTCGCTGCGCGAGGTGGTGGGCCAGCACCATGCCATCTTCTGCTCGCCCGATTATGTGCGCAGCCGCGCCTATGCCGATTTCTGGCTGAAGTTGAACCGCGGCGAATATCATGCCGGCCGCTTCCACCGGGTGGGCAAATACGACCGCGACGTGTGGATCCAGGCCACCTACAACCCCATCCTCGATCTGCAGGGCAAGGTGGCGCGGATCGTCAAATATGCCTTCGACATTACCGACCAGGTGCTGCTGGAGCGCGAGATCGAGGCCCGCGCGGGCGATCTGGGCGGGCTGGTGGAACGGCTCTCCTCGTCGATCTCGGCGATCAGCGGGGCCACGATTGCCGCCGACGGGCTGTCGCGCTCCACCCATGCCGATGCGGAAAAAGGGCACGATGCGCTGGGCAAGGCGATCGAGGCGATCGAGCTGATCCAGACCTCGGCCGCCGGCATTGCCGAGATTGTCGGCATTATCGGCGAGATTGCCGGGCAGACCAACCTGCTGGCCTTCAACGCCGAGATCGAGGCGGCGCGCGCGGGCGAACATGGCGTGGGCTTCAGCGTGGTGGCCGGCGAGGTGCGCAAGCTGGCGGAACGTTCCAGCACCGCCGCGCGCGATATCAGCCGGCTGATCGACCAGTCCATCCAGCGCATCAACCAGGGCACGGATCGCTCGCGCGAGGCCTCGCAGGCCTTCACCGGCATTGTCGATGCCGTGCACAAGACCGGCTCTGCCATCGAGGATATCAGCCGCTCTGCCGCCACCCAGGATCAGGTCTCGGCCGAGGTGGTGGTGCTGATCCAGCGCCTGGCCGCCACTGCCTCGCGCCGGCCCGATTGAGCGCGCGATGGACATGAGCGCCCCGGCGCCGGCCAGCGAGGGGGCGCCTGCCAGCGAGGGGCCGGGCGCCAGTGACGGGCCGGGCGCCGCCGATCTGTTCGGCATGGCGCGCATTGGCGCGATGTATGTTGCCCTGGCGATCGACAGCATCCGCGAGGTGGTGCCCTATCCGCCGGCGCTGGCGGCCATTCCGGCCACCATGCCGCAGCTGCTGGGCGCGATAGACCTGCGCGGCGTGGTGGTGCCGGTGCTGGATCTGGCCGCGCTGCTGGGGGCGGCGGGGCCAGAGGCAGGGCCAGAGGCGCAGCGGCCGGGCATCATCATGGTGGTGCGCCTGCGTGATCCGGGGCGGGGCGATCGGGTGGTGGGCGTGGGCCTGCACGAGATCTGCGGGGTGATCCGGCTGGGGCCGGAAAGCCTGACGCGGATGGAAGTGGCGCCGGGCATAGAGGCGCCGGGGGGCGGCCTGGTCGGCGCCGGTTTTGTCAGCAATGGCCGCAGCGGGGTGCTGCTCGATATGGCGGGGCTGGCGGCCCTGCCGGGCATCGCCATGGCCGAGGACAGGCTGTTTTCGGCCATGGCCAAGGCCCAGCGCGGCGAGCCGGTGCTGTGCGTGGCGGCGGGCGATCTCAGCCTGGGCCTGCCGGCGCGGGTGATCGAGGCCACGGTGCCCTGCCGCCCGGTGGCGCCCAGCCCGGTGGAAGACGGGCTGTGGCAGGCGCGGGTGGAATATAACGGCGTGCAGGTGCCGGTGGTGGATACGCTGCGGCTGCTGGGGCTGGGCCGCTCTCCGCCCGCCCGCGCCATAGCCACGGTGCTGCTGCGCATGGGCGAGGGGCGGCGGGTGGCGCTGCGCATCGATGCGGTGCGGGATATGGTGCGGGTGCGCGCGGGGCAGGCGGCGGGCATGCAGGGCCTGGCCTTTGGCCGGGCGGGGCTGATCGGCGGCCTGCTGCCGGCGGCGCCGGCGTCGCCGGAGGGGGCCGCTGCTGTGCCGATGCTGCTGCTGGATGGCGATGCGCTGGTGGCCCATGGCGAACTGGTGCGTCTGTCGCATCTGGAAGAACGCCCGCCGGCCGCGGGCGTTCTGGCGCCGGCTGGTGGCCCTGCTGTGTCTGCCGGGGCCGATCCGGCCGCGCGCCAGCCCTATCTGATCTGCCGGCTGGGCGATGGGCACCATGCCGTGCCGCTGGCGCAGGTCACGGAAATCCTTGGCCGGGCAGCTTGCGCGCTGATCGATCTGGCCGAGGCCGAAGGGCCTTTCCGGGCGATCCTGTCGCATCGGGGGCTGGCCATTCCGGTGCTCGATCCGGCCGCTCATCTGGGGCTGGGCCCTTGCGGCGATCCGGCCTTCATCCTGCTGGTCAGCAATGGCGAGCGGGTGGCCGGCTTTGCCCTGCAGGGCCTGTGCGCGGTGGAACGGCTGCAGGCGCGCGGGGGCCGGCAGGAGGGGCGGGGCCTGGGCCAGGTGGTGTTGACCGGCGAGGGGCGCACCTGTTCCGTGCTGGATCTGGCCGCGCTGGTGCCGGGCGATTGAGGGGCGGGGCCCCGGCCGGATAGGTGAATATCCTGCATCAGGCTTAACCAAAGCCCTAAAGCCTGTGTGTACCTTCCCTGTGCAGAAGAATGTTCACCTTCCGCACACCGTTTTTTCCACCGATCGCCTCGGGAAAAAGCGCCGCGAGGAGGGGGCGCGCCGGCTTGCCTCCAGGCCCTCCCGGCAAGACGGCGCGCCTTTTTTCGCCGCAGGTCTCAGGCCTCAGGCGCTGCCAGCAATTGCAGCAGCGCGGCGCCATAAGCTTCCAGCTTGCGCGCGCCCACGCCCTGCAGCGTGCCCAGTTCCGCCAGCGAAGACGGCCGGTGCGCGGCGATCTCGCGCAGGGTGGAATCATGGAAGATGACATAGGGCGGCACCCCTTGCGCGCTGGCCGTCTCGCGCCGCCATTGGCGCAGGGCCTCGAACAGCGCATTGTCGAGCGGATTGTCCATCGCCGCGCCCGCCTCGCGCGGGCGGCGGGGCTTGCGTTCGGCGCGGGGCGGCAGGGCGATGGCCACGGCCGCCTCGCCCTTCAGGATCGCCCGCGCATCGCCCGCCAGCGCCAGCCCGCCATGTTCGGTGGCCACCAGGCTGCCGCGGGCCTGCAGGGCGCGGGCCAGCGGGCGCAGCAGCGCGGCCTCGTCCTTGCCGACAATGCCGAAAACGCTGAGCGCATCATGCCCGCGGGCGCGCACGCGTTCGTCGTCCACCCCGGTCAGCACCTTTTCGAGATGGCCAAGGCCAAAGCTCTGCCCGGTGCGGAACACGGCTGAAAGCAGCTTGCGCGCCAGTTCGGTCATCTCGCTCACTTGCGGCGGGTTGAGGCAATTGTCGCAATTGCCGCAATGGGCGGGGGCGTCCTCGCCGAAATGGCGGCGCAGCAGCGCGCGGCGGCAGCCGGCGGTTTCCACCAGCGTGGCCAGCGCATCCAGCCGTGCCCGCTCGCCGGGGATGCGGTGCTCTTCCAGCTCGCCCAGGCGCTGGCGGGCGCGGGCGAAATCCTCCGCTCCCCACAGCATCAGCGCCACGGCCGGATCGCCATCGCGCCCGGCGCGGCCGGTTTCCTGGTAATAGGCCTCCAGCGATTTGGGCAGGCCGGCATGGGCGACAAAGCGCACATCGGGTTTGTCGATGCCCATGCCAAAGGCGATGGTGGCCACCATCACCATCTCCTCGCTGGCCACGAAAGCGGCCTGGTTGGCGGCGCGCTGCTCTGTGGCAAGGCCGGCGTGATAGGGCAGCACGGGGCGGCCGGTGCTGGCCAGCGTGTCGGCCAGGCGCTCCACCTGCGCGCGGGTCTGGGCGTAGACGATGCCGGGGCCCGGGGTCTCGGCGATCAGCCGCTTCAGCTGCTGGGCGGGATTGTCACGCGCGGTGATTGTGTAGCGGATGTTGGGCCGGTCGAAGCCGGCGACGATGAGCCCCTCTGGCGCAATGCCCAGCTGGGCGAGGATATCGGCCCGGGTGTGGCCATCGGCGGTGGCGGTCAGCGCCAGGCGCGGCACATCGGGGAAGGCATCGAGCAGGCCGCGCAGCAGGCGATAATCCGGCCGGAAATCATGGCCCCATTCGGAAACGCAATGGGCCTCGTCGATGGCAAAGAGGCTGATCTGCGCCTCTGCCAGCAGATCGCGGAAATGCGGCTGGCTGGCGCGCTCGGGGGCGACATAGAGGAGGTCCAGCTCGCCGGCCAGCAGGCGCTCCAGCGTGTGGGCGCGGTTGGTGTCGGCGCTGGTCAGGCTGGCGGCGCGGATGCCATTGGCCTGGGCGCTGCGCAATTGGTCGTGCATCAGCGCGATCAGCGGGCTGACGACAACGCAGGTGCCCGCCAGCATCACCGCCGGCAGCTGATAGGTGAGCGATTTGCCCGCGCCCGTGGGCATCACCGCCAGGGTGGAGCGGCCCGCCAGCACGCGGGCCACCACCTGTTCCTGCACGCCGCGAAAGCCGGAAAAGCCGAAAGTGGCGTGCAGCGCCTCGTGCAGGGCACGCGCGGACTCGTGCATGGGGGGCGCGGAAGGGGGAGCGATATCCATCCCGGCCGGCTAACACAGAAAGGCGCGGCATAGAACCGGCCCCTTTGCGCGGGCCGGGCCCGGTGCTAGGCTTGGCGCCGGATAACCGCGAAAGGCGCCCTGCCGATGGAACGCCGTGCCATGTTGGGAGCAAGCCTGTCGGCGCTGTGGCTGTGCGTGCCGGCCCTTGCGCGGGCCGGGGGCGGCGACAGTGCCGATAGCGCCTGGCGCCTCAGCGATGCCGCCTGGCGCCAGCGCCTGGCCCCTGCCGCCTATGCCATCCTGCGCCAGGGGGGCACCGAGCCGCCATGGACCAGCCCGCTGCTGCACGAGCACCGGCGCGGCCGCTTTGCCTGCGCGGGCTGCGACCTGGCCCTGTTCGCCTCTGACACCAAGTTCGACAGCGGCACCGGCTGGCCCAGCTTCTGGCAGGCGCTGCCGGGCGCGGTGGCAAGGCTGGCGGATCGCTCCTACGGCATGGAGCGCACAGAGGTGCGCTGCCACCGCTGCGCCGGCCATCTGGGCCATCTGTTCGATGATGGGCCGCGCCCCACGGGCCTGCGCTATTGCATGAACGGCGCGGCCCTGCAGTTCCACCCGGAGGCGCGGCGATGAGGGGGCTGGTGGCCCTCCTTGCCCTCCTGCTGGCCGCGCCCGCCATGGCCGGTCCGGTGCCAGTGCCCATGCCCGCGCCAGTGCCGCCGGCCGCCTTTCCGCCGCCGCCGCCAGAAGCGCCCCAGCCCCATGGCCGGGTGGTGGCGGTGCTGGCGGGCGGCTGCTTCTGGGGGATGGAGGGGGTGTTCGAGCATGTGAAGGGCGTGCGCGAGGTGGTGGCAGGCTATGCCGGCGGCACCGCGCTGACAGCCCATTACGACATCGTCTCTTCAGAGCTGACCAACCATGCCGAGGCGGTGCGCATCACCTATGATCCGGCGGTGGTGTCCTATGGCGATCTGCTGCGGGTCTATTTCGCCGTGGCCCATGATCCGACCGATGCCGATGGCCAGTATCCCGACCGCGGGCGCAGCTATCGCTCGGCGGTCTTCGCGCAGAACCCGGCGCAGCAGGCGCTGGCCGCTGCCTATATCGCCGCGCTTGCCCGCGCCCATGTGTTTGCCCGGCCGATCGTTACCACCATCGAGGCCGGGCCCTTCTTCCCGGCCGAGGCGGAGCATCAGCACTTCATGCGCCGCCACCCCGATCACCCCTATATCCGCGCCTGGGATGTGGCCCGGGTGCAGCGCCTGCGCCAGCGCCTGCCCGCCTTCTATCAGCCTTAGGCCCCGCCCGCTTTCCTTCCCCCCCTTCTGCACAGGCTTGCCCCTTCATGCTGCTTCTGCTTCTGGCCTATCTCGGCGGCGCGCTGACGATCCTCAGCCCCTGCATCCTGCCGGTGCTGCCCTTTGTCTTCACTCGCGCCGGGCGGCCCTTCCTCACCAATGGCTTGCCGATGCTGGCGGGCATGGCGGCGATGTTCGCGCTGGTGGCCAGCCTTGCGGCGCTGGGCGGCAGCTGGGCGGTGGCGGCCAACCATTACGGGCGCTGGGCGGCGCTGGGCCTGTGCGCGCTGTTTGGCCTGGCGCTGCTGGTGCCGGCGCTGGCCGAGCGGATGAGCCGGCCGCTGGTGGCGCTGGGCGGGCGCCTGTCGCAGAGGGCCGGGCAAGGGGGGCTGGGCCCTTCGCTGCTGCTGGGCATGGCCACGGGCCTGTTGTGGGCGCCGTGTGCCGGGCCGATCCTGGGCCTGGTGTTGACCGGCGCGGCCCTGCATGGCGCCAATGCCGGCACCGGCCTGCTGCTGCTGGCCTATGCAGCAGGGGCGGCCACTTCGCTGGCGCTGGTGCTGGCGGTGGGCGGGCGGGTGCTGCGCGCCATGCAGGCCTCGCTGGGGCTGGGCGAATGGCTGCGGCGGGCGCTGGGGGCTGCGGTGCTGCTGGCGGTGGCGGCAATGGCGCTGGGGGTGGATACAGGGCTGCTCACCCGCGCGTCGGTGGCGGGCACCAATCGGGTGGAGCAGGGGCTGATCGCCCGCTTTGGCCTGGCCGCCCCGCCGCCGCCGCCGGCCACCGCCACGCCGCTGGCTGCGCTGCCGGGGGCAGTGGCCTGGATCAACAGCCCGCCGCTTGGCGCACAGGCGCTGAAGGGCCATGTCGTGCTGGTCGATTTCTGGACCTACAGCTGCATCAACTGCCTGCGCACGCTGCCCTATATGCGCGCCTGGGCCGAGAAATACCGCGCCGCCGGGCTGGTGGTGATCGGCGTGCACGCGCCCGAATTCGCCTTCGAGAAAGACCTGGGCAATGTGCGCGCGGCGGTGCGGCGGCTGGGCATCGGCTTTCCGGTGGCGGTGGATAATAATTATGCCCTGTGGCAGGCCTTCGGCAACCAGTATTGGCCGGCGGACTATCTGATCGATGCCCGCGGCCAGCTGCGCGCGCAGCA
>DASRYE010000009.1:0-7093 GCA_035653915.1 Novosphingobium sp. | reverse complement strand
TTGCGGATCTTCTCGAAGCCATCGGCATCGTTCCACATGTGCCCTTCATATTCGCTGGACATGAAGCCATCATACCCGCCCTGCACGAAGACCGGCAGGATGCGCGCATAATCCACCGCGATTTCATCGCCATTGGCATCGAAATCGAAGAACTTGCCGTGGATGTGGATGACCTGGGGCATGATCTCGGCCCAGGATTCCGGCTCTGCCCGGCTGAACAGGCCGAAGATGATGACCAGCATCATGATCAGCCGGTCGTCAAAGCCGCGCTGGCGGGCCTCGGCGACATAGAGGTCGCGGCGGGTGTAATTGTCGCCATCGCGCGACCAGAAATCCTGCGCCAGCGTGATGAGATCCTCGGGCACGCCATTGGCGCGCTGGGCCTCGAAGAAGCTGGGCGGCACCGCGCGCACGGTGGCGCCAAAATCGGGGATGAAGCCCAGCATCGGCGAGCCGACGCGCTCGTACATGTCCCGGAAGGCCAGCACATCGGGATGCTGCGTGTGGTGCGGCGCGTGGATTTCCAGCCCCATCCTGACGCCGATCCGCTCGGCCAGCGGCACCAGCCGCTCGATCACCGCCGGCCCTGCGGGATATTGATAGCGCACAAGCGGAAAGCCCAGTTTGGCGGCCGCTTCCAGCTGGCGGGCGTGATAGGCCAGGCTTTCGTCATCGCTCATCGGCCGGTCCGGATCGAGCCGCAGATCGGCATTGATGCCAAGGCAGGAAGGCGTCAGCCCGGTTTCCTCGATCAGCGCCTTGAAGCGATCGGCGAATTCATCGGTCACGACGGGAAAGCCGCGAATGCTCTGGAATCCGACCACTTCGAGGCCGGGCCCCAGCCCTTCGGCGGCCACCTTGCGAACCAGCTCCTCGAAGCCATATTCGCGGCCATGGAAGGCCGGGGTCATGCTGTAGAGGGTCGTGCCCAGCTTCAGCCCCTTCTGGGAATTGCTCATGCCGGAACTCCTTCGCGTGCCTTCAGGCGTTTTTCGGTTTTCACGATGCGGTTCAGCCCGTTGATATAGGGCGGCCGGACCTGGATGGTGACCGACACCTGGTGCTCGCCCCCCGCCAGCAGCGGCAGGCCGGCGATATGCAGGAACGCGCTGTCGAGCACATACCACCACACGTCGGTATGGGGGCGCAGCTCGTCCAGGCGATAGCGCTGCCCTTCCAGTTCGAAGGTGATCCTGGCCGGATCGATGAGCTGGCCATCCACCACCACCTGCCCGATCTCCACCACCGACAGCGGCAGCGAGCGATACCAGGGCAGCCTGACATCGATCACACACCCGCCCTCCTCGACGATGAGCCCATCGTCACTTACAACCCGATGCTCCATCATGGCTCGAAAGCTCCTCTCATGCCGGCGCGTGTTCGGCCGGGATTGATGATTGCCCCTGCGCCTGCCCCGCGCCCCCGCAGCGCGACCAGCACAGCATCAGCAGGCTGTTGAGCAGCAGCGGGGCGCCATAGGTCAGCCAGCGCAGGGCGGTGTTGGCAGGGGCCGAGGCATGGGCCGGGTCATAGCCGGCAGCGCCCAGGGCAAAGGCCGTGCCCGCCGCGCCGATGGCGATCCCCACCTTGAGGCCAAAGCTGATGCCCGAGGCCGTCAGCCCCTCGTTGCGCTCGCCGTAATGGGCCTCGTGCCAGTCAACCGCATCGGCCCCCAGGATGAACAGCGCCGCCGCCTGAATGCCGCCAACCACATTGGCCAGCACATACAGGCCGACAAACAGCCAGACATGGCCCTCGGCAAACGCCATGCCCGCCACCAGCAGGCTGGACACCAGCAGCGCCCCGATCGTGCCCCGACGGATGCCGAAGCGGTTCACCACCGGCCGCGAGATCGCCCCGCCGATGAAAATCATCACCGACATGAGCGGCAGGATGACCGAGACGAGACCGGGCCTGCCCATCACATCCTTCACGAAGAAGGCAAGGCTGGAGACCATGACGCCGATCTTGATGAAGATGAGCAACCCGCCGATGAAGGCCAGCAGCCAGACCCGGTTCGACAGCAGCCGCGCAAACTGCGTGCGCAGCGGCAGGCCGGCGCTCAGCGGGCGGGTGTGGCGCTCCTTGCAATTGGCATAGGTCAGCCAGTACAGCCCGCCGGTGACCACCGCCATGACCGCGGCCGTGAGCATATAGCCCTGCTGCCGGTTCGCCCCGCCCAGCAGGTTGATGAGCGGCAGCGCCGCGCCATAGGCCAAAATCGATGCCAGCGAGGTTGCCATGGCCCGATAGCTGCCCAATTGCGTCTTCTCGTCGCGGCGCCGGGTGAGCATGGGCAGCAGGGCGCTGTAGGGCACATAGAGAAAGGCATAGAGCAGCCCGAGCAGCGTGAAGGTGACATAGGCATAGATGATCTTGCCCCACATCCCGATCTGCGGCACGCTGAAAGTGGCAACGAACAGCAGGCCAAAGGGCACCACGCCATACAGCAGATAGGGCCGCGCCTTGCCCTTGCGGGAACGGGTGCGATCCACCACCAGCCCGGCCAGCGGATCGAAGATGGCATCAAGCACACGGGTGACAAGCATCAGCACACCCAGGCTTGCCACCGGCAGCAGGGCCACATCGGTATAGTAGATCAGCAGAAAGCCTGCCGCCATGTTCCAGGACAGATTGGAAGCCAGCTCGCCAGCACCATAGCTGAGCTTTTCCACCTGGCTCAAACCCGGGTCCGTGGTAGCCAGCGTCGATCCAGAGCTGCGTGAGGTCACCAGCAATCCACTCCCATATTATCCCGCCGACCGCGCGATCCAGTCAGGGCCTTGTTTTTTCAATTTTTATCGATCGGCGCTGCTTGGCGCCTCCAGGCTTTCTGTAAAGAAGCCACAGCCGCGCCTCAATTCAGCGCACGATATATCAATCATCACTTTGCGTGATGATGAGGGCTGATTCCGCCCCTTCGCAAGGGCACAGGCCCGATCACGCGCCCGCAAGGGCACGGCTGAATTTTCCGGCTGAATTTTCCGGGTGCGGGCCTGCTCGTCAGGGTTTGCGCAGCACGCCGCAGGCGATGCGGGCGCCGCTGTTGCCGCTGGGGTCGGTGCGGTAATCATCGGCGGCGGCGTGGACGACGATCGCCGTGCCATCGGCATCGAACAGATGCGGCAGCAGCTTGTCGGGAAGCTGGTCGAGGGCGATCTGCAATTGCGCGTGCCCTTGCGCATCGGCGATGAAATTGGGCAGATCGCCCAGATGGCTGCCCATCGGGTTCAGCATGCCGTGCTGGTGCCCCTCGGGGTTGAGGTGGCCGCCGGCGCTTTTGAAATCGGGGCCCTCACAGGTGCCCACGGCGTGGAAATGCAGGCCATGCTCGCCCGGCGGCAGGCCGGCCAGGTCCACCACCAGCAGCAGATGGCCATAGCGCCTGGCCAACGTCACCCTGCCCGCCGGCGAGCCATCGGGATGCACCATGGCCGCCCTTGCCAGCGGCAGCGGCAAGGGCCGCGCATCAGCGGGGGCGGCAAGCAGGGCAGCGATGGGCAGGGCAGCGGTGAGCAGCGGGGTGCAGAAGAGGGCGGGCTTGAGCATGGCGTTCTCCCTGCCAGCAAGGAAAGGGCGCCGGCAAGGATAGGGCAGCGCGCCCCGCATGGCAAGATCGCCGCCCACCCCGCCTAATCCGCCAGAGACTGGCGCCAGCGCCGCACGACATAATCCCTCGTCATCTGGTCGCTGTCCACCAGCAGGCCCGGGCCCACCCTGATCGCGCGCTGGGGCGCCTCGCCCGCGGCCAGCGCGGGGGGCGTGGGCACATCCTTGCGGATCGATGGCATGAACTCTTCGGCCAGATCCGCCTGCCCCTTGCGTGACAGCAGGAAATCGAGAAACAGCCGCGCCGCCGCCGCATGGGGCGCGCCGCGCGGGATCATCGCAATGCGCGAGACGACCAGCGTGTAATCCTGCGGCAGCACCATGCCCAGCCGGGCATCGCGCCTTGTCTCGTCCAGCGCGTAGGAGCCGATGATATCATAGCCAATCGCCGCCCGCCCGCTTTCCACATCGCGCATGATCTGTTCCGCATTGGCAAAGACATGCAGCTGATTATCGGCCATCTGCTTCAGCAGCGGCCACATGGCGTGCGAGGCCTGCTGATCCTGCTCGAGATAGAGATAGCCGACCGCCGAGGTGGGCAGATCATATGTGGCAACGGTGGCGCGCGGCGGGGCGGGCCGCCGGGCCAGATAATCGGCCAGGGCCGAATGGGTGGTGGGCATGTCCCGATCGCTGATCAGCTGGCGATTATAGACAAAGACGATCGGCTCTGCCGTTACCCCCCAGGCCTGGTTGTCCCAGTTCGACCAGGGGGCGACATGGGCGATCTCGGGCGAGAGATAGCTCTGCGCATAGCCGTCGTTGACCAGCTTGATCTGCAGATCCATCGCCGAGGACCACAGGAAATCGGGCAGCGGCTGGCCGCTGTGCTGCGCGGCGAGAAACCGGGCATAGATATCGCGCGCGGAAAGCTCGACATATTCCACCCGCACGCCGGGAAAGCGCGCCTCGAAATCGGCGATGAGCCTGGCGGCCTTGCCGGCATCGATCGCCGACCAGACCAGCACGCGCTTGCCGGCCTTGGCCAAACCGACAAGTTCGACATAATCGCGGGGGTAATAAGCGGGCAGTCCATCTTCCGGCGCTGGCTGACAAGCGCCCAGCAGCGCCAGTATCGGCCAACAAGCTGCGCGGCGCCACGGCCGCCCTGGCCTTTGCATGGCCCACCCCTTCCCTTCCTGCCATGAACGCCTGACGGTTCCGTTTGCGCGGGCAGTTTCCTCGTCTATGATGGCACCGTCAATAAAAGGTGGGCGAGGGTGGCAAGAATTCTTCTGGTCGAGGACGATCCGTTGCTGGCGCGTGGATTGGCCGCTTCGCTGCGCGCCTCGGGCTATACGGTCGATACCGCCAAGGATGGCGAAATGGGGCTGATGCTGGCTCAGGATGAGCCCTATGCGCTGATTTCGCTGGATATCGGCCTGCCAGACATGGACGGCTTCGAGGTGCTGCGGGTGTTGCGCCGCAGCGGGGTGAAAACGCCGGTGCTGATGCTGACCGCGCGCGATGCCATCAACGACCGGGTGAACGGGCTGGATCTGGGCGCCGACGACTATATGCTCAAGCCTTTCGAGCCTGTCGAACTGGCTGCGCGCATCCGCGCGCTGCTGCGCCGGGCCCAGGGCGAGGCATCGCCGGTGCTGACAGTGGGCAAGCTGACCATCGATTCCGCCCGGGTGCTGGCGATGGTCGATGGGCGCGATCTGGGCCTGCGCCGGCGCGAATGGACAGTGCTGGAGCGGCTGGCGGCGCGCGTGGGCAAGGTCGTTGCCAAGGACCGGCTGGCCGACGAGATCTTCAGCTTCGACGAGCCGGTAACGCCCAACACCATCGAGGTCTATATCGGCCGCCTGCGCCGCAAGCTGGAACCCGACGGGCCGGAAATCCGCACCATCCGCGGCATCGGCTATATGCTCATAGACGCATGAAAGCGCCGCTGCGGCGTGTTCCCTGGTCGTTGACGGGGCGCTTGTGGGTTGGCATCGTGCTGCCGCTGTCGGTGCTGGCGGTGGCGCTGGGCCTGGGCGGCGCGCTGATGATCAGAACCTCGGTGGAAACCGTGAACGACCGCATCCTCTCGGCCGCCTCACGCGCGATCGCCGATTCCCTGTCGATCGACGAGGGGCATCTGGAACTCAACCTCTCGCCCGGCATCTTCGGCATGCTGGAGGATAACGCGCGCGACAGTGTCTTTTATGCCGTGCGCCGCGATGCCACGGTGCTGACCGGCTATGCCGACCTGCCCGATATCGTGCCGCAGGGGCTGGGCGATCTGCAGATGCGCTTCGGCACCGCCCACTATCACGGGCGCGATATCCGCATCGTGGCCGAAGGGCGGCGGATGCCCGGCATTGCCCGCCCGCTGGTAATCGAGGTGGCCGAAACCATGAAAACCCGCGAGGCGGCATCGCGCCACCTGCTGCTGGCGCTGTTCGCGCTCGAGGCGATGCTGGTGATGCTGACGACGGTGCTGCTGCCGCTGGCGCTGCGCTGGGGGATGCAGCCCTTGCGGCGCCTGCACGCCCAGATGGAAGCGCGCGACGGCGCCGACCTCACCCCCCTGCCGACAGACAATGTGCCGGGCGAGCTGCGCTATCTGGTGGAGGCGTTCAACGGCATGCTGGCCCGGCTCGACACCGCCTTGCAGGCGATGCGCCAGTTCACCGCCGATGCCTCGCACCAGATGCGCACGCCGCTCTCGATCCTGCGCACCCATATCGCCCTGCTGCGCGATGCCAGCCTGTCCGACACAGAAGCGCGCGCCTCGATCGCCGATATCGACGAGGCCAGCGGCCGGCTGCAGCGCCTGCTCGTGCAATTGCTGGCGCTGGCCCGCGCCGACAATGCCGCCGCCGAGGAACTGGCGCTGGCCCCCATCGACCTTGGCGCGCTGGCCCGCGATGTGGCGGCCGAACATGTGCCGGCCGCCATGGCCGCCGGCATCGACCTTCAATTCGTTGGCGATGAAACGCCCGCCCGGGCGCTTGGCCATGCCGCGCTGGCCGGCGAGCTGCTGGCCAATCTCATCGACAATGCCGTGCGCTACAACCACCCCGGCGGCCAGGTCCAGCTGCGCATCGAGCGCGAGGGCGATCGCCTGCTCGTCGTCATCGAGGACAATGGGCCGGGCATTCCCGCAGCAGACCGCGAGCGGGTGTTCGAACGCTTCACCCGCCTGCGGCGTGATGGCACGCGCTCGGGCAGCGGGCTGGGCCTGCCCATCGCGCGGATGCTGGCCGGCGTGGTGGGCGCGCAGCTGACGCTGGTCGACAGCCAGGCGCTGGGCGGATTGCGCGCCTGCGTGGCCTTCCAGGCGATCGCCCCCTAGGCCTTCAGGGCGCCAGCAGGGCGGCCAGCGAAGGGGTCTGGCGGGCGATCTCGTCGCGCACGGCCAGCGCCTCGGCATAGGCCTTGCCGGCGTCATGTCCGGCGGTCACGATGAAGCTGGTGCTCAGCGCGCCGATCACGCGGCCCTGCGCATCCAGCTGGGGCAGTTCAACCGCCAGCCGCCTGCCGCCATTGG
>DASRYE010000008.1:0-8711 GCA_035653915.1 Novosphingobium sp. | reverse complement strand
GCCGCTACAGCAGGCGAAGCTGCGCCACCGGGCCAAAACTGCGCCGGTGATGCACCGTGGGCCCATGGGCGCTGAGCGCTGCCAGATGCTCGGCCGTGCCATAGCCAGCATTGCGCTGCCAGCCATAGGCCGGGTGGGCGCGGGCCAGCTCGGCCATGATCGCATCGCGGTGCTGCTTGGCGATGATGCTGGCGGCCGAGATCGCCGGCTCTGTCGCATCGCCGCCAACGATGGCGCGCGCCGGCCAGATCCAGCCGGGGGTGCGGCCCTCGGGCGTCTTGTTGCCATCGATCAGCACCAGTTGGGGCGCTTGCGGCAATTGCGCGGCCAGGCCCGCCATCGCCAGCGCCATCGCCTTCATGGTGGCGGCAAAGATGTTGATGCGGTCGATCTCCTCGGCCTCCACCACGCCCACCGCCCACAGCGCCTGCGCCTTGATCTCGCCCTCCAGCGCGGCACGGCGCTTGGCCGAAAGCTTCTTCGAATCGGCCAGCCCGGCGATATCGGCGCCCATCAGCGCCACAGCGCCCGCCACCACCGGCCCTGCCAGCGGGCCGCGCCCGGCCTCGTCCACCCCGGGGATGATGGCGATGCTCATATCCTGATGCTCATGCCCACTTCTTGCCCATGCCCGCGGCGCGCCGGCAAGCCCCTGTGCAAGATTAAACGTTGCGCCCGTCCCCCCCCTCGCCTATCGGCGCGGCCATTATGGCCGCCAACAGCACCACGCTCATCCCGCTCGACAATGTCGATCCCGCACTCGTCGAAGCGCTGCTCGATCGTGCCTTCGAGCCCGGCCGCCACCAGCGCACCGCCTACAAGGTGCGCGAAGGAGTGGACTGGCTGCCCGGCCTCAGCTTCGCCGCGATCGACGATGAGGAGCATCTGGTGGGCACCATCCAGTGCTGGCCGGTGGCGCTGACCACGCCGGAAGGCAAGGCCCATCCGATGATCATGGTGGGCCCGGTGGCGGTGCTGCCCGAAGTGCAGGGCGCAGGCTTTGGCAAGGCGCTGATGACAGGCTGCCTGGCCGCCCTGCACCCGCAGGCCACGCTGCCCCAGGTGATGATCGGCGATCCGGAATATTACGGCCGCTTCTGGGGCTTCACGGCCGATTTCACCGGCGGCTGGCGCCTGCCCGGCCCGTGGGAAGCCCAGCGCCTGCTGGTGCGCGCGGCCAATCCCGCCATCCTGCCGGCAGAAGGCATGCTGGGCCCCTGGCAGGGCTGATCCTTCGGCCAGTCTTGCCGCGGCGGGCGCGATCTGGCATCGCCTTGCAGGCAGATCCATAGCAGACCCATGCCCTACGAACCGCCGCCATCGCTTGCCGCCCTTTCGCTGGGCGAGATCACGGCTCTTGCCGAAGGGGGCCGCCTGCCCCCGGTGGAGCGCTGGGCGCCTGCCCACACCGGCGACAGCGAGATGCGCATTGCGACAGACGGGCGCTGGTTCCACCAGGGCGGCGAGATCACCCGCCCGGCGATGGTGCGCGCCTTCTCGCGCCTGCTGTGGCGCGATGGGGTGGGCCAGCACTGGCTCGTCACCCCGCAGGAAAAGCTGGCCATCGCGGTGGACGATGCCGCCTTCATCGCGGTGGACGTGACCGCCCGTGAAGACGCGCTGGCCTTCCGCCTCAACACCGACGAGACGGTGATCGCCGGCCCCGATCATCCCATTCGGGCGCGGGGCAGCGCCAATCATCCGGCCATCTACCTTGGCCTGCGCCACGGGCTGGAAGCGCGGCTGAACCGCAGCACCTGGGCCCAGCTGGCCGAGATAGCCCTTGCCGGCGAGGGCGATGCGGTGAGCAGCCAGGGCGCCCGCTTCCCGCTGGTGCCGGCATGAGCGCGCTGGCCCGCCGGCTGGAGCAGCTGTTTGCCGATGGCCATGCCGGCCCCACCCCCGTGCTGGAGCGCGACGGGCGCCGGCGCCACGAAGGCCCCTTCAAGCCCGCCGCCGTGCTGATCGCCTTTACCGACCGGCCCGACCCCGGCCTGCTGCTGATCCACCGCCCGGCCAGCATGCGCGCGCATCCGGGCCAGGTGGCCTTTCCCGGCGGCCGGCAGGACGAGGGCGAGCCGCCGGTGGAAGCGGCCCTGCGCGAGGCGCAGGAGGAGCTGGGCATCGATCCTGCCCTGGTGCAGGTGATCGGCGCCACAGACCTCTATCTCACCGGCACCGGCTATGCCGTCACGCCGGTGGTGGGGGTGGTGCCGGCCGATATCGCCATCACGCCCAACCCGCATGAAGTGGCCAGCTGGTTCGAGGCGCCGGCCGATTATGTGCTCGATCCGGCCCGGCAATTGCGCCGCGAAGTGGAATGGCAGGGGGCCATGCAGCATTACACCGAAATTCTCTGGCAGGGCCACCGCATCTGGGGCGTCACGGCGGGCATCGTGCGCAACCTGTCGCGCCGACTGAACTGGCATGGCTGAGGCCCGCCTGCCCGCCACCGCCTGGGCCGCCCGGGCAGATCTGGCCCGGCTGGTGGGCGTGCTGGGCGCCGATGCGGCGCGCTATGTCGGCGGCGCGGTGCGAGACAGCCTGCTGGGCCTGCCGGTGAAGGATGTGGATATCGCCACGCCGCTGGCGCCCGAACATGTGATGCAATTGTGCGCACAGGCCCATATCCGCGCCCTGCCCACCGGCATTGCCCATGGCACCATCACCGCCGTGCTGGACAGCGGGCCGGTGGAGATCACCACCCTGCGCCATGATGTGGCCACCAACGGCCGCCATGCCGAAGTGGCCTTCACCGAGGACTGGCAGGCCGATGCCGCCCGCCGCGATTTCACCATCAACGCCCTCTATGCTGATCCTGCCACCGGCGAGATCTTCGACTATTTCGGCGGGCTGGCGGATCTGGCGCGGCGCCATGTGCGCTTTATCGGCGATGCCGAGGAACGCATCCGCGAGGACCATCTGCGCATCCTGCGCTATTTCCGCTTTCAGGCGCGCTTTGGCGCCCTGCCGGCCGATGGCGTGGCCGAAAGCGCCTGCGCGGCGCTGGCGGCCACGCTGAAGGGCCTCTCGCGCGAGCGGGTGGGGATGGAGATGATGAACCTGCTGGGCCTGGCAGACCCGGCGCCAACCATCGCCCGCATGGCCGAACTGGGCGTGCTGGCGGTGATCCTGCCCGAGGGCGAGCCGGCCGCGCTGGCAGCGCTGGTGGCCGAAGAGCAGCGCCAGGCCATCGCCCCCGAGGCGATCCGCCGCCTGGCCGCGCTGCTGCCGGCCGATGCCGCGCTGGCAGAGGCGATTGCCAGCCGCTTTCGCCTGTCGGGCGCGCAGAAGAAGCGGCTGGCGCAGGCCGCCGCCCGCCCTGCGGCAGGCTCTGCGCAGGCGCTGGCCTATCGGCTGGGCCATGCCGCTGCCACCGATCTGCTGCTGCTGGAAGGACGCGATGCCCGCGCGCTGGCCGGCTGGCAGGCGCCAGCTTTTCCGCTGAAGGGCGGGCAGATCGTGGCGCGCGGGGTGGCTGCCGGGCCAGAGGTCGCCCGCCTGTTGCAGCAGGTGGAAGCGCGCTGGGTGGCAGAAGGCTTCCCCGATGAGGCGCGCGTCGAGGCGCTGCTGGCACAGGCCCTGGCCGGAGCCGCCCCCGCCCCATGAGCCATGCCGCCAGCACCGATCCCGCACAGGAGAGCTTTTCCGGCCTGCTCCACGCCGGGGTGAGGGCCGCTGCCGACATGGGTGATTTCATCGCCGCCCATCCGCTGGCGCAGCTGGTGTTGCTGGCCATGCTGATGGTGCTGGTGGGCGGGCTGCTGCGCCCCTCCATGCCGACATTTGCCGGGCTGTTGCGCTTCTTCGGCAATCTTGGGCTGATGGGGGCGCTGGCCTATGGGCTGGTGCTGGTGGCCGGCGTGTGGCTGGGCATGGATGGCCTGCCCCTGCCCAGCCCCGCCAGCACCGATGCGCCCCCCCGCCAGCAAAGCGTGAGCGGCGGCGAAACCCGCATTCCGCTGGCCAGCGACGGGCATTTCTGGGTGCGCGCGCGGGTGAACGGGGTGCCCCGCCGCTTTCTGGTCGACACTGGCGCCACCCTCACCACCCTTTCCCCCGACACCGCCGAGGCCGCCGATGTGCGCCACAAGGGCTGGGGCGAGAAAGTGATGATGCAGACCGCCAACGGCACCACCAGCGCCGACATGGCGGTGATCGACGAGCTGCGCGTGGGCAATGTAGTGGCCCGCCACCTTGATGCGGTGGTGGCCCCGGGGCTGGGCGAAACCAACGTGCTGGGGATGAACTTCCTCTCGCGCCTGGCCAGCTGGCGGGTGGAGCACAACACGCTGATCCTGGTGGCCCACCACCCCGTGGCGGCCGCGAAAAAGGCGGCGGACTAGCGCGCCGCCTTGCGCCTCAGGAAAAGCGGTTGTTGCGCGGGAAGCCCTGCGGCGGGAAGCTGCCCACAGCGCCGCGCGCCACCTTCCATTGCAGCAGGTCCTTCTCGGTGCGGGTGCGGCCGGTCTCGCCGCCCATCACCCAGGAAAGGCCCTCTTCCAGCCGCAGCGTCGTCACATCGCCCAGGCTGCCATCGCGATAGCGCTGCAGCGTCACCCCCTGCCCCTTGGTCAACACCGGCAGTTCGGACAGCGGGAAGATCACCAGCTTGCGGTTCTCGCCGATCACCGCCACATGGTCGTGCTCGGGCGGGATCTCGCGGATCACCGCCAGCTTCACGCCATCCTTCACGCTCATCACATTGCGGCCCTTGCGGGTTTCGGCCAGCAGGTCGGCCGCTTCCACGGCAAAGCCGCGCCCCTGGCTGGCCGCCAGCAGGAACTGCGCCTCGGGCCGATAGACGGCGATCGCCACCACATGCGCCTCGGCATCGATATCGAGCATGGAGCGCAAGGGTTCGCCAAAGCCGCGCGCGCCGGGCAGCTTGTCGGCCCCCAGCGTGTAGAAGCGGCCATTGTCGCAGGCGATCAGCAGCTTGTCGGTGGTCTGCGCGTGGAGGGCATGGGCCGGCCCGTCGCCCTCCTTGAACTTCCAGTCCTGATCGAGCGGCAGATGGCCCTTGGCGCCCCTGATCCAGCCGCGCTGCGAAAGGATGACGGTGACAGGCTCCTTCTCGATCATCGCCTCCAGGCTGAATTCGCGGCTGGGGGCGGCTTCGGCAAAGCTGGTGCGGCGCCGGCCAAGCGCTGTATCCTCGGCATATTCCTTGCGCAGGGCGGCCAGATCGCGCTTCAGCCGGCCGCGCTGGCGAGTGGGGCTTTCCAGCAGCTTGGTCAGCTCGTCCTGCTCCTTCAGCAGGGCGGAGCGCTCGCGCTGCAGCTCCATTTCCTCCAGCTTGCGCAAGCTGCGCAGCCGCATGTTGAGGATGGCCTCGGCCTGCCGCTCGGTCAGGCCGAATTCGGCCATCATCACCGGCCTTGGCTCATCCTCGGTGCGGATGATCTCGATCAGCCGGTCGAGGTTGAGATAAGCGAGGATATAGCCTTCCACCAGCTCCAGCCGCTGGGCGATCTTTTCCAGCCGGTGGCGGGCGCGGCGCTGGAGGATGTCGATCTGGGCGGTGATCCATTCGCCCAGCAGCGGCTTCAGCCCCAGCACGCCGGGCGTGCGGCTGGCATCCAGCACGTTGAGGTTGAGGCTGAAACGGCTCTCCAGCTCGGTCAGCTTGAAGACGCTCTCCTTGAGGAGATCGGGATCGACATTGCGGCTCTTGGGCACCAGCACAATGCGGATCTGCTCATCGCTCTCGTCGCGCACGTCCTCCAGGATCGGCAGCTTCTTGTCGGCGATGAGGGCGGCCAGCTGCTCGATCAGCTTGCCCTTGGCCACCATATAGGGAATTTCGGAGACGACCAGCTGCCACTGGCCGCCGGCCAGCTTCTCGATGCCGCTCTCCTCCCAGCTGCCATCCTCCTGCCGGCCGGTGGAAAAGCGGGCGCGCACGCGGATGGCGCCCTTGCCCTGGGCATAGGCGGTGCTGATCGCCGCGGGGCTGTCCACCACCACGCCGCCGGTGGGAAAATCGGGGCCGCGGAACACTTCCATCAGATCGGCATGTTCGGCGCGGGGGTTGTCGATCAGCAGCAGCGTTGCGTCGATGATCTCGGCGACATTGTGGCTGGGAATGCTGGTGGCCATGCCCACGGCAATGCCGGTGGCGCCATTGGCCAGCAGGTTGGGGAACAGGCCGGGGAAGATCTCGGGCTCTTCCTCCTCGCCATTATAGGTCGGCACGAAATTGACCGTGCCTTCTTCCAGCCCGGCCATCAGCTGCATGGCCGTGCGCGTCAGCCGCGCCTCGGTATAGCGATAGGCCGCGGCATTATCGCCATCGATATTGCCGAAATTGCCCTGCCCTTCCACCAGCGGATAGCGCAGCGCGAAATTCTGGGCGAGGCGCACCATCGCGTCATAGACCGAGGCATCGCCATGCGGGTGATATTTGCCGATGACATCGCCCACCACACGGGCCGATTTCTTGAAGGCCTGCGCCGGATCCAGCCGCAACTGCCGCATCGCCCACAGCAGCCGGCGGTGCACCGGCTTCAGCCCGTCGCGCAGGTCTGGCAGAGAGCGGGCGGTGATGGTGGACAGCGCATAGACGAGATAGCGTTCCGACAGGGCACTGTCGAAAGGCGCATCGACGATCGCGTCGAAAGGATCGGGTTCGGCGGAAAGGTCTGTCGTGTCGCTGGCCATGGCCGGCAAGGCCTAGCAGGCCCGCCCCCCTTCCGCCAAGAGCGCGCCGCCTCAGGCGCCCTGCATATTGTGGCTTTCCCCGGGAATTTTGACAGTCAGCCCGTCCATCGCCTCGGTCAGGGTGATCTGGCACGACAGGCGGCTGGTGGCGGCAACGCCGGCGGCCAGGTCCAGCATGTCCTCCTCGTCGGCAGCGGCGGCGGGCAGGCGGGCGAACCAGTCTGGCGAGACGATGACATGGCAGGTGGAACAGGCCATCTGCCCCTCGCAGGTGCCTTCCAGCGGCATGCCCGCGGCCTGGGCCAGTTCCAGCAGGCGCTGGCCGGGCTGGCCGGCAGCGGCCACACGATCGCCGCCGGTGGTGATGAAAGTCACATTTACCACGCCAAATCTCCCTGCGCGCGGGCGGCGGCATCGATTCGCGCCAAGGCCCGGGCGAGTTCCTCCTCCCCCGTATAGCGCCCGAAACCGATGCGCACAGAGGCTTTTGCCTCCGCCGCCGAGAGGCCGAGCGCGGCCAGCACATGGCTGGGCCGGCCAGAGCCCGAGGCACAGGCGCTGCCGGCCGAAAAGGCGATGTCGCGCAGATCGCTCATCAGCCGCGCCACATCCAGCCCGGCCCGCCTGAGGTTGAGATTGCCCCGCCAGCGCGCCCCGTCATCGCCATTGAGCACCCAGCCCGGCAGCGCGCCGCGCGCCCTTTTCCACAGCCTGTCCACATGTTCCGCATCGCTTTGCCACAGCTTGCCGCACAGCGCCGCCGCCGCCCCGAAGCCCGCGCACAAGGCCGGCGACAGCGTGCCCGAACGCAGGCCCTGTTCCTGCCCGCCGCCATGGAGGATCGGCGCCAGCGCCACCCCATCGCGCAGCCACAAGGCGCCAATGCCCTTGGGGCCATAGATCTTGTGGGCAGAAAGGGCGATCATGTCGGCCCCGCCAAAGCCGGTGCCGGGCGCGGCGATCTTGCCTGCCCCCTGCACCGCATCCACCAGCATCAGCGCGCCGGCGGCATGGGCCTGTTCGGCAAGGGCGGCCACCGGCTGGATCGTGCCGATCTCGTTGTTCACCTGCATCACCGCCACCAGATCGGTGCCGGCCGCGATGGGGGCATCGGCCGCCACCAGCCCTGCGGGCGATACCGGCAGCACATCCACCACAGCGCCGCTGGCCGCCGCCGTTTCCAGCACGGCGGCATGCTCGATGGCCGATACCGCGATGCGCGAGAGCGCCCCCACGCGCGCCCGGCCCAGGATCGCAAGGTTGATCGCCTCGGTCGCCCCGCTGGTGAAGATCACCCGCCCGCCCGGCGGCATCAGCGCGGCCACCTGATCGCGCGCCACTTCCACCGCCGCTGCCGCCGCCCGGCCCATGCGGTGGGGGCTGTGGGGGTTGGCAAAGCCACCATCCTCCAGCCAGGGCCGCATGGCCGCGCGCGCCTCGGGGGCCAGCGGCGTGGTGGCCTGATAGTCAAGATAGGTCATCGTCCGGCGATCTCCTGCCAGGCGGCGGCAAAGGCGTCGATCTCGGCCTCGGTGGTTTCGCGGCCGATAGAGATGCGGATCACCTCATTGGCGCCGGGCACCGCCATCGCCCCCAGCACATGGCTGGCCCGAAGCGAGCCTGAGGAACAGGCCGCCCCTGCCGAAATGGCAAAGCCCAGCGCATCGAAGCGGATCAGCTGCACCTGCGCAGGCTTGCCCGGCATGCGGCAGGCGCCGATCGTGGCAAGGCGCGGGGCCGCGCTGGCGATGATCTCGCCGCCGGCAGCGGTGATCGCCGCTTCCAGCCGGGCGCGCAGCCGGGCCGCCTCGGCCAGCCAGCCGGCGCCCGCTTCCAGCGCGGCGGCCATGGCCAGGATACCCGGCAGGTTCTCCGTGCCCGGGCGATAGCCGCGCTCCTGCCCGCCGGTGGGGCGCAGCAGCGACAGATCGCGCAGCAGCAGCGCGCCCATGCCGATCGGCCCGCCAAACTTGTGGGCCGAAAGCACGATCATGTCGGCCTCTCGCGGCAGGGCGATCTTGCCCGCCCCTTGCGCGCAATCGGCCAGC
>DASRYE010000007.1:0-4671 GCA_035653915.1 Novosphingobium sp. | reverse complement strand
CCGGGGGCCTGGCTGGCCACCCACACTTCGGCGCCGCGCAGGCCCAGCGGCCCGCTGGCCAGCCGCGCGGTGGCCGTGGCGGTTTCCAGCGGGGCGTGGAAGGCGGCGGCCACCTCATAGCGCTGACTGAAGGCATGGGCGCCCAAATGGGCCGCCGCATCGCCGGCACTGGCCACCGGCTGGGCAGTGCCCGCCTTCAGGCCATGATCGAGCGCGGCTTCGGCCCGGGTGCTGTCGGCCGGGGCCTGCACCACGAAGCGCGGGGCGATGGCGGCCAGCGCCTGCTCGGCGGCCCAGCCATTGTCAGCCACCGCGGCCAGCCAGTCGGGGCCCTCCACCAGCTGGCGAAAGCCGGCGATGCCCTTGGCCCGCGCCCCCTCATGCCCGGCCAGCCGCGCTGCCGCGCCCACCGGCGCATGGCGGATGGCGGCATACAGCAGGCCCGGTAGGCGGATATCGCCAGCAAAGGGATAGCGCCCGGCCAGTTTCGCCGGCAGATCCAGCCGGGGGAAGGCCACCGCAGCAGGGTCGGCCGGATCCTGCGCTGGCGCTGCCCGCAGCGGCACATCGCGCGGCAGGGCCAAGCGCGATGCCGCTTCGGCCAGCGCGCCAAAGCCCAGCTTGCTGGCACCATGGCGGATGGCGCCCCCCGCCGCCTCGCAGGCCTGCCAATCGACGCCCCACTGGCGCGCCGCGGCCATCTGCAACAGGCAGCGGGCGGCAGCAGCGGCACGGCGCGCGGGCAGCTCATAAGCGGCCAGCGACAGGCCATCGGCCGTGGCGGAAAAATGCCGGTGTTCAGCCCAGCGGCGCGCCAGCCACAGGCCCGGCGGGCCCAGCCGCTGCGCCTGCGGCAGCCACATCTGCGCCCAGCGGCGAGCCAGCGGCGGATTGGCGAAAATCTCGCTGACCGGCTGCGGCTCTGCGGCCACCATGCGCCAATCGGCGCCCAGTTCCATCGCCACCACTTGCGGCAACAGGGTGGTGATGCCCTGCCCCATCTCCAGCTGCGGCACGGCCACGGTAACCACCCCGTCGCGCCCGATGCGCAGCCAGGCGCCAAAGCCTGCCTCGCCCGCCGCTGGCGGCACCGGCACCGGATAGCGCCGCGGGCTGAGCGCCCAGGCCACCAGCAGGCCGCCGCCGGCCGCCGCGCCCACCAGCAACCGGCGCCGGCTGAAGGCCATGGGCAGGCGGGGCGCCACAGGCGGGCGGGCGGGCGCCATCGCGCTCAGCTCAGCGCCGGGCGGCCAGCCAGCCGGCCACCTGCCGGGCAATGGCGGCAAAGGCGGCGCCCTGCGGGCCATCGCCGGCGGCCGGCGGATCGCCCGCATCGGAGGCCGTGCGGATGGCGATATCCAGCGGCACCCGGCCAAGGAACGGCACGCCCTTCTCGCGCGCGGTCGCCTCGGCGCCGCCGGTGCCGAAAGGATCGGACACTTCGCCGCAATGCGGGCAGGCATAGCCGGCCATGTTCTCGACCAGGCCGATGATCGGCACGCCCGCCGTCTCGAACAGCTGGATCGCGCGGGTGGCATCGATCAGCGCCAGATCCTGCGGCGTGGAGACGATCACCGCGCCCGCCGGCTTGTGCTTCTGGATCATCGTCAGCTGCACATCGCCCGTGCCCGGCGGCAGATCCACCACCAGCACTTCGGCCCCGCCCCAATGCGCGTCGATCAGCTGGCCCAGCGCGCCCGACACCATCGGCCCGCGCCAGGCAATCGCCTTGCCCGGCTCGATCAGATGGCCCATCGACAGCACGCGCACGCCAAAGGGGCTGGCCAGCGGCACCAGCTTGCTGTCATGCGCGGTGGGGCGCTGGCCCTCGGTGGACAGCAGCCGCGCCTGCGAGGGGCCATAGATATCGGCATCGACCAGCCCCACCTTCAGCCCGCCGCGCGCCAGCGCCACCGCCAGATTGGCCGAAAGGGTGGATTTGCCCACGCCCCCCTTGCCAGAACCCACCGCGATGATCAGCGGCCCGGCCGGCGCCGGGGCCGGCTCTGCCCGGTCGGCCACCAGCGCCACGCGCACTTCGCTCACCCCGGCAGCGCCGGCCAGCGCTGCGCGCGCCTCTGCTTCCAGCGCGCCGCGCGCGGCCGCATCCAGCCCCGATGCCTCCAGCACCAGGCTGGCCACCTGCCCTGTCAGCCGCAACGATTGCAGGCGGCCGGCAAGGGCTGCAGGCAACAGGGCGCGCAGGGCGGCCTCATCCGGTTGGGGTTGGGAAGGCGTCATGTCGGGCAGCTACTCCATTGTCCTGATCGGCCAGATTGTCTTGATCGGCAAGCGCCCGGCAGCCCGGCGCGCCTCCGGCCCTGCCGCCCCTAGCAGCGCGGCCGGCGACAGGAAATGGCCTGTTTTCTTGCGCCGCCGCCGCCGCCCCCTGTTCATTCGCCAAGGGCCGCCTATACATTGGCGCCATGCGTGTGTTCGAAGAGTGGATCGCCAAGTGGCGAAGCGGCCCTAAAGCGGGGCGGCCAGACGGTGCCAACCTGGCGATGCGCCCGGGCGAAAGCGGCGATTCCGGCGATGCGCCCCCGCCGGGCGAGGCCCCCCTGTCCAAGCCGGGCAGCCCGCGCCAGGGCACCCCGCGCAACCCCTGGCTGCCCGATGGCGACCCGCCCGAGGCGCCCCCCAGCCGCCGCCCCGGCGCCCTGCCCGGCGCGCTGGAAGAGCTGTTTTTCCCCCGCAGCGGGCCCAGCGGCGGCTCTGGCAAGCCGGGGGGGCCGCGCGCGCCCTTGCGCCTGCTGCCGCCCCGCGGCAATGGCAAGAGCCGGGCCCTGTCGATCACCGTCAGCCTTGTGGCCCTGTGGCTGCTGGGCACCTCCTGCCACCAGATAGACAGCACCGGGCAGGGCCTCGTCACCCGCGGCGGGCGCTATGCCCGTGTGCTGGGGCCGGGGCTTGGCTTCAGCCTGCCCTGGCCGTTCGAACAGGTGGCGATCACCGATGTCGCCGCGATCCACACCGATGCGCTGCCCGAAGGCGATGGCGAGCAGCTGATGCTGACGGCAGACCGCCAACTGGTGGATCTGGGCTTTGCGGTGCGCTGGAACATCAGCGATCTCAAGCGCTACACCTACGAGCTGGCCCGGCCCGACGAGGCCCTGCGCCAGCAGGCCGAAGCCGCCATGCACGCCGCCGTGGGGCAAATGCCGCTGGCCGAGGTGATGGCCGGCACCGGCCGCGCCCGGCTGGAAGAAACCGTGCGCGCCCGCCTGCAGCAGGAGCTGGATGCCGCCCATGCCGGCGTGGCGGTAGAAGGCGTGGAGATCCGCAAGGCCGATCCGCCCGCCCGGGTGAGCGAGGCCTTCCGCAAAGTGGCCGCAGCCCGGCAGGAAGCCGGCGCCGATATCGCCCGCGCCCAGGCCTTCTCGCAGCAGCTGGTCGCCCGGGCCGAGGGCGAGGCCGGCGCCTTCGACAGGATCTATGCGCAATATCGCCTGGCCCCCGAAGTGACCTGCCGGCGCATGTATTACGAGACGATGGAGCGCGTGCTGGCCGGCAGCAACAAGATCATCGCCCCGCGCGGCACCAGCATCACCCTGCCGCTGGCCGATCCGGCCCGCCAGCCGGCCGCCAATGGCGATCAGGCCGGCAATCCGCCGCCCGCCGCCCGGCCCGCCCCGCAAACCGCCGGCACCCCGACTACCGGAACCCAGCCATGAGCGCCTGGCGGCACGGGCTGCACAGCTGGCGCTGGCCGCTGGCGCTGGGCGGCGCGCTGGCAGCAGCGCTGGCGCTCAGCCTGGTGCAGGTGGGCGAGAACGAGCAGGCGGTGGTGCTGCGCCTGGGCGATCCGGTGCGGGTGATCAACGGCTGGCAGCCCGGCTCTGCCCCCGGCACAGGCACTGCCGGCCTCGCCTGGCGCCTGCCCCTGCTCGACCGCGTGGTACGGGTGGACCGGCGGGTGCTGTGGCTGGCCGTCAACCAGCAGCAGGTGCTCTCGGCCGATCAGCAGCGGCTGGAGGTGGATGCCTATGCCCGCTATCGCATCGTCGATCCGGTGCGCATGCTGCGCACGGCCGGCACCGCCGCCCGGCTGGACGAGCAGCTGGCGCCGATCCTTGCCACCCTGCTGCGCCAGGGGCTGGCCACCGAGGGTTTTGCCGCCCTGCTGGCCGCCGGCGACGGCCCGCTGCCCGATCGCCTGCGCGCAGCGCTCGACCGGGAAGCGCGCGGCTATGGCGTGCAGGTGATCGCCCTTGGCATCAAGGGCGCCCGCCTGCCCGATGGCGCCCCGCTGGACGATGCCCTGGCCCGCATGCAGACCAGCCACGAGGAAGAAGCCACCGCCATCCGCGCCGAGGGCGAGAAGAACGCCCAGATGATCGGCGCCGATGCCCAGGCCCAGGCCGCCCGCATCTATGCCGCAAGCTTTGGCAAGGATCCGCAGTTCTACGATTTCTACCGCGCGATGAAGAGCTATGAGACAACCCTTGCCGCCCCCCCGACCGGCAGCGCCGAGGCCGGCCAGCAGCAAGGCACAACCACCTTCGTGCTGACGCCCGACACCGACTATCTGCGCCAGTTCACCGGCGCTGCCGGCGCGGCGCGCGGCCGATGAAGGCGCTTGCCAGCCCTGGCCCGCATCATTCAAACTCGGTTCAGGCCCGGGGCTCGTAATATGTATCAAAGCCGCCGCCTGCCGGCGGTTGCAGCGAT
>DASRYE010000006.1:0-2561 GCA_035653915.1 Novosphingobium sp. | reverse complement strand
GATCGCCGGCATGCCCACCGAATAGGGCTGGCTGGGCGCCAGCCAGTCGCCCGTGGCCGCAGGGCCGGTGGGCACCGGCCGCTGCACCACCGGCGTGATCGGCCGGCCATTGCGCCGATCGAGCACGAAGATCTCGCCCCGTTTGGTGATCTGGATCAGCGCGGGCAGCGTGCCGCCCTTGCCATCGGGCATGTCATACAATGTGCCCGGAGCCGGCAGGTCGTAATCCCACAGGTCGTGGTTCATCGTGCGATAGTGCCAGCGCTCCTTGCCGGTGCGATAATCCACCGCCACCACCGCATCGGTATAGGCCTCGTCCACCTGGCGGCGGCGCCCGCCCCAGAAATCGGGCGTTGCATTGCCCAAGGGCAGATAAACCAGCCCCAGCGCGGGGTCGTATGTCAGCGTGGTCCACATGTTCGGCGTGCCGGGGGTGTAGGTCTTGCCCGGCGCAGGAGCGGCGCTGCGATCGGGGCGGCCCAGATCCCAGGCCCACACCAAAGCGCCGCTGTGTGCATCGAAAGCGCGCACCACCCCCGATGGCTCGGCCACGGACTGGTTGTCCTTCACCCGCGCGCCCACCACGACAAGGGCATTCTCGATCACCAGCGGCCCCGAATTGGAAAAATAGAAGCGCGGATCGAATGTGCCCAGCCCCGCGCGCAGATCAACCGTTCCCGCCTTGCCGAAAGCGGCGCAGGGCTTGCCGGACAGCGCATCCAGCGCCATCAACCGGCCATCGGTGGTGGTCAGGAAAAGGCGCTGGGTGCACGGAGCAGCGGGCCGCCCCTCCCCATGCCCGCCACGGGCCAGATCGGCATAGCCAAGGCTGCGGCAAAGCACGAATTCGGGCCCTGTCGCCCTGGCATCGAACACCCATTTCTGCTGCCCGGTATCGCCATCCAGCGCGATGACCCGGTCCTTGGGCGTGCAGACATAGAGCGTATCGCCCACCTGCAATGGCGTGTTCTCGTCCTTCAGCGGCCCTTGCGCGATATCGCCGGTGCGATAGGTCCAGGCCCGTTTCAGCCGCGCGACATTGCCCGCGTTGATCTGGTCGAACGGCGCATAGCGCTGGCCATCGGCGGTGCGCCCGTACTGCCGCCAATCCTGCTCTGGCCCCGCCGCGGCAGGCAGGCCGCGCACCCAGCCCGCCGCCTGCGCAGAAGGCCTGATCGCCCCATGCGGCAGCAGCATGCCATAGATCCCCGCCACGACAGCCAGCCCCATGCCGCCTGCCAGCGGCCAGGCCACCCACCCGGCCCGCCCGCCAAACAGGCCCGGCGCCACCGGCAGGATCGCCAGGCCCATCGCCATCACCGGCGCCACCCGTGGCACCAGCGGCCAGAAATCCGCCCCCACCTCGCCCAGCGCCCAGCCCCATGTGGCGATGAAGATCACTGCCCACAGCCAGACCCCGGCCGGCCGCCGCCGGGCCACCAGCACACCGCAAACACAGCATGCCGGCCCGAACGCGGCATAAAACCAGCTGCCGCCCAGAAACAGCAGCCAGGCGCCCGCCCCGCCGATGCACAGGCCAAACAGCGCGATCAGCCCGCCGATCGGCATGGCCAGTCGCCGCATCCAGCCGCCCGCCCGGCCCGCGGGTGCCTCGGCGGCCATCTCAGCGCACCGCGCCATGATCGGCCGGATCGCCACCAGCCCGCGCGAAACGGACATGGCCGAAGCGGCGCTGATAATGCACCAGCACATCGCTGCCCTCGGCGATGGCCGCATCCAGCACATTGCCAACCAGTATCGCATGATCGCCACTCACCACATGGCTGTCGGTCGCGCATTCCAGCGTGGCGGCCGCCTCGCACAGCAGCGGCACGCCCTGTTCCGTCAGGCGGACAGGCACGCCGGCGAATTTGTCCTCGCCGCGCCGGGCAAAGCGCAAGGCCAGCCCATCATGCCCCGCGCCCACGAAATTGATGGCGAAATGGCGCGAGGTGACAAAGGCTTCGTAGCAGAACGCCGCATGGGCCAGGCACACAAGAATCGAGGGCGGGGCCAGCGACAGCGACGAAAAGGACGTGGCGGTGAACCCTTGCAACCGGCCATGCCCATCCCGCGTCGTAACGATCACCACTCCTGCGGGATAATGCGCCATGGTGGCCCTGAAACGTGCCTGCAGCTCTTCCATCGTCTCTCCCCTCTGCCATTCAGGATCCGGGCCGGGTGGCGATCAGCCGGCGAGGCTATCACCAGGGCCATCACCACGCTTCTCCCGGAAGAAATCGAGTTTTTCCTGTACGATCTGGTCTGAGTAGGTGAAGAGGACGAGATCCTCGCCGGCCTCGATGGTGACGGGGAACCAGCTGGGCACGACGAAGATATCCCTGGGCGCGAGGGGGAAGGCCTGCTCGCCCACACGGGCAACGCCGGTGCCTTCCACCACGCTGAACACCGTGCCCGCTGTCGAGCGATAGGGCGCCGAGACGAAGCCTTTGGGCAGCAGGCGCATGGCGGTGGAGATCGTCGGCATGGCCGGGCCGCCGGTCAGCGGGTTGATGTAGTTCATGCGGAAGCCATGGCAGGCATCGGGCGCGCGAAAGCGC
>DASRYE010000005.1:0-11686 GCA_035653915.1 Novosphingobium sp. | reverse complement strand
TGCCGACACCGCCGACCTCGACTTCCAGAATGTCGCCCGGCTTCATCCACAAGGGCGGCTGGCGCTTGCCGCCCACCCCGCCCGGCGTGCCGGTGGCGATGACATCGCCCGGCTCCAGCCGCGTGAAGGTCGAGCAATAGGCGATCAGTTCAGGGATGCTGAAGATGAGCAGCCCCATGCTGGTCTGCTGCACGATCTGGCCGTTGAGGCGCGTTTCCAGCGTCAGGTCGCTGCCATCGGGGATCTCGTCGCGCGTCACCAGCCACGGGCCAAAGCCGCCGGTGCCGGGGAAGTTCTTGCCGGGCGTCCACTGCTGGGCGGTGCCATGGCGCTGCCAGTCGCGGATGGTGGCATCGCAATAGGGGGCATAGCCGGCGACATGGTCCCACGCATTCTCGGGCGCGATGCGGCGCCCGGCCTTGCCGATCACCACCGCGATCTCGCCTTCGTAATCAAGCTGTTCGGATTCGCGCGGGCGCAGCAGCGCTTGCCCATGGCCAACCTGCGTATCGGCCAGGCGGAGGAAAACGGTGGGCTGGGCGCTGTGCGCCCGTTGCATTTCCTCCCGGTGGCTGTGGTAATTGACGCCGATGCACAGGATCCTGGCCGGATCGGGAATGACCGGCAGCAGCCGCACCGCCTCGACATCAAGGGTCGCCTCGGCCGCCTCCACGCGCAGCCCGGCAAGGGGGCCGGCCGCCAAAGCCGCCCGCAGGCCCGGATAGCGCTCCGTCAGATCCACGATCCGCCCGTTTCCGGCCAGCGCCCCCCAGCGCGCCTGGCCTTCATGCTCAAAGCTCAGAAATTTCATGCCCTTTTCCCATATCTGCGGCTTTTTGCCGATAGCCTTGCGCATCACAGGCCGATGCCCCGGATGGTTAGGGCCCTGCCCTGCGCCACGCATCATCTGATCGGATGAAGGCCGGCGCGCGCCTGCCTCCTAGTCTGGCCGCCACATTCCCCCGGCGGGCCGATCCGCCTGCCCGGCACCCACAGGAGAGGACATGGCAAACCCACCCAAACTGCGTATCGATGCCAGCGGCATTCACGGCGTCTGGCCGATCCTGCCCACGCCATCGAAACCGGACGCCTCCGACTGGCGCGCGCAGGATACTGTCGATCTCGACGAAACCGCCCGCGTGGTGGAAGCGCTGATCGCTGCGGGCGTGAACGGGCTGATGAGCCTTGGCACCTATGGCGAGGCGCACAGCCTGCTGTGGGCGGAGAAAAAGGCCTTCCTGGGCTGCGTGATCGAAACGGTCGCCGGCCGCATTCCCTTCTTTGCCGGCACCACCGCGCTCAACACCCGGGAGGTGGTGGAACAGACCCGCGCGGTGCACGACATGGGCGCCTCCGGCACCATGCTGGGCGTGCCGATGTGGTGCCGCGCCGATCTGCCCACGGCCGTGCAGTTCTTCCACGATGTGACCGAAGCCTGCCCCGACACCGCCCTGTCAATCTATGCCAACAGCGAGGCGTTCAAATTCGAGTTCTCGCGCCCGTTCTGGGCGGCGATGGGGCAGTTGCCGCAAGCGGTGTCGTGCAAATATCTGGGCATCGGCCTGCTGGCCGCGGATCTGGAACTGGCCCCGAACCTGCGCTTCCTGCCCACCGAATGCGATTATTATGCCGCCGCGCGCATGGCGCCCGAGCGGATGACCGCCTTCTGGTCATCTGCGGCGCTGTGCGGCCCGGCGCCGCAGATCGCCCTGCGCGACCGGGTGGCCGCCGCCAGGCAGAGCGGCGACTGGACAGCCGCCAAGGAAGTGGCCGATGCCATGCGCCAGGCGGATCTGGGCCTGTTTCCCCGCGGCGAGTTCTCGGAATTCTCGAAATTCAACGTGGGGCTGGAAAAGGGCCGGATGGACGCCGCCGGATGGATGCGCGCCGGCCCCCCTCGCCCGCCCTATCATGTCATTCCCGAAGAATATCTCGCCGGGGCCGCACGCTCGGGCAAGGCCTTTGCCGCCCTGCATGCGCGCTACACCGTCTGAGCGGGAGGGACGAGGATGTATTCCACGCAAATGCTCATCGCCGGCCAGCCGGCCCCCATGCATGGCCCCGCCTTCGAACGCGCGAACCCTGCCAGCGGCAAGCCGGTCAACCGGCTGACCGGCGCCTCGCCGGCAGATGCGAGCGCTGCTGCCGATGCCGCCGCCGCCGCCTTCGCGCCATGGTCCCGCACGGGGCCCGGCATGCGGCGCGACCTGCTGCTGCGCGCCGAGCAGCTGATGCATGCGCGCGAGGAGGCGATCGTGGCGGCCATGCAGGCGGAACTGGGCGCGGCCATCGGCTGGGCCCGGTTCAACATCCATGTCGCCACCGGCATCCTGCGCGAATGCGCGGCGCTGACAACGGCCATCACCGGGCGCACCCTGCCCTCCGACATTCCCGGCCTCACGGCGATGACCCATCGCCGCCCCTGCGGCGTGATCCTCAGCATCGCGCCGTGGAATGGCCCGGTGATCCTGGCCGCGCGCGCCATCGCCATGCCGCTGGCCTGCGGCAACACGGTCGTGCTCAAGGGATCGGAACTGTGCCCGCAGACGCACCGCCTGGTGGTCGATTGCTTCATCGACGCAGGGCTGCCGGCCGGCGTGCTCAACTATGTCGTCAACGCGCCGGAAGATGCCGCAGCGGTGGTCGTCACGCTTATTGCCCATCCGGCGGTGCGGCGCGTCAATTTCACCGGGTCGAGCCATGTCGGGCGGATCATCGCCGAGCAGGCCGGGCGCCACCTGAAGCCCTGCCTGCTGGAACTGGGCGGCAAATCGCCGCTGATCGTGCTGGAGGATGCCGATATCGAGGAAGCGGCGCACGCTGCCTGCTTCGGCGCCTTCATCAACAGCGGGCAGGTCTGCATGGCGACAGACCGCATTCTGGTGGACGAGCGCGTGGCCGACCGCTTCGTGGCCAGCCTCCGCCAGCGCGCGGCGGCCCTCTCGGTGGGCGATGGCCGCCATGCCCAGCTGGGCCCGCTGGCCATGGCCGGCGCGGCAGACAGGCTGGCGGATCTGGTGGCCGAAGCTGTGGCGCTGGGGGCGCAATGCGTTCTGCAAGCACCGCGCGATGGCCAGATATTCGGCCCCGTCATCCTCGACCGCGTGACACCGGCAATGCGCATCTATCACGAGGAAAGCTTCGGCCCGATCGCCCCGATCAGCCGCTTCACCACTGTCGAACAAGCCATCGCCATGGCCAACGACAGCCCCTATGGCCTGGCCGCCTCGGTGTTCGGGCGTGATATCGGGCGGGCGCTGGCGCTGGCCAGCCAGCTTGATGCCGGCAATCGCCACATCAACATGGCCACGGTGCACGATCAGCCGCACATGCCCTTCGGCGGGCTGAAAGACAGCGGCTACGGGCGCTTCAACGGGCCCGAGGCCATCGCCGAATTCACCGACACCTGCCTGACCACGCTGCGCACGGAACCGGCCGCGCATTATCCGTTCTAGGCCCGCCTGAAGCGGAAAACCGTCCCCCCTTGCGCCCTTGCGCCAGCCGGCACAAGGGCGCAAGCCATGCCCCGACTAGCTGGCCCGAGGCAGCAGGCCGGGGCGCTTTTGCCATTCATTCACAAAGACATAGAAACAGATCAGCAGCCAGAACACATGATATTCGATGCCGCCGTGGTTGAACAGCCAGCCAAGGCCACGCACCCTGACCACCGCGCCCGCCGCCACCGCCAGCACGCCAATCGCCGCCAGCGCCGCATATTTTGCGCCGATGTTGAACACCAGCCCGATGGCCACCAGCGTTTCCACCACCCCCGCCAGCACCACCCACACCGGGGCCGGATAGAAGCCGGCCATCTCGAGAAACTGGGTAATGCCCCGGAAGCTCCAGATCTTGTAGTAGATCTGCGGCCCGAAAAACGCGCCGGCGTGAATTCTCAGCAGCACCCCCGTGTCGATCTGTTCCAGCAGGCTTTGGCTTGTGGTGTCTGGCGCGGTTGTCGTGATCGCCATCATGCTCTCCCTTGGATCTGGCGGGGCTTTCCCGCTTGCCCGCAGCCTTCGCACCACAGCCCTTCAGGGGCCTCATCCGATCAGATGAGGCGCAGCGCCCGCCCATCCCCCTATCGCCACAGGGCAGATGAACACGACAGAAGGATCTCATGGCATGATGAAACGGCGAGCCATCCTGCTGGCGCTGGCCGCGCTGGCGGTGCGGCAGCCCGCCAGCGCCGAGACGCCCGGCCCGGCCTCCGGCGTGACCACCCTGCGCCTGCACCAGATGCTGCCGGCCGATGCGGCCTTCACCCGTCTGGGGCTGCAGGCATGGGCCCGCGCGGTGGAGCAGGATGCCGGCGGCAGGCTGAGGATCGAGATCCACAGCGGCATGGAACTGGGCGGCAAGCCCGCCGACCTCTACGATCAGGCGCGCGATGGCACGGTCGATCTGTCGTGGGTGGTGCTGGGCTACACGCCCGGCCGCTTTCCCGCGACGACGACCTTCGAGCTGCCGTTCATGGTCCGCTCGGCCCGCGCCACCTCGCAGGCCTTCCAGAGCTTCTGCACGCTTTACTGCGCCAGCGCTTTTGGCGATGTTCACGTCATCGCCTGGCACACGCATGGCCCCGCGCTGATCCACGCCAGCCGCCCCATCGCCAGCCTCGATGATCTGCGCGGGCTGCGGCTGCGCCCCGGTTCGGCCGCCATCGGCCAGTTCCTCGCGGCCGCCGGCGCCACCACCCTGGCGATGCCCGCCACCCAGGTCTATGAGGCGCTGCGATCGGGCCAGATCGATGCAACCACCATCCCCTGGTCCTCCGAAGTGAACACCAGCAAGCCTGCCAGCGATATCCTGCATTTTCACACCGCGGCCGGCGGCCCGCGCGGGCTCTACACGCAAACCTTCGCGCTGGTGATGAACCAGGCGGCCTATCGCCGGCTGCCCGCCCCCTTGCGCGCAGTGATCGATCGCCATTCCGGCCTTGCCGCCGCCCGCCTGTTCGGCCAGGCGATGGACGAGAGTGATCGCCTGGGCCGCACGGCAGCGCTGGCCCATGGCGATCGCCTGATCACGCTTGGCCCTGCAGAAACCGCGCGCTGGCGGCAGGCGGCACAGCCGGTGATCGCCGCCTGGCGCACGGCGATGCAGGCCAGGGGGCTGGAGGCAGGCAGGCTGCTTGCCCGCGCCAACGCGCTGCTGGACAGGGCTGGCCGCAACGAGGCCCGGCACAATGAGGCACAGCACAACGAGAGTGGCCGGTGACGCGGCTGATCGTGGCGGGCGGGCGCCTGTTCGGCCTGCTGCAGGGGCTGGCGGGCCTGTTTCTGGTGGGGAACGGGGCGCAGTTGCTGGCCCGTGGGGGCAGTGCCTATTATCTGCTGGCGGGGTTGATCCTGCTGGGGGTTGCCCTTGGCTGCCTGCGTGGCAAGGCCTGGGGCGGCTGGCTCTATCAGGCATTCCTTGCCGGCACGATCGGCTGGGCGCTGTGGGAAACCGGCGCTGATTTCTGGCCGTTCTATGCCCGCACCTTCCTCTTTCTGGTGATGGGCATTCCTGCCGGCCTGCTGCTGGCCGGGCTGGCTGGCGGGCGGGCCCCGCGCCGGCGGCTTGGCGGCCTGCTGATCGCCGGCATCGAAGGGCTGGGCGCCCTGGCCATGTTGCTGGCAATGTTCCAGCCTCATGATGCGATCCGGCCTGATCCGGCGCTGCCGCCCCTTGCCCAGCCGGCCCCTTCCGGCGCCATCCACACGCAAGACTGGGCCCATTACGGCAACACCCCCGAGGGCGAGCGCCACGCCGATGCCGACCAGATCACCCGCGCCAATGTCGCCAGCCTGCGGCAGGCATGGGTCTATCACACCGGCGATATCCCCCGCGATTACAGCGGCACCGGCAGCGAGGACCAGAACACCCCGCTGTTCGTGGCCGGCACGGTCTATGTCTGCACCCCGCACAACACCGTCATCGCGCTGGATGGCGACACCGGGGCCGAGCGCTGGAAGTACCGGATCGACGTGGGCGACCCCAAGAAATGGGTGCGCTGCCGCGGGCTGGGCTATGCCGACAGCGCCGCGCTTCCCGCCGCGGCAAGGGCCGCCGGCCCCGCGCCTGGCCATGCGGATTGCCCCCGGCGGATCTTCGTCAACACCGCAAGGGCCCGGCTGCTTGCCCTTGATGCGCAAACCGGCAGGCCCTGCGCGGATTTCGGCGAGGGCGGCACGGTCGATCTGACAGCAGGGATCGGCAAGGTGCCGGCAGACCTCTACAAACCCACATCCGGCCCCACCGTGGCCGGCCGGGTGGTGGTGGTCGGCAGCTATGTCAACGACAACGTCTCCACCGACATGCCCTCGGGCGTGGTGCGGGCCTATGATGTGCGCGATGGCCGGCTCGTCTGGGCCTTCGACACCGGCCGCCCGGAGGATCACGGCCCGCCCCGCCCGGGAACGACCTATACGCGCGGCTCGCCCAATGTCTGGGCGCCCATGTCGTATGATCCGGCCACCAATCTGGTGTTTCTGCCCACCGGCAATGCCTCGCCCGATATCTGGGGCGGCAATCGTACCCCGGCCGAAGACCGCTTCAGCTCGTCCGTCGTTGCGCTCGATGCCGCCACGGGCCGCCTGCGCTGGTCCTTCCAGACCGTGCACCACGACCTGTGGGATTATGACGTGCCGATGCAGCCCACCCTCACCGCCTTTCCCGCGGCCGGCGGGCGGCTGGTGCCGGCCGTGGTGTTCGGCACCAAGCTGGGCCAGATCTATGTGCTCGATCGCGCCACCGGCCGCCCGTTGACCCGGGTGGAGGAGCGCCCGGTGCCGGCAGGCACGATAAGCGGGGAACGCTATGCGCCGCGCCAGCCCCTGTCGACCGGCATGCCCGCCATCGGCACGCAAACCCTGCGCGAGGCCGACATGTGGGGGATGACCCCGTTCGACCAGCTGCTGTGCCGCATCGCCTTCAGGGGCATGCGCTATACCGGCCTGTTCGATCCCCCCGGCCTCGACAGATCGCTGACCTTCCCCGGCGCGCTGGGCGGCATGAACTGGGGCGGCGTCTCCGTTGATCCGCGCAGCCACACCCTTTTCGTCAACGATTTGCGGCTGGCGCAATGGTATCAGCTGTTTCCCCGCCGGCCCGGCGTTGCCGACGACACCCTGCCCTTCCCGATGAGCGGCGCCCCGGTGTCGCTGGAAAAGGGGCGGTTCTTCTCGGTCTTTGGCGTGCCCTGCCAGAAGCCCCCCTATGGCACGATGACCGCCATCGATCTGGCCACCCGCAAGATCCGCTGGCAGATCCCGCTCGGCACGATCGAGGATACAGGGCCGCTGGGCATCAGAACCGGCCTGCCCCTGCCGATCGGCATGCCCACCATTGGCGGCTCGCTTTCCACCGGCGGCGGCCTTGTGTTCTTCGCCGGCACGCAGGACTATTATCTGCGCGCGCTCGACAGCGCCAGCGGGCGGGAATTGTGGAAGCAGCGCCTGCCGGTGGGCAGCCAGGGCGGGCCGATGACCTATGTGTCGCCGCGCACGGGCACCCAATATGTGCTGATCACCGCCGGCGGCGCGCGCCAGTCTCCCGATCGGGGCGATTACGTGATCGCCTACAAGCTGCAGGGCCGATAGCCGCCCCCTCGCCCGGGCGAAATTGCGCCAGCCTTCATCCGAACCGATGAAGCCCGGCCCGCCCCTTCCCGCCTAGCCTTTGCCCGGTTCACCCGCACGGCCCATGCCGGGCATGGAGAGAAACGCATGATGAATATCCACACCGCCAGCAATGCCGAGCTTGAAACCCGGCTGATCGAACGCACCCGCGCCCTGATCCCGGTTCTGCAGGCCCGCGCCAGGGCCAGCGAGGCGGCCTGTTCGCTGGCCGCCGAAACCGTTGCCGATTTTCGCGAGGCGGGCCTGTTCCGGATCCTCCAGCCCCGTTCGGCCGGCGGCTATGGCCTTTCGCCCCATGTGCTGTGCAAGGTTGTCTTCGAGGCCGGGCGCGGCGACATGTCGGCGGCCTGGGTGCTGTTCGTGCTGGCGCTCCACCAGTATGAGGTGAGCCTGATGGACGCGCGCGCGCAGCAGGACATCTGGGGCAGCGCCGCCGATGCGCTGGTGGCCTCCTCGGTGGCCCCGTTCGGCCGGCTGGAGAGGGTCGAGGGGGGCTATCGGCTGAGCGGGCGCTGGCGCTTTTCCAGCGGCATCGATCATGCCCAGTGGGTGGGCGTTGGCGGGCTGGTGGAAGTGCCCGGCCGCCCCGGCAAGGATTTCCGCATGTCGCTGCTGCCGGTTGGCGCGGTGCGGATCGATCATGCCTCGTGGCGCCCTTTCGCCCTGGCCGGCACCGGCAGCAAGGATTTCGACGTGGATGGCGCCTTCGTGCCCGAGCACATGACCTTCAGCCTGATCGATGCCCACGACATGATCGGCCAGGAGGCGCTGCCAGCCAGCAACCGCTATCCCTTCTGGGTGGTGTTCAACGCAGTGCTGGGCGCCGCGATCATCGGCGGCACGATGGGCGGTGTCGACGAGGCGCAGGAGCAACTGCGCGACAGGCTGGGTTCGGCCGACAATGGCGAAGGCAAGCAGAAAGCCAGCGACGATCCCTTCGTGCGTGCCCGCATCGCCCGCGCCCGGCTGATCGTGCGCAGCGCCCAGGCCCGCTATGCCGCCATCTTCGCCGAAATGGACGAGCACATCGCCCGGGGCGAGCCGATTCCGGTGGCATCGCGCATGCACTACATCGCCGAATTCGCGCAATGCGGCCGCGATTGCGAGGAAGCCATGCTGACGCTTTACAAGACCACCGGAGGCCGCGGCCTGTCGCTCGACAACCGCATGCAGGCGATCTTGCGCAACGTGCTGGGCGGGGCCAACCACATTGCCATGAACCTCGATCCGATGCTGCAGAACCTGGGCGGGCTGCTGCTGGGCGGGGCCATCCCCAAGGTGCTGTGCTGAGCCGGCGGGCGGCGATGCCCCCCGCCCCTGCATCGGCGCCCATGCCGGCGATGCCCGCCCAACCGGCCATCGGCCCGGTGGAATTCGTCGCGCTGATCGCCATGCTGATGGCCATGTCGGCCCTGGGGGTCGACATGATGCTGCCCGCCCTGCCCGATATCGGCCAGGCGCTGCAGGCGCCCGGGGCCGGGCAGCAGCAATTCATCATCACCCTGTTTGGCGCCGGCTTTGGCGCCAGCCAGATCTGCCACGGCCCGCTGATCGACCGTTTCGGCCGGCGCCGCGTGCTGCTGTGGGCGCTGGTGGCCTATGCGCTGCTCAATGCGGTGGCCGCCCTGTCGATGCGCTTCGGCTTCCTGCTTGCCATCCGCTTTCTCTCCGGCAGCGCGGTATCGGGCGTGCGGGTGGCAGCGCTGGCGATCCTGCGCGATTGCCACGCCGGGCAGGCCATGGCGCGGATGCTGTCGCTGGCCTTCATGGTGTTCATGATCTTTCCGATCCTGGCCCCGGCCTTTGGCGCCGGCATCCTGCTGATCGGCAACTGGCGCAGCATCTTCTGGTGCCTGGCCGTGCTTTCGCTGGCCATTTTCGGCTGGGTGGCCCTGCGCCTGCCCGAAACGCTGTTGCCAGAACACCGGCGGCCGATCCGCATGGGCGCCATCCTGCGTGGCTGGCAGGCCACGCTGGGCCATCGGCTGTCGCTGGGCTACACGCTTGCAACGATGTGCCTGACCGGGGCCTTTTACGGCTATCTGGGCTCGATCCAGCCGATCATGGCACAATGCTTCAAACGGGCGGACCTGCTGCTGCCGGTGTTTGCCACCAGCGCCGGTGTCATGATGGCGGCCAATCTGCTCAACGCGCGGCTGGTGATGCGGCTGGGCGCCAGGCGGTTGAGCACCGCGGCCATCGCCATCATGACCGCGGCCGCCAGCCTGCAACTGCTGCTTGCGCTGCAGGGGCTGGAAACGCTTGTGCTCTTCACCCTGCTGCAAGCGCTGATGCTGGCGAGCTTTTCCCTCTCCAGCGCCAATTTCGCGGCGATTGCCATGGAGCCGATGGGGGCTGTGGCGGGCACCGCATCCGGGCTGCAGGGCTTCATCGCGCTCACCTTCGGCGCTGCGCTGGGCGCGCTGGTCGGCCATGCCTTCGATGGCACCATCGTGCCGCTGGCGAGCGGATTTCTGCTGGCAGCCCTTGCCACCCTGGCGATCACCGCAATGGCTGGCAGAAAACGCCCGGGGCCCCCTGCCGATCAGCGCAGGCTTTCCAGATAGGCCACAAGATCGGCCCGATCGCCGGGGCTGGCCATGCCGGCATAGCCCATGCGGTTGCCCGGCACGGCCCTGGCGGGCGCTGCCAGATAGGCCGCGATCCTGGCCGGCGTCCAGACGATGCCGGCCGCCTTCATGGCCGGGGAATAGGCAAAACCGGCAAGGCTGCCAGCCTTGCGGCCAACCACGCCGGAAAGGTTGGGGCCAACCGTCGAGCGGGCGCCCTTCACATCGGTGTGGCAGGCCCTGCACTGGGCGAAGAGCGCCTTGCCGTGGGCCCCGTTCTGGGCCCCGTTCTGGGCCAGCGCGGGCTGCGCGGCGGCCAGGCCCAGCAGGGCCAGACCCATGTGGATCTTGTTCGTCATCGGATATTCCTTCGCAGTGCATCGGCCCGCACCAGCGTGGAAGCGGTTGAGGCCGATGCGGATCAGCTTTGGGCAGCGGGCCGCCCCGCTCACCCCACCATTCACCCCATAATGGCGACCGACAGGTCGGGCAGGCCTGCCACCTTGCCGGTGATCCTGTCTCCTGCCACCACCGGGCCGACACCGGCCGGCGTGCCGGTGTAGATCAGATCGCCCGGCTCGAGACGATATTGCCGCGACAGCTGGGCGACGATCTCGGCGCAATTCCAGATCAGCTGGGCCAGATCGCCCTTCTGGCGCTGCTCGCCATTGACATCGAGAGTGATGTCGCCCTGCGCAGGCAGCCCGCCCGCGCCCAGCGGCACGATGGCGCCGATGGGGGCCGAGGCATCGAAGGATTTGCCCGGCTCCCACGGGCGGCCGCTCTCGCGCGCCCTGAGCTGAAGATCGCGCCGGGTGAAATCGATGCCGACCGCGGTGCCAAAGACATGGGCAGCCGCATCCTCGACCGCGATGTTGGCCCCGCCTTTGCCGATGGCCAGCACCAGCTCGATCTCGAACTGGAAATCCCTCGTCTCGACCGGATAGGCAATGGCAGCGCCATCGAGCACGATGGCATCGGTCGGCTTCTGGAAGAAGAAGGGCGGCTGGCGCTCGTCTTGCCCCATCTCGCGGATATGATCGAGATAGTTGCGGCCCACGCAATAGATGCGGCGCACCGGAAAGGCCTTGTCGCTGCCCTCAACGGGCACGGCCATCACGGGCGCAGGCGCGAATACGAACTCAGTCATTGCCACGCTTCTCCCGGAAGAAATCGAGTTTTTCCTGTACGATCTGGTCTGAGTAGGTGAAGAGGACGAGATCCTCGGCGGCCTCGAAGGTGACGGGGAACCAGCTGGGCACGACGAAGATATCCCTGGGCGCGAGGGAAAAGACCTGCTCGCCCACACGGGCAACGCCGGTGCCTTCCACCACGCTGAACACCGTGCCCGCCGTCGAGCGATAGGGCGCCGAGACGAAGCCTTTGGGCAGCAGGCGCATGGCGGTGGAGATCGTCGGCATGGCCGGGCCGCCGGTCAGCGGGTTGATGTAGTTCATGCGGAAGCCATGGCAGGCATCGGGCGCGCGAAAGCGC
>DASRYE010000004.1:0-3975 GCA_035653915.1 Novosphingobium sp. | reverse complement strand
CGGCGCCGGCGGGCCCTGCCACGCGGCGCACATAATGGCCGGTGGCCAGGCAATCGGCGCCGAGGTCGCGCGCCATGGCGAACAGATCGGTGAATTTGGGCCCCATGTTGCAGCGGATGCAGGGGATCGGCGTGCGCCCGGCCAGATATTCCTCGGCAAAGCGCTCCACCACCTCCTCGCGGAAGGACGACTCATGGTCGAACACGTAATGGGCGATGCCCAGCCGGTCGGCCACGGCGCGCGCATCGCGGATATCATCGCCCGCGCAGCAGGCGCCCTTGCGCTTCACCGCCTCGCCGTGATCGTAAAGCTGCAGGGTGATGCCGATCACCTCGGCGCCGCTGGCCGCCGCCAGGGCCGCCACCACCGAGGAATCCACCCCGCCCGACATCGCCACCACCACCCGCCGCGCGGCCAGCGGCGCGGCCAGCTGGAACAGGCCGGCCAATGCCTCTGGCGCCAGGGTGGCAGGGGGCAGGGGCGGGCCGTCGGCAAGGATCGGGGGCTGGCAGAAGCTGGACATGCGCCCGCCATAGCCCAGCGGCGGCGGCCATGCAAAAGCGCGCGAGGGGGTGATGGCCGGCGGCGGCGCTCAATGGTTAACCGCCGGCCATTGCCTGCCGTGTGCCGGGCATAATCTTGCCACTTTGGGTTAACGGCGGGGGCAGGGCCAATGGGGTGTGTTGCGGAAGGCTTGCCACCCACCTTGTTAACCATTGTAACCATCTGGTAAAAGCATGGTTTACCTGCTTTTGACATTGCCAGGCTACAAGGGGCGCATGGACAAGATCTCTACACAAGACCCCGGAATTGGCGCCAGCGGGGCGATCTCCACCGGCCGCAAAACCGCGGCACAGCAGGCCGGACACCGGTTTATCCCGCAGGATCGGGCATGGCCGGCGGCGAGGGGGCGCGGCTCATCTGCCGTTAACCCTGTTGCTTTAGGCGATTTCAAAACCAATCCCGGCATTTCCTTGGGCTCTGCCGGCCCCCTTCCGACCGGCGATCGAGGTTTGCAATGATCGAGAATCAGAAAATCCGGCCAGCCATGGTGATCGGCCCCCTGGGTGAACCGCTCACGCTGGAATCCCTGCCGCCCCCCACCACCACCCGCTGGGTGGTGCGCCGCAAGGCAGAAGTGGTGGCCGCGGTGAACGGCGGGTTGCTCACCATCGACGAGGTGTGCGAGCGCTATGGGCTGACGCTGGAGGAGTTCGCCTCGTGGCAGCGGGCGGTGGACCGTTCGGGCATGCAGGGCCTGCGCGTCACCCGCATCCAGCACTATCGCGATCTCTACGAGCGCCAGTTCAAATACTGAACGCCGGGGGCTGCGTGTTCGGGGGTCTCATCCGGCGCTGGCCGGGTGAGGCCTTTTGCGTTGAGGGCCCTTGCGCAAGGGCGCCGCGCGCCGGCATAGCAGCCCCATGCGTTTCCCATCCGGCATGAGCGGCACCCCTGATCCGGCCCGGCCGCTGCGCTGGCTGGCGGGCGGCCTGCTGGTGGCGATGGGGCTGGTGTTTGCGATCGGCCGGCGGCAGGTGGCCGCGCATCCCTTGTGGCAATGGCCGCTGGCCTTTGCCGAGGCAGCGCTGGTGGGCGGCCTCGCCGACTGGTTTGCCGTGACGGCGCTGTTCCGCCGCCCGCTGGGCCTGCCCATCCCCCACACCGCGATCATCCCCACCAACCGCGACCGGCTGGCAGACAGCCTGGCCCGCTTCGTGGAGCGCCATTTCCTGGTGCCGGCGGCGCTGGCGCGGCGGCTGCGCGGGGTGGATTTTGCCGCGCTGGCGGCAGGCGAGGGCGCCGGCGCCGGCTGGCGCGCGCCGCTGCGCCAGGCGCTGGGCGAGGCCCTGGCCGCCCTGCCCGAGGCCGAAGTGGCCGGCCTGCTGCGCGATCTGGCCGCGGGGCTGGCCGCGCGGATGGATCTGCCCGCGCTGGTGGGCGCCCGGCTGGCGGCCGCGGTGGGCGCTGGCCGGCACGAGGATGGCGTGGCGGCGGCCCTGCGCTGGCTGGGCGGGCGGCTGGAAGCGCATGAGGATCTGCTGCGCGCGGTGGTCCATGCCCGCTCGATCAACCTGCTGCACTGGACGGGGCTGGACGAGGCCCTGGCCGACCGGCTGCTGGATGGCGCCTGCCGGGTGCTGGCCGAAGCGGTGGTGGACCCGGCCCACCCCTTGCGCCGCCGCATCACCGGCGAGCTGGCTGAACTGGCCCGCCGGTTGCAGGAGGATGCCGCCTTGCGCGCCCGCCTTGCCGCGCTGCAGGCGCAATGGCTGGGCGGTGCTTCCGGCGCGGCGCTGATGGCGGCGCTGTGGCGGGGCCTGCGCGGCGGGCTGGCCGGCGGCCTGCCCCCATTGCCCCAGCTGTTGGCCGAGCCCGCTGCCCGCTGGCGTTTCAACCGGCATGTGCGGCGCCTGCTGGTGGGGCTGGCGAGCCGCCATGGCGGGGCAATCGCCTCGCTGGTGTCCACCACCATCCGCAGCTGGGACAGCACCACGCTCACCGCCCGGATGGAAGGGGCGATTGGCCGCGATCTGCAGTATATCCGCCTCAACGGCACGCTGGTGGGTGGCCTGCTGGGGCTGGCGCTGCATGCGCTGGGCCTGCTGGGCTGAGCAAGGGCGCGCCGGGGCAAAAGCGCCGGGCCTGACGGAACAGGCCGCCCGGCCGCTATAATGGCAGGCATGACCACCGCGCCCAGCCGTTCTGCCTTTTCCTCTTCCCTGCCGGTTGTGGCGGCGGTGGCAGGCTGGCGCTGCCGTTGCGCCGGGGCCTGTTCGGGGCTGCAGGCGGCCCGCTGCCTGCAGGAAAGCGCGCTGGCCCTGTTCAGCGGCCAATGCGGCAAGGCGTCGGCCCATGCGCTGATGCCGCCGCTGGCCGTGCTGGTGGCGCGCCAGAAAAGCCGCGAGGGGCAGATGGAATGCGCAGCGCTGGCCCGGGCGCTGGCCGCGCATGATCATGCCGCCGTGCTGGATGCCTGCCGCCGGATGATCGAGCTGGAAAGCCAGCAGGCCGCCTGAGCGCCCATCGGGGCTTTTCCCGGGGGGGCGTGTGGCCGCTTTCTTCAGCCGCCGGCGCCTAGCCTTGCCTGCTGCCGGCCCGCCCGGCTTTGACAGGACAAGGACATGTCGGCCAGCGACAGGCTTGAGGAGGAAGTGGCCCTGCTGCGCGCCGCGCTGGCGCCGGCAGACGCGCGCCGTCCGCAGGCCGCGATAGATCGCCACATGGCCCGCCTGCTGCGGCTGATCGCGCCGCGTCGGCGGCATTTCATCCGCGCCTACGGGCTGCTCGATGCCGCCGAAGATGCCGAACAGGCCTGCGCCATCGCCCTGTGGCGCGCCATTTTGCTCTACGACCCCCAGCGGGCCCGCTTCACCACCCTGCTCAACTGGCAATTGCGCGGCGAATTGCAGGCGCTGCGCCAGCGGCTGCGGCGGGGCCGGGGCTGGCAGGCGGTGTCGCTGGATCTGCTGCTGGAGCAGGAGGAGAGCGCCCTGCCGGGCGATGGCGCCGCGCAGGCCGCCGCTGAAGCAGGTGCTGCCGGGGTGATGGCGCGGCAGGCCTGTGGGCGCCTGTTCGAAGCCTATGCCGGCCGGTTGCGCCAGAACGGTCGGGCAGGCCCCCTCACCGAGGCACGGCTGGGCGAGGACCGTCAGGCCCTCTGGCGCCACCTGTTCGCCGGCGCAGAGGACGGCGCCGCCCGCACCGCGCCGGAAGAAGTGGCCCTGCGGCGCACCCTGCGCGGCCTGCGCCAGGCGGCGCAATGGCCCTAGGCACGCCGGCGCGAAGAAGCCCCCCGCGCCGGCGCAAAAGCCTCAAAGCTTGCCGGTCAGCTCCGGCACGGCTGAGAAGAGGTCGGCGACGAGGCCGATGTCTGCGACCTGGAAGATGGGTGCGTCTTCGTCCTTGTTGATGGCGATGATGGTTTTGCTGTCCTTCATGCCGGCGAGGTGCTGGATGGCGCCGGAAATGCCG
>DASRYE010000003.1:0-2530 GCA_035653915.1 Novosphingobium sp. | reverse complement strand
CCAGCCGGTCCAGCTCGGCCAGCAGCGCCTGTTTGAGATCGAGCCGCTCGGGCGTGCTTTCCTGCACGAAATCGGTGCCTGCTGTCGCTTCGGCCAGGCTGTCGTGCGTGGTCAGGCGGCAGCGCCAGTCGGCATGGTCGGGCGCCAGGCCCAGCGCGGCCATCTGCGGCCAGGCCGCGGCCACATGGGCCGCGGCGCGCGCGGCGGCATCGGGCGCCGGATCGAACAGCCGCACCGCCCGCCCGCTGCCCAGGAAAGCGGCCACCCAGCCAGCGCCGATCACCCCTGCGCCAATGGCGGTGACGGTGGCGATGCGCGCCGTGTCGCGATAGGCCGCCATCCTGTTCAATAGCCCTTGAAAACGGGCTTTTCCTTATTGGCGAAGGCCGTGGTGGCGGCCTTGTAGTCATGCGTCAGCATGGTCATCGCCTCATAGGCGATCGACAGTTCGCCGATCAGGTTGACCTGCGCCTTCAGCTGCTTGTTCACCGCCGCCTTCGACCAGCGCACCGCCCAGACCGGCTGGCCGGCGATCTCGCGGGCGATCTTCAGCGCCTCGTCCAGCACCGCCTCGCGCGGGAAGGCATAGTTGACCAGGCCAATCTCCTCGGCCTTTTTGCCATCCAGCAGCTTGCCGCGCATCAGATATTCCTTGGCCCGCTGCGGCCCCACCAGCAGCGGCCACATCACCGATCCGCCATCGCCGGTGACCAGCCCCACGCGCACATGGGTATCGCCAAGCCGGGCATCCTCGGCCACGATGCTCATGTCGCAAAAGGCGAACAGCGAGGTGCCAAGGCCGATGGCATCGCCGTTTACCGCCGCGATGATCGGCTGCGGCGTCAGCAGGATCTGATCCCAGATGCGCATCGTGTTCATCGGCACGCGCAGGGCATATTTCAGGCCATATTCGGTCTGCGCGCGCTGGGCCATCAGCTTGATGTCGCCACCGGCCGAGAAGGCCTTGCCGGCGCCCGTCAGCACGATCACCTTGATGCGTTCATCGCGCGCCAGCTTCAGCCAGATGTCCTCGATCTGCCAGTGGTTGTGCGGGCCCACCGCGTTCAGCCGGTCGGGATCGTTCATGGTGACAACAGCCACGCCATCCGCGCCGATCTCGACCGTGAAGAAATCGAACTCGCTGTAGTCGATCGGGCGGAGGAATTCATTTTCTTCGCTCATGGGGCTCTCCTGGAAAGGGTTGGGGCTTGCCTGGCCGGCAAGTCGGTTGGGGCCTGTCAGGCCGGGCTCTGGGCCTTTTGCCAATGGGCGAAGCTTTCGCCGCGGACAGACAGTTCTATCAGCAATCGCGCCGGATACAGCGAGGGATCCTCCGGCGTCTCCTCGGCAAACTGGCGCAGCCGGCCGACGATATAGGCCAGCCCCTGCTCATCGGCATAGAACATCGGCCCGCCCAGATGGCGCGGCCAGCCATAGCCGTTCACCCACACCAGATCGACATCCGACGGGCGCAGGGCAATGCCCTCTTCCAGAATGCGCGCGCCCTCGTTGATCAGCGGGAACAGCAGGCGCTCCACCATCTCGGCCTCGGCGATCTCGCGCCGGGTGATGCCCAGCTGCTGCGATGTGGCGAGGATCAGCGCCTCGGTCTCCGGGTTGGGGCGGGGGGTGCGATCGCCCGGTTCATAGCGGTAATAGCCGGCCCCCGTCTTCTGCCCCAGCCGCCCGCTCTCGACGATGGCATCGGCAATGGGAAAGGGCGTGCCGCGCCGCTTGCGGATGGCATAGCCGATATCCAGGCCCGACATGTCGTTGGTGGTGAGCGGGCCCATCGGGAAGCCCAGATGGGTGAGGGCGGCATCCACCTGCTGCGGCAGGGCGCCCTGTTGCAGCAGCCGCTCGGCCTGGGCAGAGCGCTTGGCCACCATGCGGTTGCCGATGAAACCATCGCAATTGCCCGAAAGCACCGGCACCTTGCCGATCGCCCGGCCCACGGCCATCGCCGTCATGATGGCATCGGCGCCGGTTTTGGCCCCCTTCACCACTTCCAGCAGCTTCATCACATTGGCCGGCGAGAAGAAATGCATGCCGACGAAATCTTCCGGCCGGGCCAGCACGCCGGCGATCGCATCGATATCGAGCGCCGAGGTGTTGGAGGCCAGCACCGTGCCGGGCCGCACCTGCCGTTCCAGATCGGCGAAGATCTCCTGCTTCACGGCCATGTCCTCGAACACCGCCTCGATCACGATATCGGCATCGGCGGCAGCGGCGCGGGCGGTGGCGGGCGAGATCAGCGCCAGCCGCTCGTCCATCTGCGCCTGGCTGATCGAGCCGCGCTTGAGCGAGGTGGCGTAATTGCCCTTCACCCTGTCGAGGCCGCGGGCCAGCGCTTCCTCGGTGGTGTCGATCAGGGCCACGGGTATGCCGGCGCCGGCAAAGCACATGGCAATGCCGCCGCCCATCGTGCCGGCGCCGATCACCGCGGCCTTGCGCAAGGGGCGGGCCGCGGTGCCGGCGGGCAGGCCGGGGATGCGGCCGGCCTCGCGCTCGGCAAAGAACAGGTGGCGCA
>DASRYE010000002.1:0-5079 GCA_035653915.1 Novosphingobium sp. | reverse complement strand
TGGGGCTGGCCTGTTCGGGCCTGATGGTGCTGCCTGCCACCATCATCCGCGACAGGCTGGAAGGCGATGCCATGGCGCGCATGCAATCCACCGTGGCGATGGTGTTCATGATCGTGCCGATGCTGGCGCCCAGCGTTGGCCAGGCGGTGCTGGCGGTGGCCGGCTGGCGGTGGATCTTCGGCATGATGGCGGTGCTGGGGCTGGCGGTGGCGGGCTGGGCCTTCGTGCGCCTGCCCGAAACGCTGCGGCCCGAATTCCGCCAGTCGATCGTGCCGCTGCAGATCCTGCGCACGATGATCCATGTCGTCACCCTGCGCGAGGCGTTTGGCTATGTGTTTGCCATGGCCGGCGTGCAGGGGGCGATGTTTGCCTATATCAATTCCTCGCAGCAGCTGGTGGCCGAGCATTTTGGCGCCGGCGCCCGCTTCCCGCTGATCTTTGCCGGCATGGCGGCGATGATGGCCAGCGCCAATTTCGTCAATTCGCGCATTGTCGAGCGGTTTGGCGCGCGGCGCGTGTCGCATACGGCGCTGCTGATTGCCATCGTCACCTCGCTGACGCAGCTGGCGCTGGCCAGCCGGCCGGGCGAGACGCTGTGGCAATTCGTGCCGGTGATGACGGTGAACATGTGCATGCTGGGCTTTCTGGGCGCCAATTTCTCGTCCATCGCGCTGCAGCCCTTTGCCCGCAATGCGGGCGCTGCCGCCTCGGGCCAGTCTTTCGTGCGCATGGTGCTGGCCGCGGGCCTGGGCTCGCTGGTTGGCCAGGCCTATGACGGCACCGCCCGCCCGCTGGCGATGACGCTGGTGGGCACCGCCGTGGTGGGGCTGGCGCTGGTGCTGGTCAGCGAGCGCGGGCGCCTGTTCCGCCGGGTGCTGCCGCCCGGCAGCCGCCGCGAGATGGGCTTCAGCTGAGGGCGGCGCGGGCCAGCTGCGCGCGCGCGTAAGGCACGGGCGGGCAGCTGCGCGCCGGCAGCAGCGCCTGCGCCAGCCCCAGCACCACAAAGCCCAGCTTGGCCGCATTTGAGGTGGTAACGCGGCTGTTCCATGCGGCAGGGCCCCGGCGCACCACCTGGCGGGCGATCGCCCCATAGATGCCGGCGGCCGACAGCACCGCCCAGCGGCAGCGCAACGGCAGCCGCGCCGCCCCTACCCGTGCCGAAGCCTCATAGCCCTGCGCCCGCGCGCCCAGCCTTGCCGCCATGCCGGCCAGCGCCGGGCGGTGCTGCGGGGCCATGAGGTCGGCCTCGGCAATGCCGGCCTCTGCCAGCCACTGCGCCGGCAGATAGCAGCGCCCGCCGGCATGGTCCTCGGCGATATCGCGCAGGATGTTGCCCAGCTGGAAGGCAATGCCGAGGTCACAGGCGCGATCGAGCGTGTCGTGGTCTTCCGGCGGCACGCCCATCACCAGCGCCATCAGCACTCCCACGGCGCCCGCCACATGGTAGCAATAGCCCAGCAGTTCCAGCTCCGTCTGCGGGCGCCAGCCGGCGGCATCCAGCGCAAAGCCGGTGATCACATCGCCGGTGTGCACGGCGCTGATGCCGCATTCGGCCGCCACCACGCCCAGCGCGTCGAAGGCCGCATCGCCGGTCGGCTCGCCCGCCAGCGCGAGAGCGGTCAACCGGCGGATGCGGGCAAGGTTGGCCGCTTCATCCGCCGGCGCTGCCAGCGCGCCGCCCAGCACCTGCCCGTCGGCAATGTCGTCTGCCGCGCGGGCCCAGGCATAGAGCAGCCACACCCGCTCACGCGTGGTCCGGCCAAACAGGGCGCTGGCGGCGGCAAAGCTTTTGGAACCGGCCGCGATGCTGGCCCGCGCGGCCGCCACCAGCTGCGCGCGCGGCAGGATCACAACGTGCTCGGATCCATCCGGATGATCGGCGCGATCGGCTCATGCGCGGCCATGCGGGCCAGCAGCAGGTCCAGCTCGCTTTCGGCCAGCAGGATGCCCTGATGGGCCGGCCGCACAAAGCCCACCTCGCCCATGTGGCGGGCAAAGGCCAGCAGCGTGTCGTAAAAGCCGAAGGCGTTGAGCAGGCCCACCGGCTTGGCATGATAGCCCAGCTGCGCCCAGCTCACCGCTTCCCACAGCTCGTCCATCGTGCCCACGCCGCCGGGCAGGGTGAGGAAGCCATCGGCAAATTCCACGAAGGCGGCCTTGCGCTCATGCATGGTTTCCACCTCGATCAGGCGGGTGCAGCCATGATGCGCCACTTCCGCGCGCGAAAGCGCCACCGGGATCACCCCGATCACCTCGCCGCCGGCCGCCAGCGCGGCATCGGCCACCGCCCCCATCAGCCCCAGCCGCCCGCCGCCATAGACCAGGCCAATGCCGCGCCGGGCCAGCGTTTCGCCCACTTGGCGGGCCAGTTCGATATAGCGGGGATCTGCGGGCGTGGCCGAGCCACAATAGACTGCAATGCGTTTCATGACCGCCTTAGTGCCGGCTTGGCGTTACAGGCGCAAGTCCTCGATCATCAGCCCGGCGGTGGCCTTGGCGCTGCCGACAACGCCGGGAATGCCCGCCCCCGGATGGGTGCCCGCGCCCACCAGATAGAGGTTTTCGATCACATCGTCGCGGTTGTGGGCGCGAAACCAGGCGCTCTGGGTCAGCAGCGGCTCCAGGCTGAAGGCGCTGCCCATATAGGCGCCGAGATCCTGCGCGAAATCGGCAGGGGCATAATGGAAGCTGGTGATCACCCGGTCGTGGATATCGGGGATGAGGCGGCGGCCCACTTCATCGAGCACGCGCCGGGCCAGCAGCGGGCCCACCTCGGCCCAGTCGATCGTCAGCTTGCCCATATGGGCCACCGGCACCAGCGCGTAGAAAGTGCTCTTGCCCTCGGGCGCCATCGAAGGATCGGTGACGGAAGGGTGGTGCAGATAGATCGACATGTCGCGCGGGAGCACGCCATGGTCGAAAATATCGGCCAGCAGGCCGCGATAGCGCGGGCCGAACAGGATCATGTGATGGGGAATGCCCGGCCAGCTGCCTTCCAGCGCGAAATGGACGACGAACAGGCTGGGCGACCAGCTCTTGCGTGCCAGCTTCTGCGCCTGGGCGGCCCCGCGCGGGGTGCCGACCAGAAGGTCGCGGTAGGTGTGCATGATATCGGCGTTGCTGGCCACTGCATCGAAACGCTCGCGCCAGCCGCTGGCGGTTTCCACCTCGGTGGCGCGGGTGCCGATGGTGTGGATCTGGCGCACCTTGTCGTCCAGCCGGAGGGTGCCGCCCAGCCGCTCGAACAGGGCCACCATGCCGGCCACCAGCCGGTTGGTGCCGCCCCTGGCCCACCACACCCCGCCATCCTTTTCCAGCTTGTGGATCAGCGCATAGAGGCTGCTGGTGGCCATGGGATTGCCGCCCACCAGCAGCGTGTGGAACGACAGCGCCTGGCGCAGCTTCTCCGATTTCACGCAGGAGGCCACCTTGGCATAGACCGAGCGCCACGCCTGATGGCGCAGCAGCGCCGGGGCCGCCTTCACCATGCTGGCAAAATCGAGGAAGGGCACATGGCCCAGCTTCACATAGCCTTCCTCGTAGACCTCGGCGGCATAGCGGGCGAAATCCTCGTAGCCGGCGAGGTCTCCGGGGGCCATGCGGGCGATCTGGGCGCGCAGCTGCACCTCGTCGTTCGAATAGTCGAACGTGGTGCCATCGGCCCAGTGCAGCCGGTAGAACGGCATCACCGGCAGCAGCTCCACATCATCGGCCAGGCGCTGGCCCGAAAGCGCCCACAATTCCTCCAGGGCTGCCGGATCGGTGATGACGGTGGGGCCGGCATCGAAGGTGAAGCCCTCGCGCTGCCAGACATAGGCGCGCCCGCCCGGCCGGTCCCGCGCTTCGACGATGGTGGTGGCGATGCCGGCCGATTGCAGGCGGATGGCCAGCGCCAGCCCGCCAAATCCGGCCCCGATCACACAGGCTTTCTTCACCTATTCACCTTCCTTGGCGGCCTGCGGCGCATCCAGCCGGGCCAGCGGCAGGCCGCCGCCCAGCAGGCTGGCGATCGCCCGGCTGACCGGCACCGGTGCCTTGCCCGACACAATACGCAGTTTGTCGCGCCCTGTCAGCCGCCCGGCGTAGAAGCGCTCGATCAGCCCCTCGTCCAGCCGGTAGAAGCGCTCGAAGACCTTGAAGCGGCGGCCGCCGCGCGTGGCCCCGAACAGCATGCGCGCCAGCATCCGGCAATAGGCGCCGCGCTGCCAGTGGGCGCGGGTGTGGTGGCGCAGGGCGCGGTGCAGGCGGGCAGGGGTCAGCTCGGGCAGGTCAGCGACAAGCAGCGCGGTTTCGGCCGCGGCCGGCAGCGAATAGCCGGTGAGCGGATGGAACAGCCCCGCGCGCAGGCCGATCGCCGGGGCGGCCTCGGGCCGGTCGGTGCCCAGCCCCTGGCGCAGGGCCTCCAGCCGCCCTCTGGCGACAACCGGCAGCAGCCCCTGTTCCTCTTCCAGCAGCTCGGCCACGGCAAAGCCGCTCAGCTGCAGATAATCGGCGATGCGGCGGCGCAGCGTGGCCGCGTCCAGCGCGGGATCGGTGGTGTAATAGGTTTCCTCGATGAACAGCGTGTCGGCGCTGAACGGCAGGATATACTGGAAGCGGAAGCCATCGCGCTGGGGCACGCGGCCATCCATCAGCATCGGCGTGGTGATGCCATGGGGCCGTTCCAGCCGCACTAGCTGGCCCAGGAATTTCTGCCAGCCGCCCGTCAGCCCCGGAAAGGCGCTGGCCCCGCGCGCATCGATCACCACGCCGGCGGTAAGGGTGCGCCCGTTTTCCAGCGTCAGGCTGGTGGCATCGAGGCGGGTGACGCAGGCGTTGGCCAGCAGGCTGTCGGCCGGCAGGCTTTCGCGCAGGGCCGCATCCAGCCGGCGGCCGGAAAGGCTGCGATAGGGCGTGTGAATGATCCGACCCAGGCGCGGAAAGCGCACTTCATATTGCTTCCAGCGCCCCGGCATCGGGCGGGCCGAAAGGCGCCGCCATCAGCAGCGCCAGGGCCGGCAATGTCGGCAATATCGGCAATATCGGCAATGTCGGCGCCGGCGGGGCAGCATGGCCGGCAGCCGTCTCGTTTTCGGGCGG
>DASRYE010000001.1:0-3856 GCA_035653915.1 Novosphingobium sp. | reverse complement strand
TTGCCCTCCCAGCCCAGCCGGTCCGCCAGCGCCTGATGCAAGGCGCCGGCCTGCACCTGATCGAGCCGGCGGTGCAGATGCGGCCCGGCCCAGCCTTCCAGATCGGCCAGCAGCGCGTCCTCGGCAAAGGCGGCCAACCCGGCATAACGCGCCCGCTTCAACAGCGCCTGGCTGGCCTTGCCCAGCGGCAGCAGGCCCAGCCCCTCGGCCCGGATCCGCGCGCACAGGAAAGCGACGATAGCGGCGCGATCGGGCGCCGGATCCGGCCCGCGGGCAAAGGTGATGGCGCCCAGCCGCTGCTCCAGCAGAGCTTCCACCCGCGCCTCATCGGCCACCCAGCGCAGGGCGCTGCGGCGCTCTATCCGGTGGGCCAGATGCTTCAGCACTTCGGCTTCGGTCAGCGCGATGCCGCTGGTGATGCGCGCGCCCCTGGCGCTGCCTTGCGCCGCGCCCACCGCCAGATATTCCGCCCGGGCCAGCGGGCTGGCCGGATCGAGCACGAGGCCCCTGCCCCCTGCCGTCAGCCATTCCTCGCCCGAGGCATCGCGGCGCTTGGCCAGATTGTCGGGGAAGGCCTCGGCCAGCAGGATGCCGGTGGGCACGCCATCGCCCCGGCCCGCCGCCACCAGCGCCCGCGCGCGCTTCGCCCAGCCGCGCGCCATCTGGCGGGCGCTTTCCGCCTTGCCGCCACGCTCGCGCGCCCAGCGTTCCAGCCGGGCCAGCAAATCATCGCCGCGCCCGCCAAGATCGCGCTCCTGCAGCAGCAGGGCCAGGCGCGCGGCTTCCTCCTGCGCCCCATGAGCGGCGGCATAAAGCAGCATATGCGCCTCATTCGGCCCCATCGGCAGGCTGGCCATGGCGCGGCCATGATCGGTGATGCGCCCGGCCCCATCCAGCGCGCCAAGGCTGGCGAGCTTGGCCCGGGCGGCGGCCATGGCGGCCGGCGGCGGCGGATCGATCCAGGCCATGGCGGCCACATCGCCCGCACCCCACTGCGCCAGCGTGAGCGCCAGCGGCGCCAGATCGCTGGTGAGGATTTCCGGCGCCTCGAAGGGCGGGCGCCCGGCATGGGCGGCCTCTTCCCACAGGCGCCAGGCCACGCCCGGCCCCTGCCGCGCGGCGCGGCCGGCGCGCTGGGCGGCGGCCGCCTGGCTGGCGCGCGTGGTGACCAGCCGGGTAACCCCGGCGGCCTTGTCGAACTCCGGCCGGCGGGCCAGCCCCGAATCGACCACCACCCGCACGCCATCCAGCGTCAGCGAGGTTTCGGCAATGCTGGTGGCCAGCACGATGCGCCGCCGCCCGGTGCCATCGCGGCGGATGGCCGCGCGCTGGGCGGCCGGCTCGCACTGGCCATGCAGCGGCAGGATCGGCGTGTCGGGCAAGCGCTCGGCCAGCCGCTCGGCAGTGCGGGTGATTTCGGCAACGCCCGGCAGGAAGGCGAGGATATCCCCCTCCTCCTCGCGCCAGGCGGCAAGGATGGCGCTGGCCATCTGCTCTTCCACGCGCTTTTCCGCAGCCCCGCCCCGCCAGCGGATCGCCAGCGGATAGGCGCGCCCCGCGCTCTCGATCACCGGGGCGCCGCCCAAAAGCGCGGCAAAACGCGCGCCATCGATAGTGGCCGACATCGGCAGCAGGCGCAGATCCTCGCGCAGCACGCTGGCCGTTTCCACCGCCATCGCCAGCCCCAGATCCGAATCGAGATGCCGCTCATGCGCCTCGTCGAACAACACCGCCGAAACGCCCGTCAGCTCAGGATCAGCGAGAATGGTGGCAACGAAGATCGCCTCGGTCATCACCACGATGCGGGTTTTGCCGCTGGTCTTCGAATCGAGCCGGGTAAGATAGCCCACCGTCTGCCCGGCTTCCTCGCCCAGCATCTCGGCCATGTGCTCGGCCGCGGCACGGGCGGCCACGCGGCGGGGCGACAGCAGCAGGATGCGCCCCTTACACCAGGGTTCGGCCAGCAGGGCGGGGGCAACGGCGGTGGTCTTGCCGGCGCCGGGCGGGGCGATCAGCACCGCTGATGAGCCCTGCCGCAGCGCCGCCAGCAGATCGGGCAGCACCGCCGCAATCGGCAGCGGCGCCTCCCCAGCCCGGCTCAATAGCGGCGCGACACCGCGAACAGCGCCGCCTCTTCCATCGCCGCGCGCATCGGGCCGGGCGCAAACACCGCCAGCGCCGCGATCGCCTTCTCGGCATAGTCACGCGCGCGCGCCAGCGTGCGCTCCACCGCGCCATGGCGGTTGATGATCGCCACCGCCCGGGCCAGTTCGGCATCGCCATTGGCAAAGCCGGCAATGGCATCCTGCCAGAAGCGGCGCTCCTCGGCATCGCCATCGGCATAGGCCAGGATCACCGGCAGGGTCATCTTGCCATCGCGGAAATCATCGCCCTGGTCCTTGCCCATTTCGGCGCTTTGCGAGGCATAGTCGATGGCATCGTCGGCCAGCTGGAAGGCCACGCCCAGATAACGGCCATAGGCATCGAGCGCGGCTTCCTCGGCCGGCCCGCGCCCGGCGGCCACCGCGGCAATGCGGCAGGCGGCGGCAAACAGCGCGGCGGTTTTCGCCGAGATGATCGAGAGGTAATGCGCCTCTGTGGTTTCCACCACGCGCTGGGCGGTCAGCTGGTCCACCTCGCCCTCGGCGATCACCGCCGAGGCGTTGGCCAGGATCTGCAGCACATCAAGGCTGCGCGCTTCCACCATCAGCTCGAAGCTGCGCGAGAACAGGAAATCGCCCACCAGCACCGTGGCCGGATTGCCAAAGACGATATTGGCCGCCGCCTTGCCGCGCCGCTGGTCCGATCCATCCACCACATCATCATGCAGCAGGGTGGCGGTGTGGATGAATTCCACCGCGGCGGCGAGCTTGTATTGCGCATCGCCCGCAAAGCCGACCAGCATCGCGCTGGCCACCGTCAGCATCGGGCGCATGCGCTTGCCGCCGCTGGAGATCAGATGGTCCGCCAGTTCGGGGATCAGCGGGATGTCGCTGGCCATGCGCTCGCGGATCACCGCGTTGACACAGGCCATGCCCGGCGCCGTCAGCGCCAGCAGGGAATCCAGCGCGGGGGGCGGGGCGGATTCGGGTCCGGTGGTGGGAAGGGTGTTGGCGCTCATCGAGCGCGCATTGCGCCGGCCCGCGCGCGAAGGCAAGTCCTAAGGCGTCGATAACGGCCAAACCGCCCGGCTAAAGAGCTGCGGTCTGGAAACCGCGGCGCCCGCGTGCTAGCGCTCTGGCATGGCACAAGATCTCCCCCATTCCGGGCCCGACCCGGTGCTGGCCAGCTATCGCGCCAGTATCGACAATATCGATGCTGCCCTCATCCACATGCTGGCCGAGCGCTTTCGCATTACCAAGGCGGTGGGCGAGCACAAGGCCACCCATGGCCTGCCCGCTTCCGACCCCGGCCGCGAGGACCGGCAGATCGAGCGGCTGCGCCACCTGGCCGAGGATGCCCAGCTCGACCCCGATTTCGGCGAGAAATTCCTGCGCTTCATCATCAGCGAAGTGATCCGCCACCACGAGCAGGCCAAAAGCGAAGCCTGAACAGCCCCTTGCGCCCTCCGCAAAGGGCCCTAGGGTGCCTTGCGGAGAAGCCTAGGCGGATGAGCCAATGCGGATGGGGCGCAAGATGACGAGTGGCAAGGCCCTGAGGGCGATGATCTGGGCCGGCGCGCTGGCCACCGGCGGGTGGCTGGCGGGCAGTGGCATGGCCGCGCCCATTTCGGTCAGGCTGACGCGTGCGCGATCGCCCGCGGTGGCCATGATGGTGACGGACAGGCGCCGCTCGCCCTTGCCGGCGGGCGCGGCGGTGTCGGTCTCGCGCTGCCAGTTCTGGCGATAGACCCAGG